>NZ_JALNWM010000065.1 GCF_023230885.1 Desulfocurvus sp. | reverse complement strand
GAATTGAGCGTCGAGGTGCAGCGCATATCCAACGACCTCATGCCCTCGCTGCTGGACCCGTTGGGGCTGGATGAAACCCTGCTCTGGTTCAAGGAAAGGATGGAGGATCTGTACCAGCTTGAGGTGGACTACCAGCAGCTCGGCCTGGGCGGATGCTCCCTGCCCAAGCAACTGGAGGTGGTCATCTTCCGCGTGGTGCAGGAAGGGCTGAACAATATCGTCAAGCACGCCCGGGCAAGCCGGGTCAGGCTGCGGATCATCTACAGCTACCCCAAGATCGTCATCGCCATTCAGGACGACGGGGTGGGTTTTTCCTGCGCGGCGCCACGAATGGGGCTGGGGCTGCGCTTCATGCGCCAGCGTGTCGCCGAGGTGGGCGGCACGTTGCGGATAAGTTCTCAGCCCGGCCAGGGCGCGACCCTGCGGCTGGAAATTCCCTTCTATCCGGATGTGCAGACATGAACGGAAAAAGATTCAGGTGATGCTGGTGGACGACCACGCGCTGATCCGCAAGGGGCTGCGTGCCATGCTGGAGGCCGAGGACGACATCGAGGTGCTCTGCGAGGCGGAGAGCGGCCTGGATGCCTTGCGCCTGTTCCGTCAAAAGAACCCGGATATCACGATTCTGGACATCGCGCTGCCGGATTACAGCGGGCTGCAAATCGCCACCCAGCTCATCGATATCGCCAGGAAAGGTCAAGTCCAGAGCCGGGTCATTATATTGTCCATGCACAGCAAGGAAAATCTGGTCAACCAGGCCTTGCAGTCCGGCGTATATGGCTATGTGCTCAAGAGCTCCCCCTCCTTGGAGATTCTGGAAGCCGTCTGCAGTGTCTATCTGGGGCGCCATTATTGCTGCCCCCGGGTCAACAGCCTGATCATCCCGGAGTACATCCGCCAGCGGAACAGACAGGGCGAGGGGGAGGCATACAACCTGCTCACCCCTCGTGAGCAGGAAATATTCCGCCTGCTGGTGGAGGGCCGGTCCAACGTCGAGATCGCGGTGCTGCTGTGCATAAGCGACAAGACCGTCCAGCGCCACCGGGCGAACCTCATGGCCAAGCTCGGTGTCGGCAGCTACCGGGAGCTATTGCATTACGGAATAAAAATCGGGCTGTTCGAAGCCGTGGACACTGTCCCGGACGAACCCAGCCAAAGGCTTTCCGGAGCCTGAGCCGCCGGGGCCGCCCCGGGGCGCGGCCCCGCCGTTCCGGTTCAGCCCCGGGCCCCGCCCAGGGCCGTTTCCACGGCGTGGGCCAGTTCGTCCGGGTCCACGGGCTTGGAGACGTAGCCGTCCATGCCCGCCGCCAGGAAGGCTTCCTTGTCGCCGGCCATGGCATAGGCCGTCATGGCGACGATGGGCACGGCCCGGGCGGCCTCCCCGGCCCGGCCCTCGCGGATGGCCCGGGTGGCCTCCACTCCGTCCATCACCGGCATCTGCACGTCCATGAGCACGAGGTCGAAGGGGTCGTCGCGCAGGGCGGCCAGGGCCTGGCTGCCGTCGCCGACCACCGTGGGCCGGGCGCCGGCCTTTTCCAGCATCCGCGCCGCCGCCAGCCCGTTGACCCGGTCGTCCTCGGCCACGAGCACCCGCGCGCCGCCCAGGCCCGGACCGGGGCCGGGCGCCTGGGGCGGGACCTGCGCGGCGGGCTGCGTGTGGGCCTGGAAGGTGCAGCAGAAGAGCATGGTCGTGCCCGCGCCGGGCTCGCTGTCCACGGCGATGCTGCCGCCCATGAGCTCCACCAGCCGCTTGCAGATGACCAGCCCCAGCCCGGCGCCCTGGTAGCGGCGCGTGAAGCCCTCGCTGACCTGGGAGAAGGGCTTGAACAGCCGCGCGATGTCCTCCCCGGGGATGCCGATGCCCGTGTCGGCGACGGAGAAGAGCACCCGGAGCTGGCCCGGGCCGCGCGGCGGCAGGCTGTATGCCTCCAGGGTCACCTTCCCGGCGGTGGTGAATTTGAAGGCGTTGCCAAGCAGGTTCATCAGCACCTGCATCAGGCGCACCTCGTCGCCGACCACCGTCTCGGGTACGTCGTCCCCGACGTGGCAGATGAACTCCAGGCCCGACTGGCGCGCCAGGGGCCGGAAGATGCCCTTGAGCTGGTCCAGGGTGGCGGCCAGGGAGAAGGGCTTGGCCTGGATGCTCAGCTTGCCCGCCTCCACGCGCGAGAGGTCCAGGATGTCGGAGAGCAGGCGGGTCAGGCGCGTGCAGGACTGCTTGGCCAGCTCCACATACTCGCCCTGTTCGGCCTCCAGGGCGGTGGACTCCAGGAGCTGGAGCATGCCCATGAGCCCGTTCAGGGGTGTGCGGATCTCGTGGCTCATGTTGGCCAGGAATTCCGACTTGGCCTGGCTTGCGGCCTCGGCGGCCTCCTTGGCCTGGAGCATCTCCCGTTCCGCCCGCTTGCGGGCGGTGATATCCTGCGCCGCGCCCAGGATGCCGATGGGCACGCCGTCGTCGCCCCGGATGACCGCCGTGGACAGGCTGATCTCCACCCGCGAGCCGTTCTTGTGCCTGCGCGTCAGCTCCAGGCCGACCAGCCGCTCCCCGGCCAGGGCCCTGGCGCGCAGCAGGGTGAACTCCGGCTGTTCGTCCGGACCGATGATGGGCAGCGGCGTGCCCAGCACCTCGTCCGTACGCCAGCCGAAGATGCGTTCCGCCGAGGCGTTCCAGGACAAAACGCAGCCCTCCAGGTCCATGGAGTAGAGCGCCACGGGCGAGCAGGCGACGATGGCCCGCTGGAAATCCTCGCTGCGGCGCAAAAGCTCCTGGGCCTGGCGCCGCTCGGTCACGTCGATGACGCAGGAATGCAGGACCTGGCGGCCCTGCATGGCCACAGGCCCGCTGTGCACCTCCACGTCGCGGGTTTCACCGTTGGCCAGGCGGTGGCGGAAGAAATAGCGGCCCCGGCCCTCGCTGCTGGTCCGGTCCATGATCTTGCGGAGTTCCCGGGGCGGCAGGGTGTTGATGTCCACCACGTTCATCGCCATGAGCTCGTCGCGGCTCCAGCCGTAGTAGGCGCTGGCGGAGTGGTTGGCCTCGGCGATGCGCCCGGTTTCCGGGTCCAGCAGCAGCATGACCACGCTGCTGTCCATGAACAGCGCGCGGAAAAGGCTCTCGCTCTCCTGCAGGGCCAGGCTCGCGGTCTTGGCCGCGGTGATGTCTTCCAGAAAGCCCACGGTGCGCGGGGGCAGGTTGTCCGCCGCCGCCAGGCGGAAGGCCCTGGCGCTGACCCAGCGCTCCCCGCCCCGGGTGGCGCAGACGCGCATTTCCATGTCGAAGGGGGTGCCGTCCTTGTGCAGCCGTTCGGTGGCCCGCTCCACGCGCTCGCGGTCGTCGGGGTGCACCATGTCGAGGAAGGACCCGGGTTCGTCGTAGAGGGTCTGGGTGCTTTTGCCGGAAAGGTCCTCGTAGGCCGGGCTGACGTAGATGATCCCCCCGGTCTCCAGGTCGCGCATCCAGAACACATGGCGGATGTTTTCCACCAGATGGCGGAACATGTCCCGGTTGCGCGCGAGCTGGTCGGCGTTGCGGCGGCTGTCCTGCAGGGCCGCGGCCAGCCGGGCGTTCAGGCGCAGGGTCAGGTGGTAGTGGATGGCCAGCGCGGCCAGGATGGCGCAGGCCAGGGCCGCGCCCGTCAGGGCAATCACCCGTGCGGCCGTCCAGAACGGCCGGGGCCTGCCGTACCAGCGCTCCACCAGCTCCGGATACTGCGGCGAGGAGGTGAACCGGCGCACGGCTGCGTCCAGCCGCGCGGCCAGTTCCTGGTCGCCGGCGGCCAGGGCCAGGCGCCGTTTGTACTCCGTTCCGGGTCCGTCCACGAAATCGACCAGGTTGTCCACCCCCGCCTGGGAGGTCAGGTGGGCCAGTTCGTAGCGCCCGGCCATAACGGCGTCCACGTTGCCGGAGAGCAGGTCCAGGATGTAGTGCTGCGGGCTGGTGTATTCGCGTATCCAGACCTCGGGCACATGCCTGAGGGGCTCGGGGATGAGGCTGCCGCGCAGGATGGCCAGGGTCCGGCCGCGCAGGTCGGCGGGCTCCCGGATGGTCTTGTCGTTGGCCCGGACCATGAGGCAGGATGGGGATACGAAGATGGGCGAGGTGAAGACGAAGTGGCGCTTGCGCTCCGGGGTGGCTGTCATCCCGGCCATGAAGGCGGCCCGGCCTTCGAGCACGTCGCGCTGGGCCTCGGCCCAGTCGTCGGCCACCAGGAACGTCACCCGCAGCCCGGCCAGTTCGGCGATGGCCCGGGTGGCGTCCACGGCGAAGCCGTGCGGCAGGTTGTCCGGGCCGACGGAGAAGAAGGGCGCCATGCTCCTGAGCACCACCGCCCGCACCTCGGGGAGCTGGGGGGCGGGCGGGGGCTGCTGGCCGGAAGCCGGGCCCGGCAGGGCCGCCAGCAGCAGGATCAGGATCGTGGCCGCGTAGCGCATTCCGATCTCCACGGATGGGTTGCGGGCATTTTGTCCCGGCGGCGCCCCGTGCGGGGAGCCGCCGGGCGGTGACGATTCCGGGCCTCCCCGCCGGTTTTGTCCGGCGCCGCGCCCGCTCCAGGGCGGCCGCGGGCCCGGAAAGGCCCGTGTCCGATATAGCATACCCGGGCGGGGGCCGCCACCGTCGCGGGCAAAAAAACCGGCCCCGGGCGCCCGGGCGTGAAAAAAGGCGCCCGGGGGCGCCTTCGCGGGATGCCTGGCGTGGTGGCCCCGGCTCAGCCGGGCAGCTCCACATTGACCCAGAAGTGTACCGTGGTCCCTCCGCCCATTTCGCTTTCCACGGTGATGATGCCGCCCATGAGGGTCACCAGGCGCTTGACGATGCCCAGGCCCAGGCCCGTGCCCTCGTATTTGCGGTTCTTGGCCCAGTTGAGCTGCACGAAGGGGTCGAAGATGGTGTCCAGCTGCTCGGCGGGGATGCCGATGCCCGTGTCGGTGACCGTGAACAGCAGCCGTGCCTGCCGGGGGTCCGCGCCCTTGCGCAGGATCTGGGCCCGCACGCGCACGCTGCCCTGGTGGGTGAACTTCACGGCGTTGCCCACCAGGTTGAAGAGGATCTGGCGCACGCGCCCCTCGTCGCCGATGACGGTGTCGGGGACTGCGGCGTCCACGTCGTAGCCCACGTCCAGGCCCTTGCGCAGGCTCTGCTCGCGGAAGGTGTTGCACACGGTGCGCACGGTGTGGCGCAGGCGGAAGGGGCGGCGCGAGAGCACGATCTTGTCGGCCTGGAGCTTGGAGAAGTCCAGGATGTCGTTGATGATGGCCAAAAGGCCCTCGCCCGCCTGCAGGGCGGTCTGGATGCAGTCGCGCTGCTCGGCGTCGAGGTCGGTGTCCAGCAGGACGTCGAGCATGCCCAGCACGCCGTTCAGGGGCGAGCGCAGCTCGTGGCTCATGTTGGCCAGGAACTCGTCCTTCATCTTGGTGGCGTTCTCGGCCAGGTCGCGGGCGCGGCGCATGGCCTCCTCGGAGCGCTTGCGCCCGGTGATGTCCGTGGCGACCTCGATGGCCCCGGCCAGGGAGCCGTCGGGGGCGAAGGACGGATAGCCCTTGACCAGTCATGTCCGCCCGCCCTCGCCCTCCACCTCGGCCTCTACGGGCGTGCCCAGGCGCAGGGCCTGGTCCACCGGGCAGGGGCTGGCGGTGCAGGATTTCTTGTAGCCGTGCCAGACGGCGTAGCAGCGCCTGCCGCGCAGGTCCTTGGGCTCCCCGCCCGCCAGGGCGCGGGCCGCGCGGTTGGCCCACAGGATGCGCTTGTCCGTGGTCTGGTAGAGCACGCACTCGGAGATGGTGTCCAGGATGAGCTTCTTTTCGTGCTCCGAGGCGCGCAGGGCGTTCTCGGCGGCCTTGCGCTCGGTGATGTCCATGCCCGTTTCCCACGCGGCCCAGCCGGGCAGGGGGCTGTCCCCGGAGATGCGCGTCCACAGGATGGTTTTGACGCTGCCGTCGGCGGCGGCGGTTTCGGCCTCCCAGCCCGCGAAGTCGCTGGCGTCGCTGTGCAGCTTTTCGATGTGCCTGCGGTAGTCGGGGTCGGGGAAGAGCAGGGCGCGGGCCCCGGGATTGCCGATGATTTCCGCCGCCCCGTAGCCCAGCACGCGCTCGCACTCGCGGTTCCAGAACACATAGTTGCCCTGGGCGTCGTGGGCGTGGATGAGCACGGGCAGGCGCTCCACCAGCTGGCGCAGGCGCTGTTCGCTTTCCCTTGTGGCGGCTTCGGTGCGCTTGCGGGCGGTGATGTCGTGCAGCACGCAGACGAAGCCCCGCGGCGTGCCGTCGGCTTCGGTCAGGACGCTGGTGGTCAGGTCGACCCACAGGCTCGACCCGTCCTTGCGCACCAGCTTCCTTTCGTCGCGCAGGGGGGCCGCTTCGCCCTGGCGCACCGCGTCCGCCAGGGTCCGGTGTGCGGACTCGGGATGGATCACGGCGGCGGCGGGCAGCCCCAGCAGCTCCTGGCGGCCGTAGCCGACCATGCCCAGGAAGGTCTGGTTGGCCGCGGTGATGACGCCCTCGACGTTCTGGATGGCGATGCCCGAGGCGGCGTTTTCGAAGATGGCCCGGAACTGGTCCAGGCGGTGGACCAGGTCGGTGTTCTCCGCCTCGAACCGGGAGCGCAGGGCTTCCAGCTCGGCGTTTTTGGCGTCGAGCTCGGCCCTGAGCCGGGCGATTTCGCCCTGCTGGTCCTGTTCTGTGTCGATGGCCACGTCTTGCTCCGCCCGGTTCCCGCCGGTTCCCGAGCTGGCGGGATTGCGATTCGTGGGCCGAAGCTTCCTGGATTGGCGAGGAATTGTCAACGCTTTTGGCCGCGCGGGACGCGGCTGGGCGCGGCCCCGGGCGCAGGCCGGGGAGGGGGGCGCGGCGGCGCGGTTGTTGTCTGCGCGGGCAAAGGCTGGTAGATGAGCCGTGACCGCATCGACCGCACCCTGGGCGCCCGGCCCCGGGCGGCCGGACGGGCAAGGAGGGCGACACGGTGCAGGTGCGGACCACGAGCATCCCGGGACTGCTGGTCCTGACCCCGAAGGTCTTCGAGGACCGCCGGGGTTTCTTCATGGAAACCTACAGCCGCAAGGCGCTGGCCGAATGCGGCGTGGCCTGTGATTTCGTGCAGGACAACCATGCCCTGTCCCGGGCCCGGGGCGTGCTGCGCGGGCTGCATTTCCAGGGGCCGCCCTCGGCCCAGGCCAAGCTGGTGCGCGTTTCGCGCGGGGCGGTCTACGACGTGGCCGTGGACCTGCGCGTGGGCTCCCCGGCCTACGGCGCCTGGCACGCCGAGACCATCAGCGCCGACAACCGCGCGCAGATGTTCATCCCGGCGGGCTGCGCCCACGGCTACCTGACCCTGGCCCCGGACACCGAATTCCAGTACAAGGTCGACGCCTACTACGACCCCGTGCGCGACGCGGGCATCCTGTGGAACGACCCCGACCTGGGCATCCCCTGGCCCGAGGCCGCCCCCGTGCTCTCCGACAAGGACAAGACCCTGCCGCGCCTGGCCGATTTCGTCTCGCCCTTCGTTTTCGGCGCCCCGGGCGCCGGGCCGGGCGGGGCCACCCCCAACCCCGAGGAGGGGCGATGACCAGCGACTCCACCGCCCGGGCCCTGCAAGGCTGCCAGGCCCTGATCCTGGCCGGGGGCTCCGGCACCCGGCTATGGCCCTATTCGCGCACCCTGCTGCCCAAGCAGCTCCTGGCGCTCACCGGCGCGAGCACCATGCTCCAGCAGACCGCCGCCCGGGCGCTGGAAGTCTTCGACCCCGCCGACGTGTGGGTGGTGACCAACGAGGAGCAGTTCTTCGAGGTGCGCGGACAGGTGGCCGGGGTGCATCCGGGCCTGGAGGCCCAGGTGCTGGCCGAGCCCATGCGCCGCAATACCCTGCCCGCCATCCTGCTGGGCATGGAGCGCGCCGCCGCGCGCGACCCCGAGGCGCTGGTGGCCGTGTTTCCCTCGGATCACCTGATCCACAAGCCCGGGGTCTGGCGCGAGGCCCTGGGGCGCGGCGCGGCCCTGGCCCGCCAGGGCTGGTTCGTGACCTTCGGCGTCGTGCCCGACAAACCCGAAACGGGCTATGGCTACATCGAGCGCGGGGCGGACCTGGGCCAGGACTGCTTCGAGGTCGCCCGCTTCGTGGAAAAGCCCGATCTGGCCACGGCCCGCCGGTTCCTTTCCGGCGGCGCGCACTACTGGAACAGCGGCATGTTCGTTTTCCAGGTGCGGGCCTTCCTGGAGGCCGTGGAGCGCTTCCAGCCCGAGCTGGCGGCCTGGTGGGCGGCGCGCGGCAGCCAGCCCCTGGCCCGGGGCTACGCGGCCCTGCCCGACGTTTCCGTGGACTACGGCATCATGGAGCACGTCGCGCGCCAGGCCGTGGTGCGCGCCGACTTCGGCTGGGACGACCTGGGCAGCTGGGAGGCCCTGTACCGCCTGGGCGCCAAGGACGCCGGGGGCAACGTGGTCCAGGGCGACGTGCTGGCCATGGACTGCCGGGACAGCCTGCTGCTCTCGCGCGGGGGCAAGCTCGCCGCCGTGGAGGTCGACGGGCTCATCGTGGTCCAGACCCGCGACGCGACGCTCATCTGCCCCAAGGACAAGGTCCAGCGCGTCAAGGACGTGGTCGAGCGCCTGCGCGAGGAGCAGAGCAGGCTGGTGGAGGCCCATGTCACCGTGCGCCGCCCCTGGGGCAGCTACACGGTGCTGGAGGAGGGGCCGCACTACAAGATCAAGCGTATCGAGGTCCTGCCCGGGGCGTGGCTGTCGCTGCAAAAGCACCACCACCGCAGCGAGCACTGGGTGGTCATCTCCGGCACGGCCCAGGTGCGCGTGGACGACCGCGAGATCCTGCTCTACGAGAACCAGTCCGTGGACATCCCCAAGACGGCCCTGCACCGCCTGGGCAACCCCGGCAAGGTGCCCGTGGAAATCATCGAGATCCAGTCCGGGCCGTACCTGGAGGAAGACGACATCGTGCGCTTCGACGACGTGTACGGCCGGGCCGGGGACCCCGGGGCCGGGGATGACGCGGGCGCGCCGCCCGCCGAGGGCTGAGCGCCGCCCCCGGCGGGGCCGGGCCGTCGCCCGGGCCGGCTCGCGGGACGCCTGCGGCCGGGCCTCCCGCGCTGGCCCGGCCGCAGGCTGGCGCCGTTCAGGGTATCTCCCCCGGGGATGGTGGCGGCCGCCGGGCCCGCACGCAGACGGGCCCCGCGCCGGGCTGTGCCGCAAGCTGCGGCCCGTGGCCGCCGGGCCCGCACCCAGGGGGGGCGCCGCCGCGCAGGGGCTCCCGGGCCGCACTCAGACGGGCGCCGCCGCGCAAGGTCGCCCGGGCGGCCCGCCGGGTGAGGGCCGCCCCCTGGCTGGGCTTCGCGCCCAGGCCGCCCGCGCCGCCGCGCCCCGCGCCCAGGCCGCCCGCGCCGCCGCGCAGGGAATCCCGGGCCGCACCCAGACGGGTGCCGCCGCGCAGGGGCTCCCGGGCGGCCTATGCGGGCCCTGCGGCCCGCAGGGCGGGTGCATTCTGGAACATGCGCGGCGCCGGAGGTGTTTTTTCCGCGCCCGGCCCGCGTGCCGGGTCGGGGGTCGGGCGCCGTTTTTCCTCCGGAAATGGAGGACAATTCTGGGAAATCAGGTTCGTGAATTATTTCATTAAGCCTTGACACGCTTGGGCTGACATGCCTAGAACTGCTGCGTCTCCCTGAGGCTTTTTTTGGTCGTGAACCCCGCAGAACGCGTCGTCCGGCATCTCTCGGCCGGACGGGCAGACGTGTTCCAGCGGGGTCGTGGTAAGGGCCCAAGGGCCGCCGGTCCCGGGAGGGATGCCGGAGCGGGCGCCCGGAGAGCAACTCTTTTACAAGGATGAGGCGAGAGCACATGGTGAAGAAAACTTCAGGAAGCGGAGGAGCGTTGCCCTTTTTCATCGGGTTCGTGGCAATCCTCCTCGTGGGCTGGTGGTGGTTCCCCCGGGTGCTGTTCAGCGTCGAGCAACAGCCCCTGCGGTTCAGCCACCTGGTCCATGTGGACGACGCCGGAATGGCCTGCGAGGACTGTCACTATCTCAACGAGGACGGCTCCTTCAGCGGGCTGCCCTCGACCGAGTCCTGCGCCGAGTGCCACACCGAGGCCATGGGTGAAGACCCGGAAGAGCAGCGGTTCATCGACGAGTACGTCAACGAGGGGAAGGAAGTTCCGTGGCTGATCTACCAGGACCAGCCTGACAACGTGTTCTTCTCCCACGCGGCCCACGCCGCGCAGGACTGCACCACCTGCCACCCCGACGTGGGCGGCAGCGACACCCCGCCCCTGCACTACCGCAACAAGCTGACCGACTACTCCAACGGTGGCTACAGGATCGTGTTCGGCAGGGGAGTGGGCGTGGACCCGGCTTACAGCCGCGGGACCATGAAGATGTGGGAATGCGAGCGCTGCCATGCCGAAAACGGCCAGAGCAACGCCTGCTACGTCTGTCATCGCTAGCAACGAGGTGGCGAAGTCATGAATAGAAGAACCTTCCTGAGTTTTGCCGCCGGTGCCGGGGCGGGGCTGATGATCACCCCCATCCCCTGGAAACTGACGGACGACATCTCCATCTGGACCCAGAACTGGAAGTGGAACCCCAAGGTTCCCAAGCGCAACGTGTTTTTCGCCGAGATGGCCTCCAAGCTCGACCCCGCCGGGACGGGCGTGCGCGTGGCCCTGGTGGACGGCGTACCCGTGGGCCTGGCCTCCAGCCAGGACCATCCGCTGTCCGGCGGCGGCGTGTCGGCCCTGGCCGCCGCCGAGGTCGGCCTGCTCATGAGCCCGGCGCGCGTGCGCCAGCCCCTGGTGCGCACCGAGGCGGGGCTTGCGCCCATCTCCTGGAGCGACGCCGAGGCCCTGCTGGCCGAGAAGCTCGGCCGGGCCGAAGGTGACGTGGCCATGATCAGCGGCGACGACACCGGCACCGCCAACGAGGTCTTCGCGGCCCTGATGCACAGGCTCTCCGGCTCCTTCTACATGATGCCCGGCGAGGCCCAGAGCGCCCATAAGGCCCTGGAGAAGCTGGGCGGCGAAGGCCACCTGGCCTACGACATCGAAGGCGCCGACTATGTGCTGCTGCTTGGCGCCGACGCTCTGGAAAGCTCCGGAACCGCCGTGCGCAACGCCCGGGCCTTCTCCCAGAGCCACCCCTCGGGCCAGCCCGCCACGGCCAAATACGTCTACGCCGGTCCGGTGCTGAACAACACCGCCGTTGTCTGCGACCAGTGGATCCAGGCCCGCCCCGGCGCCGCCGCGTCCGTGGCCCTGGGCCTGGCCCACGCGCTCATGGAGCGCGGCGCCACCGCCCGGGCCAATGGCCTGGACGCCTTCCGCCGCGACGTGGCCGCCAACTACAGCCCCGCGCGCATCGAGCGCGAGACGGGCGTGCGCGCCGACACCCTGCGCAAGCTGGCCGCCGAGCTGGCCGCCGCCAAGCGCCCGCTGGTCATCGCCGGGTCGGAGTTCGGCCAGGGCGCTGGCGCCCGGGCCCTGATGGCCGCCCTGGGCCTGAACGCCATGCTCGGGCGCATCAATGTGGCCGGGGGCGTGAAGATCGTGCCCGAGGCCCCGGCCGTGGTGCAGGGCGCCGGCTCCGCCGCCAGCCGCTACAGCGCCGACCTGGTGCCCTTCCTGAAGAAGCTGGCCGAGGGCAAGGCCAGCGCGGGCGTGCTGATGGTCTACGACGCCAACCCGGCCTACGCCCTGCCCCAGGCCGAGCTGATGGCCCAGGCCGTGCGCCGCGCGGGCTTCACCGTGAGCTTCTCCAGCTTCATGGATGAAACCGCCGAGCTGGCCGACCTCGTGCTGCCCAGCAGCATGGCCCTGGAGCGCTACGACGACGTGTACACCCCCTACGGCGCCGGGCAGGCGGTCTACAGCCTGAACCGGCCCCTGGCGCGTCCGGCCTTCGACACCCGCGCCACGGCCGACGTGCTGCTCTCCGTGGCCCGCAGGCTGGACATCGACCTCGGCTACCTCGCGTTCAAGGACGTTTTGCGGGCCAAGGCCGAGGCTCTGGGCGCCGACTGGAAGGCCCTTGGGCGCGGCGCGGTCTGGACCAGCGCGGCCACCACGGAGCTTGTGCCCGACCTGAGCGCCGCCGCGGCCCCCGCGCCGCGCGCCCAGGGCGAGGGCCTGCTGGCCCTGGCCCCGGTGGCCAAGCACAACCTGGGCTCGGCCAAGGTGGCCCTGCCGCCGCTTTGCGCCGCCACCGTGCGCGGCAGCGACCTCATGGTCCAGATGAACGCCAAGACCGCGCGCCAGAGCGGCGTGGCCGAGGGCCAGGCCGTGCGCCTGAGCGGCCCCGGCGGGGAGATGACGGCCAGGGTCCACATCACCGAGAAGGTCATGACCGGCGTCGTCGCCGCGCCCCTGGGCTTCGGCCACACGGCGTGGGACGAGTACAGCCGGGGCCTGGGCGACAACGCCTACAAGGTCCTGGCTGCGGCCGATGACCCCGAGACCGGCCTGTCCGTGTGGTCCGACACCCGGGTGAACATCGCCACCGCCTAAGAAGAGGGTAAGCAATATGTCCACTTTCCAAGACTTCCCGATCAGATGGGGCATGGTCATCGACATCGACAAATGCACGGGCTGCGGCGCGTGTGTGGTGGCCTGCAACAAGGAAAACAACATCGCGCCGCAGGAAAACCAGTTGCAGCGCATCGCGGGCAAGGGCTTCCCCACCCGCTTCAAGAAGATCGAGTGGCTGACCATCTATGAGTTGACCGACGGCAGCGACACGGCCTACCTGCCCCGCCCGTGCATGCAGTGCGGGATGCCCTCGTGCGTGTCGGTCTGCCCGGCCATCGCCACCGACAAGAACGAGAACGGCGGCATCGTGAGCCAGATCTATCCGCGCTGCTTCGGCTGCCGGTATTGCATGGCCTCGTGCCCCTACCACGCCCGCGTGTTCAACTGGGACCAGCCCGTGTGGCCCGAGGGCATGGAGAAGCAGCTGACCCCGCACACCTCGGTGCGCTCGCGCGGCGTGGTGGAGAAATGCTCGTTTTGCCACCATCGCCTGATGTACGCCAAGGACGCGGCGCGCGTGGCCGGCGAGGATCCCGAGAAGCTGCCCGACGGCGCCTATGTGCCCGCGTGCGGCGAGGTGTGCCCCACTGGCGCCATCACCTTCGGCGACGTGAAGAACCCCGAGCACGCCGTCTACGAGCTGGTCCGCAGCCCGTATACCTTCCGGCTGCTGGAGCGCCTGGGCACCGACCCGCAGGTCTACTACATGAGCAAGCGCGCCTGGGTCCGCCTGCAGGGCGACAACTACCTGGCCAATGAAGAAGCCCAAGCGGGCGAGGGAGGGGCTCATCATGGATAGAGCACTGTGGCCTGAGGGAGTCGAGCGCTGCTCGCTCGGCAAATTCCTGCTGTGGCTCGGCGCGTGCGGGGTCGTCTTCGCCCTGGGCGCTTACGAGGCCATCATGATCCTGTTCCCGGACGGCCTGGCGCGCACCGCGCTGGACAACTACTTCGGGTTCGGCCTGTGGATCACCTTCGACTTGGCGGTCATCGCCCTGGGCGCGGGCGCCTTCTTCACCGGCCTGCTCAAGTACATCCTGGACATCAAGGAGCTGGAGAAGATCGTCAACCTGACGGTCATCATCGGCTTCCTCTGCTACTCCGGAGCCATGCTGATCCTGGCCCTGGACGTGGGCCAGCCGCTGCGCTCCTGGTTCGGCTTCTGGCATCCCAACGTCCACTCCATGCTGACGGAAGTGATGTTCTGCATCACCTGCTACCTCATGGTGCTGACTCTGGAGTTCGTCCCGAACATCCTTGAGAACCGCAAGCTGAACCAGATTCCGCTGCTGCACAACATCGCGCACAACTTCCACTATGTGATGCCGCTCATCGCGGGCATCGGCGCGTTCCTGTCCACGTTCCACCAGGGCTCCCTGGGCGGCATGTACGGCGTGCTCTTCGGCCGTCCGTACATCCTGCGCGACGGGTTCTTCATCTGGCCGTGGACGTTCTTCCTGTTCGTGCTCTCCGCCGTGGGCTCCGGCCCGTGCTTCTCCGTGCTGGTGGTCAAGCTCATGGAGCTGCTCACCGGCAAGACGCTGGTGGACTGGAACGTGAAGCGCCTGATGTGCAAGATCGCGGGTACCATGCTCACGCTGTACGTCTTCCTGAAGATCCTGGACACCTGGGCCTGGGCCACGGACGTTCTGCCGCGTTCCGGCCTGACCTGGGACCAGATGTTCAACAGCGAGCTGGGCTACGGCGTGGGTCTGTTGTGGGCCGAGATCGGCCTGGGCGGCATCCTTCCGGCGATCCTGCTCATGGTGCCCAAGTTCCGCAACACCCCCGCGCTGCTTTACACCGGCGCCATCCTGTCCTGCGTGGGCGTGACCATCAACCGCTATGTGTTCACTGTCCAGGCCCTGGCCATCCCGGTCATGCCCTTCGACAAGTGGTACGACTACGTTCCCAACTGGGCCGAGTGGGGGCCGTCGCTGATGGTCGTCGCCTACGGCTTCATCGTGACCTCCCTGGCCTACCGCTACCTGCCTGTGTTCCCGCAGGAGGTGGCCCTGAACGCCAAGCCCGCTCCGGCGGCGCCCTCGGCTCCCGCCGAGGCCGAACAGCCCGCCTAGGGTCGCAAGGCGAATCCATGTGCTCCAGGGGCCCGGCCATTGGCCGGGCCCCTTTGCGTTGGCCGCCGGTGCCGCTGGCCTTTTCCGCGGCGAGGGGGGGCTTGAGCCGCGTCCG
>NZ_JALNWM010000064.1 GCF_023230885.1 Desulfocurvus sp. | reverse complement strand
GGAGAGCCCGGGGACACAAGAAGGGATGGGCGCCGCGCGGCTCACGCCGGGGCGCCCCGGCGGCGGGAAGGCCGGACCGGGGGGCCGGGGGGAGGCGATCCCGGCGGCGGCAGGTGGAGAGCCCGGGGACATAAGAAGGCGTGGGCGCCGCGCGGCTCACGCCGGGGCGCCCCGGCGGCGGGAAGGCCGGACCTGGGGCCGGGGGGGAGGCGGTCCCGGCGGCGGGGAGGGGTCAGGCCGCCGGGCGCGGGTCGAATCCCGCCCGGCGCAAGGCATCCAGGCTCACGGCCCCCAGGCGGTGAACCGCCAGGGCGGCCCCGCCCAGGGGCTCGACCACCGTGGACGGCGCGCCTCCGGCCGGGGCCGGGCCCAGGCCCACCACGCAGGCCACCCGCGCGGCCAGGGCCGGGTCCAGCTCCTCCAGCCGGGCGGCGGCGGGACCGCCGCTCAGGTTGGCGCTGGTGGCGATCAGGGGGCGCTCTGCCAGGCGGCACAGGGCGGCGGCAACGGGGTGGGAGGTCACGCGGACCGAAGTCAGGCCGCGCGCGTCTTGCACGGCCTCGGGCAGCCCGGACGCGGCGCGCACCAGCACGGACAGCGGCCCCGGCCAGAACAGGCCGCCCAGGCGCAACACCTCGGGCGAGGCCGTGCGGGCGACCAGGGGCAGCTGCCCGGTGGCGCAGATGACCAGGGGCAGCGGCTTGGCCGGGTCGCGGCCCTTGAGGGCGCACACGGCCTCGGCCACGGCGCGGCTGGTGCCGTCGCCGCCCAGGGCGTAGAGAGTCTCGGTGGGGTAGACGATGCACCGCCCGGCGGCCACCGCCTCCAGGGCGCGCGCCAGCTCCGGGTCTAGCGGGCGCACCAGTCGCGCTCCAGGGCTTCCAGCTCGGCGGCGGAAAAGCTGGGCACGGCATACATGCCCGCGGCCTCGCGCTGGCGGAAGGCCTCGTAGAGGATCACGGCGGCGGCAACGGACACGTTCAGGCTCTGGACCATGCCCATCATGGGTATGAAAATCTGGTCGGGCACCAGGGCCTCCAGCTCGGAGGAGACGCCGCGGTGCTCGTTGCCCAGGACGATTGCCGTGGGCCGGGTCAGGTCCCAGCGGGTCAGGGGTCGGGCGCGCTCGGAGAACCCCGTGGACAGCAGCTGGAAGCCGCGCGCGCGCAGGTCGGCGACCATGGTCTGGGCGTCGGTGTGGCGGCGGCGGGCCACCCACTTGCGCGCCGACGCCGAGGACTTGGCCCCCAGGTTGGGGAAGGCCGTGTCCGTGTAGAACAGGTCGACCTCGTTGATCCCGAAGGCGTCGCAACTGCGCAGGATGGCCGAGACGTTGTGCGGGTCATGGATATTGGCCAGGACAAGGCGCAGATCCTTCTGCCTGCGTTCGAGCACCTGGCGCACACGGGTCTTGCGGTCCTCGGTCCTGCATTCGGGGATTCTCTTCACCGCGCTCCTTGTGCGGCGCACCCGGGTCCGCTCCTTCTTGCGGACTCCGGAAGCCGGCGTCGTCTCGTCGTTCATGGGCTCCTCCTGGCGTCCGGGCGCGCCCGCGCGCGGCATCGGACAGCAGCAGGACATACACGCTTTCGCCCGGATTGAAAACCGCCCTCCCCCGCTCCGCCGCGCACGGGGGCCGGGGGCGCCAGGGAGCGGAAAGCCAGGGCTCCTGCCAATCCGCCCGCGCGCGCGGGCCGGTCGACGGATGGCCCGTGGCCCGGATTCTCTTCGGGCAATCCATCCGCGCGCGGGGGCCGGGGAACCCCGTAGCCCATGCGACGCCTCGCGGTCGCCCCACCGCCCCGCGCGCGGCCGGGGCGGGAGGAAAAGCGGAGCCCTTTTCCCGCCCCTGTCCGGGCCGCCAAGGCAAAGCCCCCCGGGACGCGGGGCGTCCCGGGGGGCGGGAGTGCGAAGGGTCCGGCCCGGCCGGGCCTCAGGCCGGTGCGTCCTGGGCCGCCGCCTGGCGGATCTTGCCGAGCAGTTCGTCCAGCTCGCAGGGCTTGAGCAGGTAGTCGAAGGCCCCCAGGGCCAGCCCCTGGCGGGCGGCCCGCTCCGAGCCGTGGCCGGTGAAAATGATCACCGGCAGCTCCGGGGCCATGGCCTTGACTATCCGCAGCAGTTCGATGCCGTCCATGCCCTCCATCTTGAGGTCCACCACGGCGACATCGAAATCGGCCCGGCGCAGGGCGCGGATGGCCTCGCGCCCCGACCCGGCCACATGGACGCGCAGGCCGCGCCGGGCCAGGCGCCGCCCGAGCACCTCGACGAAGCCCGCCTCGTCGTCCACCAGCAGCAGGCGCAGGGCCTGGCCGCCGTCCTGGGCCGGGGCCACGGCCCGGCCGTCGTCCTGGGCCGCAACCACGGCCCGGCCTAGTCGCCCCGGCGCAGGGCGATGCTCTCGGCCTCGGCCTGGAGGATGCGCGCCTCGTGGCCCTGGTGGCGCAACGCGGCCTTGCCGACCTTGGCCACCAGATCCTCGATCTCGCAGGGCTTCATCAGGTAATCGAAGGCGCCAAGGCGCATGCCCTCGATGGCCGTTTCCACCGTGCCGTGGCCGGTGAGCATGATCACCTCCACCAGGGGGAATTCGGCCTTGATGCGCCGCAGGGTCTCAACCCCGTCCATGCCGGGCATCTTCACGTCGAGGATGACCACCTCGGTGCCGCCCCCGGCCTGGAGCATCTCCAGCCCGGCCTCGCCCGAAAGGGCCGTGCGCACGACCATGCCGCGCTTGGCCAGCCGCTTTTCCATGGCTTCCACGAAGCCCTGCTCGTCGTCCACCAACAAGACCTTCTCGTGCATGATGCCTCCTCGCGACGCGGCGCGCCCACCCGCGGGGCGGGCCCGTCACGCTGTACCGGCCCCCGTGGGGCCTCGTTTCCGTACCACTCGCCCGCTTCCGCAGGCGTTCCGTTCACTTCTTCACATGGGTCCATTGCACAGGAAACTGGCGATATGTCAACAAAAACAAAACCCAATTCTTCAATTCGATCCAAATTGCCTCTTGCCAAGCCGTTTCAAAATGTTTCATAACCAGGGTGCCGGGGCCGCCGCCCCGACGCGGAACAGACAACCAGGAGCGCCCATCATGACCGAGATTTCCACGGCTCGGGCCGCCCCGCGCATCGATGGCGTGTTCGACGCGCCCATTCCCTTCCTGCCTCTGCTGGACGAAATTCCCCTGGCCGTGCTGCTGCTGGACCGCCAGCGCACCGTGGTGGCCATGAACCAGGCCGCCGAGGTGCTCACGGGATTCTCGGCCCGCCGCGCCGTGGGGCTGCCCTGCCGCCATGTGCTGCGCGCCAACACCTGCGTGCGCGGCTGCCCGCTGGCCGACCTGTCGCGCGGGTCCGGCCCCCTGTGCCGCGAGGGAGACATCATCAACGCCGACCGCCTGCGCCTGCCGGTGCGCATCACCGCCTCGGCCCTGCACGACTCCCGGGGGCGGCTGGCCGGATACATGGAGACCATCGAGGACCTGCGGCTGTTCCAGAACATGGAACCCAAGAAGATGAACGCCCTGGGCTACGCGGGGTTCATCGGCCAGAGCCCGAGGATGGGCGGGGTCTTCAAGCTGCTGCCAAGCATCGCCCAGACCGACTCCTCCGTGCTCGTCACCGGGGAGACGGGCACGGGCAAGGACCTGCTGGCCGAGGCGCTGCACCAGGCCTCGGACCGGGCCAAGGGCCCCTTCGTCAAGGTCAACTGCGGGGCGCTGCCCGAAACGCTCCTGGAGTCCGAGCTCTTCGGCCACGTCAAGGGCGCCTTCACCGGCGCGGTGGAAAGCAAGAGCGGACGCTTCAAGCTGGCCCACAACGGCACCCTGTTCCTCACGGAAATCGGCGACCTGCCCCTGTCGCTCCAGGTCAAGCTGCTCTCCTTCCTCGACGACAAGACCGTCTACCCCCTGGGCGGGACCAAGGGCCTCAAGGTGGACGTGCGCATCATCGCCGCCACCCACCGCGACCTGGAGGCCATGGTCCGCGAGGGGCGCTTCCGCGAGGATCTGCTCTTCCGGCTGAACGTGGTGCGCATGCACCTGCCGCCCCTGCGCGAGCGCGGCGGCGACGCGGAAATGCTGCTCGACCATTTCCTCGGCCAGTTCAACGCCGCCTTCCAAAAGCGCATCGGCGGCTTCGAGCCCGCCGCGCGCAAGCTGCTGCTGCGCTACCCCTACCCCGGCAACGTGCGCGAGCTGCGCAACATCGTGGAATACGCCGTCAACGTCTGCGACGGGGAGATCATCTCCCCGCGCCACCTGCCCGCCTACATGACCAACCCCGAGGCGCGGCGCATGGCCCCCGCCCCGCCCCTGGCCGAGGCGCCCCTGCGCGCCCCGGCGCCCCGCTCCGGGGCGTCGAGCTGGCGCGAGGCCGAGCGGGAACTGATCATGGAGGCCCTGACCCAGGCCCGGGGCAGGCGCGGCCGGGCCGCCGAGATCCTGGGCTGGGCCCGCAGCACCCTGTGGCGCAAGATGCGCGTCCACGGTCTGGACACCCCCGACGAGGAGGAGCGCCGATGAACGCCGTGAAGGCCCTGATCACCCTGGACCTGGACACCGTGGCCCCGCGCTTCGACCTGACGGCCGATGTCTGGATCGGACGCATCGAGCCCGACGGAACCGTGCGCGAGGCCAAGACCCTGGTGCTCTCCTCGGCCTCGGCCGACGAGCTGTGCAAGCTCGTGCTCACCGAGAAAATCGACGTGGTGGTCTGCGGCGCGGTGGAGGACAAGTACTTCGAGTACCTGCAATGGAAGGACGTGGCCGTGGTGGATTCCGTGGTCGGGCACATGGACGCCGTGATTCGCGCCCTGGCCCAGGGCGCCCTGGAGCAGGGCGCCGTCCTGCCCTCCCCGCCCGAGGCGGAGTGAGCGGCCCGGGCCGCCACAGGCCGCCCAGGGATGACGGGCGGCAAGGAAACGGAAAATCCAGGCCGCGCGGTGCGTTTCGCACACTCGCGGCCTGGATTTTTCCTTTGGCGCGGCGGGCCGCCGGGCCTGGTCTTCCGGCAGTGGTCTAGGCCCGGGCCGACGCGCCCTGGCGCAGCGCGGCCAGGTCCACGACCCGGGGCGTGATCAGGTCGAAGCCCCTGGTGTCGCACCAGGTGATGTCGTCGGCCGGTCGGCCCTCGTAGAGCACATTGTCCAACACGCAATAATCCGGAGCGCCCATGACGGAATCCATGCGCTGCACTTGCAGCGTGAACCCGGAGGCGTCATAGGCGCGGACATCGTCCCACACCCATGAGCAGCAGCACGGCTCGTTGTCGTAGCCCATGACGCACAGGTGGCTCACCCGGCTGTCGAGATACACGGGCAGGGGAATCTCCTCGATGTTGCCGGACAGCACCGGTTCGACGCACTCCACGGCCTCGCCGTCAAGGGCCACCTGCATCTGCAAGGATTCCTCGAGGCGCATTCCGTAGGCACAGGTGTTCCCCTTGCGCCACCAGTTCAGGTACTTCTGCCTGTAGAGGCCGGAGCCCAACTCGCGGACCTTGCGGGCGGTGGTCCGGGAAACGGGATGCACGGCCAGGTCGCAGCAGTTGCCTCGGGCGCTGAATACGAGTCGCATAATCGTCTCTCCTTGCGGCGCGTCACGCACCACGGTCACGCAGGGCGGCCATGCGCCGCCCGGGCCGGACGGCGGTTCCGGAGCCGGGCCCCGGCGCGGTTCCGGGCAGCACCCCGATGCGGCAGAAAATCCGGCGCGCACCAAGGGTTCCGCCCCTGCCAGCCCGGCTGCCCCGGGCGCATTGTTTGTTTAAACAACCAGCCATGTGAGAGATATAACAAGCTCCAAAAATGAAGGCAACAGGTATTTCCGGCCGCCCTGGCGGCGCAGGCGTCCAAGGCGCGAAACGAAAAACCCGGGCCGCATGGCCCGGGTAATCGTCAGGAAAAACTCAATATAATCCAAAATCCACACCGGCACGAAGATCAGGCTCCCCGCGGCGGCGGTCCGGCGGAGGCAACACCCGGCGGAAGTCTTTCGTTACAATTTTCTCAAGCCCCGGCGCCGCCCCCGACTCCCGAGCCCGTACCGCCCGGGGCGAAGGCCGCGCATCCTTCGCCCGAGCCCGTACCGCCCGGGGCGAAGGCCGCGCACCCGGCGCCCCCGGCGTCCTCGTCCTCCGGCAGCGGCACCATGACCAGGGCATGCAGCGGGCACGCCTCAACGCAAGCCGACTGCGCCTTGCCCTCCCGGGCGCGCCAATCCGCGCACAGATCGCAGCGCACGGCCACCCGGCGGCGCAGCTCCCGCCCGCCCTCGTCCTCCTCCGGCAGGCCGATGAAGGACAGGCTGATGGCGCCGTAGGGGCAGGCCATCATGCACAGCTTGCACGCCGCGCAATACTGGACGCGCATCCGGACCACGCCGTCCACCTGCACCAGCGCCTTGGTGGGGCAGACCCGGGCGCACGGGGCGTGGCGGCACTGGTGGCACTGCACGGGCATCTTCACGCTGTCCGTCTTGACCACCTGCACCCTGGGGGTGAACAGCTTGCGGTTCTTGACGGCCTCCTTCATGGTCATGTCGTTGTGCGAGGCGATGCAGGCCAGCTCGCACTTGCGGCAGGCCCTGCACTTGCCGGGATCGGCCTCGATCACGAATCCGACGGCTGGGGTCCGTTCTGGGGACATGTCCGGCCTCCCTCCTTGGGTTCCACTTCCAGGGCGGCAATGACAAGCTCGTTGCCGCCGAAAAGTTCCAGCTCCATAGCGCCGCAGTCCGGGCACAGGAACACGCGCCGCTCAAGCTCCATCCTGCGCCCGCAGGCCCGGCAGCGGCAGCGCAGGGGCACCGTTTCCACCACAAGCTGCGCGCCCTCGGCCACGGTGCCCTCGGCGCAGATGGCGAAGCAGCCCGTGAGGGTCCGCTCCTCCACCGCCGCCAGAAGGCCCACCTGCAGGCGCACCCGGGTCACCCGGGCCACGTCGTGCCTGCTGGCCTCCTCCTCGACGATGCGTAGCAATCCCGCCACAATGGCCGTTTCGTGCATGGGGGCTCCGCCCTAGCGCTCCGTACAGGAGATGCAGGGGTCGATGCTGTTGACGATGAGCGCGATGTCCGACACCCGGCAGTCGCGCATCATCCGCCCCAGGGCCTCCCAGTTCATGTAGGAGGGCACGCGCCACTTCAGGCGGTTGGGAACATCCGTTCCGTCGGTGCGCAGGAAATAGACCAGCTCCCCGCGCGGGGCCTCGCTGCGGGCCAGGGCCTCGCCGGCGGGGATCTCGGGCAGCAGCACCGTGGTCGGCCCCCCGGGCAGCTCGCGCACGCAACGCCGGATCAGCTCGATGGACACGAATATCTCGCGCAGCCGGACCATCGCCCGGGAATGCACGTCGCCGTCGCGCTCGACCACGGGCTCCACCCCCAGGAGCGCATAGCCGCCGTAGGGCGCGTTGTGGCGCACGTCCAGCTCCAGGCCGGAGCCGCGCGCCACCGGGCCGACCACGCCCAGCTCCCGGGCGTCGGCCGCGCCGAGCACGCCCACCCCGCGCGAGCGGCGCAGGAGCATGCGGTCCGAGGAATAGATCTTGTGGACCCCCTCCACCTGCCCGCGCACGGAGTCCAGGCCGTGGAGCAGGTATCCGGTCAGCTCCTCGTCCAGGTCGTAGCGCACCCCGCCGATGCAGTTGGCCGCCAGGTCCATCCGGTTGCCGTAGACGGTTTCCTTGATGTCCTGCATGATCTCGCGCACTTCCATGACGTGCATGAACAGCGACTTGAAGCCGATGATATGCGCCAGCACGGCGACGTTGAACAGGTGCGAGGAGATGCGCTTGATCTCCTCGGCAATGACCCGCAAGACCTGGGCCCGCTCGGGCACGGTCATCCCGGCCAGGTTCTCCACGGCCATGCAGTAGGTGTAGGGGTGGCTGTTGGAGCACAGGGAACAGACGCGCTCGGTGAGCACGATGTTCTGGAACAGGGTCCGGCGCAGGGCCAGGGCCTCCATGCCGCGATGCACATGCCCGGCGCCCAGCTCCACCCCGCGCACGATTTCGCCTTCCACGTCCAGGCGGAAATACATCGGCTCCTCCAGGGCAACATGAACCGGCCCCACGGGCAGCGTATACGTCTTGGCCGTCGCCCCGCCGCTCATCCGCGTTCCTCCTCGTGAACCACCAGCGATCCGCTCTCGTCCTGGCGCTCGCCCATGATGCGCTCCCACAGGGTGCTGCTCGACGCGCCGTTCATGAGCACCGACACCGGAATCACCCGGTCCATGGCCCCGCGCTCCAGGCTCTCGTCCAGGAACAGCCGCGCGGGCGTCGGCCGGTCGGTGACCTGGATGCCGTAGAGCTCGGCCAGCTCGCGCTCGTTCCAGTCGGCGTTGGTGAACTCCGTCATGATGGACGGCACCCGGGGTTCGCCCTCGTCCAGCGCCGCGGTAACGGTGACGAGCACCCCGCCGCAGTCGAAATGGTAGGCCACCTCGTGGCGGGGATGATCGTGCTCACGCCGTGGGTCGTAGGCCGTGACGGTGCACAGCCGGGCTCCCCGCGCGGCCAGCAGGCGGGCCGCGGCGGGCAGGTCGCCCGGCGAGCCCAGGCGGAACCAATGGAAAAGGTTGCCCGCCTGGTCCTCGGAGCTGCGGAACCCGCCCCGCAGGGCCAGCAGTTCCAGCTCGCGTTCGAGCCCGGGGTCAAGAACCGGATTGCGCTTCATGGCTGGCCTCTCTTGCGTGCATGGCGGTCTCGATCTGGCGGCACCTGGGGCACAGGCGCATCAGCCGGGCCGCGTCCACATGGTTGTCGGCATAGATGCGCCCGGTGAGCGCCGGGGGCAGCGGCCTGAGGGGCGCCCCGCACCCGTCGCAGGACAGGAAGGGCACGAAATGCCGCTCGCACCACTGGTACTTCTCGGACTGCGGGTGGGCGTTGTGCCAGTCCCCCGAGGTGGAAAGGGCGCCAGTGGGGCAATAGTGCTGGCACAAGCCGCACAGGGCGCAGGTGTTGTGCCACAGGGTGTAGTCGTAGCCGCTGCCGTCGGGGCGCTCGGCGATATGGATGGCCCCGCCCGCGCAAACGTGGCGGCAGATGGTGCAGCCCACGCACAGGGCGGGGTTCAGGTGCACCTTGCCCCGGAAGCGCCGGGGCGTATGGGCCTGCGTGAAGGGGAATCCGTCGGTGGACGGCCCCTTGAACACGTTCCCGGCGAGAATCTTCAGGAAATCGAGCATGGTCAGCCTCCCATGCGGGCGAGCCAGGCGTCCCGGGCCTTGATCACGCCCTCGATGATGGCCTGGGGCCGGGGCGGGCAGCCCGGCACGTTGATGTCGATGGGCAGATACTTGTCCACGGGGCCGGCGATGCTGTAGCCGCCCCGAAACACGCCGCCGCTGACGGGGCAGATGCCCACCGCCACGGTGACCTTGGGTTCGGGAATCTCCTCCCACACGCGCAGGACCTTGTCCTTGAGGCGCACGGTGAGCGGCCCGGTGATGAGCACGATGTCGGCGTGGCGCGGGCTGCCGCAGTAGCGGCAACCCAGGCGCTCCACGTCGTAGCGCGGGATGCAGGCCGTGGTCAGCAGTTCCACGTCGCATCCGTTGCACGAGCCGGTGTTGATCCGGTAGAGCCAGGGGGACCTGGCGGCCAGCTTGCGCAGCATCAAGACCCTCCGCCTACAGGCCCCGCCACGCCAGGCCAAGGCTCAGCAAGGCCAGCGGGGCGGGGTACTTGAGATAGAAAAGAAACGCCTGCTCCACGCGGAAGCGGCCCGTGGCGGCCTTGACCACCGTCAGGGTCAGCAGCATCAGCCCCGCGCACTTGGCCAGGAACCAGGCCACGTTCACCAGCGCGCCCCCGGGCAGCGGCGCGGGGAAGAACATGGCCACCCCCAGGCCCAGGACGACCATCGTCTTCAGGGCCGAGGCCAGGTGGAAGAACCCCAGGGCCGGGCCGGAGTACTCCAGCAGCGGCCCTTCCAGAACCTCGGTTTCGGCCTCGGGCACGTCGAAGGGCGGCACGCCCATCGTCCCGGGCAGGAACAGCAGATAGGCGGCCAGGGCCGGCCACATCACCGGGTCCAGCGCCAGGGAGCCGTGGGCGAGCTGGTAGCCCACCACCGCGGACAGGGAGAACTCCACCCCCACCCCCGTGGCCGCGCCGACCTTCATGGCCACGGCCAGCAGCACGGCCAGCAGCGGCACCTCGTAGGCCAGCATCATGCACATCTCGCGCGAGAACCCCAGGGCCCCGAAGGGCGAGCTGGACGCCGACCCGCCGACCATCAGCGCCACGGCAGGCAGGGGCAGCAGGTAGAACAGCACCAGCAGGTCGCCCAGGCCCGGCAGCCCGGCATAGGCGCCCGCCACGGGGATGAGCGCCGCGCACACGGCCATGCCGGCGAAACCCAGGACCGGCGCCGCCAGGAACGCCGTGCGCTGGGCCGTGGCGGGGATCACGGTCTGCTTCAGGGCCAGCTTGACGATGTCCAAAAAGGGCTGCCACAGCGGCGGCCCCACGCGGCGCTGCATGCGGGCCTCCACGCGCCGGTCCAGCCCCTTGAGGAACAGCCCGGCGACCAGGGCGAACAGCCCCCCGGGGAAAACCAGCATGTGGAAGAGCGCGGGGAAGATATCGTTCACGATGTCACTCCTTGACCGACGGCACGACCACGGCCGCAAGATTGCGCAGCATCTCCCCGGGCAGCCCGTAGACCCCGCGCGAGGCCATGCGCGTGTCCTCGGGGCGCAGGTCCTCCCCGCAGGTGTGCACCGCGGACACCCGCACCGAACGCATCAGCAGCCGCAGGGCGCCCCAGCCCAGCCCGAAGGCCACGGCCGCCAGCACGGACACGGCGGTGGCGTTCCAGGCGCCGGGGCCCGAGGCCAGACCCCACGGGGCAACATCCAGCCCCGGCAGGCCCAGCTGGGCCACCACCGCCGCCACCGGCGCCAGGAGCAGCCCCGGGAAGACGCTGGTGACCACACAGCCCGCAGCCAGCAGGATCATGGGCACAAGCATGGTCCGCGGGGCCTCGCGGACGTGCTCCAGCTCGCGCGAGGGCTGGCCCAGGAAGGCCATGTGCAGGTACTTGGCGAAATAGGCCAGGGTCAGCACGCTGCCGATGAGGGACATGAGCGCCAGGGCGACCTCGCCGCGCTCCATGAGGGCCTGGTAGATGATCCACTTGGAGGTGAAGCCGTTGCTCGGCGGCACGCCCACCACGCACAGCGCGCCCACGGCGAAGACCGCCAGGGTCGCGGGCATCCGCCGCCCGATGCCGCCCAGCTCGTCCAGGGAGTGCCGGTGCGTGCGCAGCAGCAGTGCCCCGGCCACCAGGAACAGCAGATCCTTGAACAACACATGGTTGGCCAGATGCAGCAGCCCGCCCGCCACGCCCAGGGACGACCCCAGGGCCAGGCCGAGGACCATGTAGCCCAGCTGGCTCACGGTGGAATAGATGAGCACCAGCTTCAGGTCGGACTGCAACACCGCCAGCAGCGCGGCCAGGACGATGGTCACCCCGCCGACCCAGGCCAGGGCGCCCATGACCAGCCCCTGCTGCCACAGCCCGGCCAGGGCGCCGAGCCCGCCCAGGACGAAGAACAGCTTGAGCAGCCCGAACAGGGCGCTCTTGAGCAGCACCGAGGAGATGTAGCCCGAGACGGGCGTGGGCGCCGTGGCCGGGTGCATCTGCACGTCGATGCGCAGGGGCAGCTGGGCCGCCTTCATGGCGAAGCCCAGGGCCATGAGGCCGACCACGGCCGCGGCCGTGCCGGGGGGCATGGTGCCCAGGGCCCGGCGCACCGCCTCGAAGGACGGATCCCCGGCGGCCTGGACGGCCAGAAGCACCCCGAGGAAGACGAAACCCGCGCCCAGCACGTTGAAGAAGAAGTACTTGTACCCCTCGCGCAGGGCCTGGGGGCTCTCCTCGTGGACGATGACGAAATACAGGGTCCACGAGCTCATGATCTCCCAGAAGGTGAAGAAGCTGAAGAGATCCGTGCTGGCGGCCACGCCCAGGAGACCGCCGGTCATGAACAGGAAGAAGGTGTAGAAGCGCCACTGGGAATGGCTGTGGTCCATGTAGCCCACGGCGTAGACCATGTTCAGGCAGCCCATCACCGCCACGATCAGGGCGAAGGACAGGGACAGGGTGTCCAGTCCGCCCCGGCCCAGGGCCACGGCGGCGGCGCTGGCCAGGAGCACCCCCGCGGCGGACCAGCCCGCGGCCCGGGGGTTGCGCCGCAGCAGGAACGGCAGCGCGGCGCCCAGCATGGGCACGAGCACGAAGGGCGGCCAGGACACGGAAAGCGTCGGCAGCGCCTGCGCCGCCAGGCCGCTCTGGGCCGCCAGCATGCCGACCACGGGCGCGACCAGCGCCAGGTTCGCCTGGGGCGCGACGCCCAGCCCCACGCACAGCCCGGCCAGAACCAGCAGAGGCAGGCGCATGGACCACGGCGCCTCGGCCGGAGCGGCGCCCCGGCGCGGCTCGAACAAAAGCACGCGCACGATGCGCATGGCGTAGACGGCCCCGGCCAGGCTGGCCAGCAAAAGCCCCGCCGCCAGGTCCACGCGCCCGGCGTCCACGCAGGCCAGAAGCATCAGGTACTTGCTGGCAAACCCGGCAAAGGGCGGCAGCCCCATGACCGACAAGGCCCCGACGACCATGCAGGCCGAGGTCCAGGGCATGGCGCGGCCCAGGCCGGACAGGTCCGCCAGCCTGCGCCCGCCCGCGCGCATGATCAACGCCCCCGCGCCAAGGAAGAGCAGGTTCTTCATCACCGCGTGGTTCAGCACATGGGACAGGGCCGCCGTGGTGGACAGCCAGGAGCACAACCCGAGGACCAGGACGATCTCGCCGATCTGACCGATGGTGGAAAAGGCCAGCAGGCGCTTCAGGTCGTCCTGGCGCAGGGCCATGATCTCGCCGTAGGCCATTGTCACAAGGCCCAGGAAGGTCAGCAGCGAACCGATCCAGGGCGTGCCCTGCCCGGCGGCCAGCAGCACGGGCACCCCGCACACGCCGAGGAAAACCCGCACGATCCCGTAGACGCCCATCTTGGTCAGCAATCCCGACAGCGGGGCGGAGATGGACGACGGGGCCACGGGATGGGCCACGGGCAGCCAGGAGTGCAGGGGCACCAGGCCCGCCTTGACCGCGAAGCCCAACAGCGCCAGCACCAGGGCCAGCCCCAGCACGCCCGGGGCCAGCCCGGCCGCCGCGCCCGCCACGGCGGCGAAATCCAGCCCGCCGCCCCCGGCCAGCAACAGCAGCCCGGGCAGCATGAACAGCGCGCCCCCGGTGGACATCAGGAAATAGCGCCGCCCGGCGCTCAGGGCCTCGGCGGTCCGCTCGTGGATCACCAGGAGATAGGACGACAGGGTCATCAGCTCCCAGAATCCGTAGAAGGAGCCGAAGGAGCGCGTGGTCGCCAGGCCCATGAGGGCGCCCAGCATGAGCAGCAGGAAGAGGAAATAGCCCGGCGCGCGCGGCCCGGGGCGGATGTAGCCGCAGGAGTAGACCGCCACCGCCAGCCCCACCCCGCCGACGAGCACGGCGAAGAGCCGGGCCAGGGGGTCGAGGCTCGCGTCGGCCAGGGCCAGCCCCAGGGACAGGGCCACCAGGACCACCGCCAGGAGCCGGGCCGCGGACAGCCCCCGGGCCGCCAGGGCCCAGACCACGAAAGCGCCCGCGTACGGGACCAGGGCGGCCGGATGCCAGCCGTCGCCCAGGTGCGGCAGCGCGCCGGGAGCCAGCCCCAGCAGCCCGGCCGCCAGCTCCTGCGCCGGATGGGCCAGCACGCCGAGCCCGGCCACGGCCACGGCCAGGAACGCCAGCACCGGCCCGGGGCGGTCCCGGGTCCAGGAATCGGCCTGCGGGGCCGCGCCCCCGGCGGGACTTTCGAAACAGACGGCCTGGACCAGGTCCAGGGTCAGCCAGGCCATGCCCAGGGACACGGCGGCCAGCACCAGTGCGGGGAACAGCCCCCCCGGCAGGCCGTGCAGGATCAGCAGCCGCCCCTCGGGCACCAGAAACGGCGACAGCCCCAGGGACGCGAACATGCCCAGGGCGAACAGCGCGCCGCTGACGGGCCGCCCGTGCCCGGCCCCGCGCAGGGAACCCCGGGCCGCCCCGGCGCGAAGCCTGCGCCAGGCGCCCCAGGCCAGCAGCCGGGCGGCAGCCTGGAACACCAGCAAAAGCACGGCCCCCGCGGCGGCGGCCGGAACGCCGCCCGCCAGCCCGGCGCAGGCCACGCCAAGCTCCACAAGGGCGCCGAAACCGATGACGCCCCCCGGTTGCCGCCTGTACGTCCAGGCCCCCGCCGCCGCCCCCAGGACAAGGACGGCCCCGAGCAGATACAGGGATGGCTGGGAGATAGTGGCCACTGCTGCCGAAGCCATACGCTTCTCCTGACGCGGCGCCGCCGCCCGCAAACAAATTGTTTGGTCGATCAACCAATTCAAGACAAGCGTATGCGTCTTCGCCCCGGTTGGCAAGATTTCATGTGAAAAAAATATCAGTAATAATATTAACGATAAGTGCAAATGTTTTGGCCGGAGATGTCTCTTGGCCCGTGCGGGCACACGCCCTTTTCCGCTCCGCCCGATGACCTGCCAGAGAGCCCGGCCAAGCGCCGCGCGCTGCGCGCCCCGGGCTCCCTGCCGCGCCGCTCCGCAGCTGGGCCAGAGGCCGCGCCGCCCTCCCGCCCCCATCCCAACCTCCGGGGGGCCGTCCCGCCCAAGCGCCGCGCCTGCGCGTCGCGCCGCCACGCCATCCCCCGTCAGGGGCCGCGCTTCGGACGGATTGGCATTGTTTCCAGGCCGCCGCCCGCGTCCCCTGCCCGCGCCACACCGGGCAGGACGCCCAAGCATCGCCCCCCGCCTGGGCCATGCGGCGCTAGGTGTGGAGTTGCAAGACGTTGCTCACATCCCCCCGCCCGGGGCAACCACGCCGCCAGGCGCCGGGGACGCCCGTTCTCCCCCGGGGCAGCCACGCCGCCGGGCACGGCCTGCCGCCCCGCATCCTCCCG
Source organism: Desulfocurvus sp. (assembly GCF_023230885.1). Lineage (GTDB taxonomy): Bacteria > Desulfobacterota > Desulfovibrionia > Desulfovibrionales > Desulfovibrionaceae > Desulfocurvus. The sequence continues at coordinate 103 of NZ_JALNWM010000064.1, read as the reverse complement.
GCGCCGCAACGCGGCGCATGCCCGGGCTCCCGCCGGACGGCAGGCGCACCCGCCGCCCCCAGGGGCCCCGCCACCGGCCCCGGGGGCTCCCAGCCGCGCCGCT
>NZ_JALNWM010000063.1 GCF_023230885.1 Desulfocurvus sp. | reverse complement strand
CGCGACGAGGCGGGCCGCCCCCTGCTGGAGCGCGGGGGCGAAACCCTGCGCAACTCCAAGGGCGTTCTCGTGCCCGGGCGCGACGACATGTTCCGCGAGGGTCCGGCGGCCGTGATCCTCGAACCCGACAACACCCCCGTCCGGGACGCCGACGAGCGGCCCCTGGTGGTCCAGGCCCTGCGCGACGAACAGGGCGAGGTGCTGCGCGACGACCAGGGCACCCCCGTGTTCCCCACCGTGGCCCGCGACGCCCGGGGCGACGTGATCCGCGACGATGGCGGCGCGCCCGTGCTGCTCGGCCCCCTGCGCGACGAGCAGGGGCGCGCGGTGCGCGACGCGCAAGGCGCCCTGGTGCCCACCGTGGTGGCGCGCGATGCCCAGGGCCGCGCGGTGCGCGGCGAGGACGGCGCCCCCCTGGTGGTGGCCCCGCGCATGGACGCACAGGGCCGGATGATCCGCGACGAGCAGGGCCGCCCCGAGGCGCCCCGGATCATGACCGGGGCCGATGGCCGGCCGGCCCGCGCCGCCGACGGCGCCCTGATCCAGGTGCCCGACGATGCCACCGAAATTGGCGGCGACGGCAGCACCGCTGGCGCCAGCCCCCAGGACGACGACGCCGCGACCAGGGATTACAGGCAATTCGGCTCTGGCATGGGCTTTGCTGATGTGCAGGACAAGGACGAGGCCCCCGAGGACATCCTTGGCGGACTGACCATCGTGGGCGTGACACTTGAGCCGGTGCCGTTCATATCCATGAAGGACGGCCAGAAATACTTCACCGGCGGCCGGTTGCCCGGCGGCTTCATAATCCGGGAAATCACCGCCGAAAAGCTCGTGGTGGAACGCGACGGAAAGGTCGTCACCCGGGTCTTCGAAAGGAGGGATCAATGAGCGAAGAACTCAAGGATTTCACGCAGGATCTGCTGCGCGACGACCCCTCGGGGCAGGGCCGCGCGCGCCTGCAGGAGGAACTGGTCCGGATGCAGGCGGGCCTGAAGCGGACCCTGGACGCGGGCGTGGCCCCGGCCGAGGCCGCCCTGCTCGGCGCCCTGGGCCAGTCCGTCGAGGCCGCGCGCACGGCGGTGGACCGCATGTGGGAACGTTTCAACAACTAGGCAAACACGGCGACACGCACAGGAGGCTGCAATGGCTATCACCACGAACATGACCATCAGCGAATCGTTCAACCAGATGACCGACCAGCTCTCGGCCCGGGCCACCACCCTGAAGACGAGCATCCAGTCCGCCCTCAAGGACGGCGACCTCGACCCCATGAAGATGCTCCAGCTCCAGTTCGACATGGGCAACTACAACGCCATGGTGGAGGCCACCTCCTCCGTGACCAAGGGCCTGACCGACACGGCCAAGACCCTGGCCCAGCGCGCCGGCGGCTGATGATCCCGGCCCGGCGAGCAACCCCGACCCGGGGGCGCCCCACCGCCGCCCCCGGGCCGCCCAACCCCTCTTGGAGGCGACATGCTCTCTACGGTTGAATGCAAGCGCCTGCTGGACATCGCCTTCGCGGCGTCGTCCGGCGGATTCCCCGGCGAGGCCCGGGCCATCCTGGACGGCCTGGAACGGATCTGGCCCGACAGCCCGGAAGTCAGGATCTGCCGGGCGGTAAACCACTATGTGGTCAACGACTTCGACAAGGCCCACCAGTGCCTGGGCGACGTGCTGGCCGCCGATCCGGGCAACGAGTTCGCCCTGGCCCACCTCGGGGTGGTCTACCATCTCGCCGGCGAGGCCGACGAGGCGCGCAGGACCCTGGAGGCCGTGGTGCGCGACGGGGAGAACCCCCAGGCCGTGGCCCTGGCCGAGGCCATGCTCAAGGACGTGCTCTAGGCACGCGGGAGGCGGGTCATGGACATCAGCGCCCTTGCCCAGGCCGCGTCGAAGCTGGCCCAGGCCCCGGAAGCGGCCGGAGCCCTGGCCCCCGCCGCGCCCCTGGCCGCGCCGGACCCGGCGGCAGTGGCGGATTTCCGGGCCGCCCTGCACGGCCCCCAGGCCCCGGAGGGCGCCCCGGCGATCCGGCCCGCAGGGGAGGCCCTGGCCCCCGCAAAGGCCGAGGCCCCCGGCGCCGACCCGACCATCGCCAGCCTGCTGGGCCAGGACGACCTGGCCCACGCGGACCTGTTCCGCATCCAGGTGGCGGCATGCATGGCCTCCTTCGAGGCCCAGCGGAACACCTCGGTGGTCTCGGCCATGAACCAGGGCCTGGGCACCCTGGTCAAGTCCGCCGAATGACGACGCACCCCAACGGGAGCGGCACGGGCCCGCGCCGCTCCCCGCACAGGACCGCAGACGTGAAACAGTTTTCTGCAACGCGGCGGATCGCGCGCCTCCTCGCCCTGGTGCTTCTGGTGCTGACCCTGGGCGGCTGCATGCAGCCGCTCTACCAGGGCCTGGCCGAGCGCGAGGCCAACGAGGTCCTCGCGGCGCTGCTCAAGCGCGGCATCCTGGCCGACAAGTCCTCCGAGGGCAAAGGCCTGTTCACCGTGCGCGTGGACGAGGCCCAGGTGGTCAACGCCCTGGAGATCCTGCGCCGCCAGGGCCTGCCCCAGCCCCACTACGACACCCTGGGCAGCATGTTCCCCAAGGAGGGCATGATGTCCTCGCCCCTGGAGGAATCGGCGCGGCTCAGCTACGCCCTGGCCCAGGAGCTGGCCGACACCTGCTCCAAGATCGACGGGGTGCTCGACTCGCGGGTCCATGTGGTGCTCCAGGAGCAGGACCCCGTGACCGAGGCAGTGACCCCGGCCGCGGCCGCGGCCTTCATCCGCTTCATGCCCGGCTCCTCGGTGGAGCAGTATGTGCCGCACATCCGCAAGCTGATGGCCAACTCCGTGCCGAACCTGAAGTACGACAACGTCTCGGTGTTCCTCTACCCGGCGGCGGAGACGATCATCATGCCCCCGCCCCCGGAATACCGCAGGCTCATGGGCGTGGACATCGCGCCCTATGCCGCGGGCAATTTCCTGCTGTGGGTGCTGACGGTGCTCGGCGCCGGGCTGCTGGCGGGCTTTGGCGGCTGCTGGGCCTTGGAGCGCTACAGGCAGCGCAAGGCCGCCCAGAGCGCGGCCGCCGAGGACGACAATGGCTGACCCGGGCGGCGACGCCGGGCGGGGCTTCTATCGCGAGCTGGCCGCCACGCGCCCCGAGCTGCTCGGGGCCATTTGGCGTTTCAACGCCGCCGCGCCCGAGCCCGGGGCCCTGGCCCCCGGCGTGGCCGGGCTCCTGCGGGCCTGCCCCCGGGGCCGGGCCGCCCTGGCGCGCATGGCCGACCCGGGCCGCCGCTTCTGGGCCTTCGAGGAGGAGTCGCGGCGCCTGGCCCTGCTCGACCCGCCGACCCTGGAAGCCCTGGCCCTGCACTTCGGGGCCGCGGTGAACGCCCGGGCCCTGGCCGGGGTGGTGCTGCGCGCCGAGCGCCAGGCCCTGGAGGCCGCCCTGGGCCCGGATATCCTGGGCTATGCCCTGGGCCGCGGCGCCTTCCACCTGGGCGAGGTGCGCGCCCATTTCCTGGCCCGCCACGGCGAGCGGCCCCTGGCCGAGCGGGTGCGCCTGCACGGGCGCGAGGCCCTGGACGCCTGCGCCGGGCGCTGGCCCCGCCCCCTGCGCGAGCTGGCCGCGCGGCGCTTCCCGGGGCTTGTGGACGCCAATGCCCAGGCCCCCGGCGACCGTGCCGTGGAGCGCCTGACGTGGTTCGGCCTGAAAAAGCTGCTGACCAAGGAGGTCGCGCCGTCGTGGGCTCCGTGTTTCTTCTGAAAAAGCAAGCCTTCGTCCCCGCGCCGGGCACGAAGATCGTCAAGGCCGCAGATTATGCGCGCATGGCCGAGGCCAACGCGCTGCTGGAGGAGGCCCGCGCCCTCTACGAACGCATCACCGCCGAGGCCCACGAGATCTTCGAGGCCCAGAAGGCCCGGGGCTACGAACAGGGCCTGGAGGAGGGCCGCCTGGAGCACGCCGAGAAAATCTTCGAGGTGGCCGCCCAGTCCCTGGACTTCTTCGAAAAGCTGGAGCACTCGGTGGTGCGCATCGTCACCGACGCCCTGGAGCGCATCGTGGGCGAAATGGACGACAAGGACCTGATCCTGCGCGTGGTCAGAAGCGGGCTGGCCATCGCGCGCAACGAGCGGCGCGTGGTGGTGCGCGTGTGCCCCGAGCAGGCCCCGGCGGTGGAGGCGTCCTCCTCCGAGCTGTTGCGCCACTTCGCGGGCATCCGCCTGCTCGACGTGGTGGCCGACTCGCGGCTGAAGAAGAACGATTGCCTCGTGGAAAGCGAGATGGGCGTCGTGGACGCCGGTGTCGAGACACAACTGGCGGCCCTCAGGCGGGTCATGGAAAAGCGCATCGCGCGGTAGGGGCCCATGTCCACCTTCGACTACATCACCACCCTGCTGGAAAAGGCACTGGCCGACGCGAACACCGTGGAGGTGCGCGGACGCGTGGAGCAGGTGGTGGGCACCATCATCCGGGCCACGGTGCCGGGGGTCAAGGTCGGCGAGCTGTGCGTCCTGCGCAACCCGTGGGAAAACTGGGAGCTCAAGGCCGAGGTGGTCGGCTTCAGCAAGCAGGTGGCCCTGCTCACGCCCCTTGGCGAGTTGCAGGGCATCTCCCCGGCCACGGAGGTCATCCCCACCGGGGAGATCCATTCCGTACCCGTGGGCGACGACCTGCTGGGCCGCGTGCTCAACGGGCTGGGCGAGCCCATCGACGGCGGCCCGCCCCTGCGCCCCCGGGCCTTCTATCCCGTCTACGCCGACCCGCCCAACCCTATGGAGCGCCGCATCATCGACAAGCCCATCTCCCTGGGCCTGCGCGTGCTCGACGGCATGCTCACCTGCGGCGAAGGCCAGCGCATGGGCATCTTCGCGGCGGCGGGCGGCGGCAAGAGCACGCTGCTCTCGTGCATCATCAAGGGCACCGACGCCGACGTGTGCGTGCTGGCGCTCATCGGCGAACGCGGCCGCGAGGTGCGCGAATTCCTGGAGCACGATCTCGGGCCCGAGGGCCGCAAGCGCGCCGTGGTCGTGGTCTCCACTTCCGACCGCTCGTCCATGGAGCGGCTCAAGGCGGCCTACTCGGCCACGGCCATCGCCGAATATTTCCGCGCCCAGGGCAAGCGCGTGCTCATGCTCATGGACTCGGTGACCCGCTTTGGCCGCGCCCTGCGCGAGATCGGCCTGGCGGCCGGTGAGCCGCCCACCCGGCGCGGCTTCCCGCCCTCGGTGTTCTCCAGCCTGCCCAAGCTCATGGAACGCGCGGGCAACTCAGACCGGGGCTCCATCACCGCGCTGTACACCGTGCTGGTGGAGGGCGACGACATGACCGAGCCCATCGCCGACGAGACGCGCTCCATCCTCGACGGGCACATCGTGCTCTCGCGCAAGCTGGCCGCGGCCAACCACTACCCGGCCATCGACGTGCAGGCCAGCGTCAGCCGCGTGATGAACTCCATCGTCTCCAAGGAGCACAAGGCCGCCGCCCAGAAGGTGCGCAAGGTGCTGGCCAAATACAGCGAGCTGGAGATCCTGGTCCAGATCGGCGAATACGAGAAGGGCTCGGACAAGGACGCCGACGACGCCCTGGCGCGCATCGACGCCGTGAACCGCTTCCTGCGCCAGGGCATGGGCGAGACCAGCACCTTCGAGCAGACCCTGGCCGCCCTGGTGGAGGTCGCCCGATGAGCTACCCCCTGGCCGTGCTGCTGCGCGTGCGCGCCCTGCGCCAGGACAAGGCCCTGGCCGCGCTCTGCGCCGCCGAGGCCCGGCTGGCCGAGGCCCGGCGCGACCTGCGCGAGGCCAAACGGCTGCACGAGGAATTCCTGGCCTGGCTCGCCGGGGAGGAGGAGCGGCGCTACGAGGAGATCATGGGCCGCGACATGACCCTGGAGGACGTGGACGAATTCAAGCGCGGGCTGTGCGCCATCCGCGGGCGCGAAGCCGCCTTCCTGGAGCGCATCCTGCGCGCGCGCAAGCATGTGCAGGACTGCGAGGAGGCCCTGGCCCGGGCCAAGACCCGGCTGCTGGAGGCCCAGCGCGCGACCCTGAAGATCGAGGAGCACCGCGCGCGCTGGCAGGTGCTGGCCAACAAGGAGGCCGAGCGCCGGGAGGAGGTGGAGCTTGAGGACTTCCATCCCGCCCCGCCCCAGGGCCTGGGCGCCCGGGAGGCCGCGTGAGCGACGCCGTCAAGCCCGTGGGCGGCGCCCCGCCCCAGGCCGGCCCCGGGGGGCCCGGCCCCACGGCCGACCCCGCCGACGTGCACGCCATGCGCGCGGCCCTGGCCGGGCCGGTGGAGAGTCCGGGGCTGTCGAGCCTGTTCTCCCTGCAGGGGCGGGCCGCGGCCCAGGCCACGCCCAGGCCCGGGGAGCCCGGCAGCGCCGACGCGGCCGACGCCGACGCCGGGGGCTCGGGGGACCGGCGGCCCCGCGACGAGGCCGACCCCGAGGAGCTGGCCGACCTGGTGGCCGAACGGGTGCTGGTCACGGACAAGGACTTTTCGGACGACGAGGAAGTGCGCATCTACCTGCGCCGCAGCGTGCTGGCCGACACGCAGGTCCACCTGCGGCGCACGCCCGAGGGCGTGGAGGTGCGGGTGCTCACCGGCGACGCGGCCTCCCACGCCGTGCTCCTGGAGGCCAAGGACGCCCTGGGCCGCCGCCTCCAGGGGGCCTGCCAGGGCCGGGTGCTGCTGGAAATCGTTTTCGTGCGCAAGGCATAAGAGGACAGGAGAGGAACCGTGGTGGAAGCCGTCGCCTATGTGCCGCCCGCGCTGTCCGCGCGCGAGTGCCGCCTGCTGGACGCCCTGGCCGGGCACCCGGGCGGGTTCGACCTGGATATCGGCGGCGCGCCCTGGCGCGTGGCCCTGACGCCGCGCCCCGGCGCCCCCGGCGCGGCGCCCGTCCTGGCGGCGCGCGCGGGCGAGTCGGTCTGGCGCCTGGCCCTGGGGCGCACCCCGGCCCTGCTGGACGCCCTGGGCCTGCCTGACGACATCGACCGCGAGGCCCTGCCCGAGGCCGTGCTGTGGGGCGTGGCCGAGGCGCGCCTGGGCGGGCTGCTGGCCCGGCTGGAGGCCCTGGCCGGGCAGCCCGCACGGCTGTGCGCCCCCGACGAGGCGCCCCAGGGCCCGGCCTGCTGCCTGGAGTTCGCCGCCAGCGGCCCCGAGGGCCGCGAGGTGCGCGGCTGGGTGCTCGCGCCCCTGGACGAACCGGCCCTGGCCACCGTGGAGCGCGCCCTGGCCGCCCGGCCCCGGGCCAGCCGTCCACTGGGCAACCTGCCCGTGGACCTGTCCATCGAGGCCGGGGGCATGACCCTGACCCTGGCCGAACTGCGCACCCTGGCCCCCGGCGACGTGCTGCTGCCCGAGCGCTGGCACCCCGCCTCGGGCTGCGTCCACCTTTTCGCGGCGCCCCTGCGGGTGCGCGCACCCTGGCCGGACGGCGACGACCGGCCCTGGACCATCGTCAAGCAAAGCGAGTCGAGCATGAGCGAAACGGACAAGACGGCGGAAAAGGCGGCCGACGCCCCCAAGGGCGGCCTGGGAGCCATCGGCATCGACGTGGTCTTCGAGATCGGCCGGATGCGCATGACCGTGGACGAGCTGGCGGCCCTGGGCCAGGGCCAGACCCTGCCCCTGCCCAAGGCCCTGGGCCCCGAGGTGCCCGTGGCCATCCTGGGCAACGGGCACAGGCTGGGCTCCGGGCGCATCGTCAGCGTGGGCGAGACCCTGGGCGTGCAGATCACCGAGCTGGACGGGCACAAGCCCTAGGACCCCCACTCATGGAGCAGTTCAACCCGGTCACGCTGATCTTCATCATGGTCACCATCGGCATTGCGCCGTTCGCGATCATGATGATCACCTCCTACGTCAAGATCGTGGTGGTCATCTCGCTGGTGCGCAACGCCCTGGGCGTGCAGCAGATTCCCCCCGCCGCGGCCCTCAACGGGCTGGCCATCGTGCTCAGCGTGTTCATCATGGCGCCCACCGCCCTGCAAACGCGCGACCTGCTCATGGCCCAGACCCTGCCGCCCAACGCCTCGCCCGGACAGCTCATGGAGGTGGTGGGCAACGCCTCGGGGCCCATGCAGTCGTTCCTGTTCCGCAACACCGAAAAGCGCATCCGCACCCTGTTCGTGCGCACGGCGCGCCAGGTCTGGCCGGCGGACCAGCAGGAGAACATCCGCGAGGACAACTTCCTGATCCTCATCCCGTCGTTCACCATCTCCGAGCTGACCAAGGCCTTCCAGATCGGCTTTCTGCTCTATCTGCCCTTCGTGGCCATCGACCTGATCATCTCCAACATCCTGCTGGCCATGGGCATGATGATGGTCTCGCCCATGACCATCTCGCTGCCGTTCAAGCTGCTGCTGTTCGTGACCCTGGACGGCTGGCTCAAGATCTGCCAGGGCCTGCTGCTCAGCTACATGTAGGGACAAGCCCGGCAAGGAAGGAAACGCGATGGATATCGGCCAGATAGCTGGACTCATCCGCCAGGACGCCCCGGGCCTCGCCCAGGACGCGCCCAAGGGCTCGCTCATGGGCCAGGCCGTGTCCAGGGCCGACGCCATGTCCCTGGTGGCCAACGCCGCCGAGGAGGCCGGATTCGCCAAGTCCGAGCGCGAGGAGACGCGCCTGGAGGCCCGCAAGCTGAAGCCCCTTGGCCCGGACACCGCGCGCGTGGAGCAGATCGAGAAGTACCTGGAGCTGATGGACAAGCAGGGCAAGCGCCAGCACCTGGACGCCTTCGTCGCCGCCCTGCGGAACACCGCCAACCTGGACCCGCGCACCGCCCTGGCCACGGCCAGGCAGTTTTTCTCCGACCCCGGCGACATGGCCTCGGCCCTGTTCGCCGCCGGGAAGGAGCTGGGCATGGAGGAGGTCTTCGCCGAGGCCCAGGCCCAGCTGGAGGACGAATTCGGCATGCAGCTCCAGGCCCGGCTGGACGCCGGGGTCCGGGCCCTGGAGTTCGGCGGCCTGGGCTCGCCCGACGCCCTCAAGGACCTCTATGCCGGGGCCGTGCTCGACGCCGCCTCGCCCGTGGAGATCTTCGAGCGCGTGGTGGCCGACTTCGGCGACGCCCATGTGGACGAGGCCCTAGACTTCCTGACCAGGACCCTGGGCGACACCCTGGCCGCCACCACCTCGCAGACCGACAAGGCCCTGCTGGAAAGCGTGGCCAAGGACCTGGAGGCCGTGCGCCTGCTGCGCGGGCTGCACGGCAGCTGCAAGGGCCTGCTGGACCGCCTGCGGACAGCCCACGGCATCCAGCCCGGGCTCTCCTCCACCGGGCTGCTCAAGGAGATGCTCGCCCTGCGCGACACGCCCTTCGTGGGCGCCTTCGACATGGAAAACCTGGCCTCGGCCCTGGGCGTGGACGACCTGGAACAGCGCATCCTCTTTTTCCAGGACCTCCAGCAGACCGCCCGGGCCCTGCCCGTGAACCTTTTTCGCGACGAGAGCGGCCGGCTGGGCATCATCGACGCCGTCCAGATGGCCCTGGACGACGCCATAGCCGCCGAGGCGCAGCTCTACGAGGACTAGCCCGTATGCACATTCGCAAGGCGGTGGACGACCTGGGCAGGCAGCTCGGCCTGGGCGGACTGGACCTGGACGCCAACGGGCTGTGCACCCTGAACGTGGGCGAGAGCGGCTCCCTGTTCCTGGAGCGCCGCGACGACGCACTGCTGGTCAGCCTGGCGCGGCGGGTGTCCGGCCATGTGGCCGAGGCCCTGGCCCGGGGGCTGGCCCTGTGCCACGAAAGCGCCCAGCCGCGCCACGGCCTGCGCGTGGGCCTGCTGCGCGACGACGTGCTCGTGGCCTGCGCCCGGCTGGAAAAGCACCAGCTGGCCGCCGGGCACCTGGCCCAGGTCGTGCCCTATCTCTTCGAAACCCTGGACAAGACCGGAGCGTAGAACCCGCATGTCTGGAAAGGTATCCCTCTTCACCCCCTCGGTGGGCATCACCGGCGTGGGCGCCCCGCGCCAGGAGCCCCTGGCCCTCAAGCGCGGCCGGCTCTCGCCCGCCCTGCGCGCCGCCAAGGCCCGCGAAGATCTGGGCATCTACGACGGCGACAACCTGGAAAGCATGCTCGACGACTACCTGCGCGTGACCCCCGAGGACCCCGACACCGCCTCGCCAGAACGCTTCGCGCGCGCCGTGGAGCAGGGCCTGGAAAAGCTCCACGCCGCCACCGGCGACCCCGCCCTGGACGCCATGCTCAAGGAGTTCACCGACGACAACGACCTGCTGCGCATGTACTGCTCGCTGGTGGTGGGGGGCTAGGCCATGCTGACCCGCGCCCAGCGCGACGCGCTGTTCATGCTCGTGTACCTCTACGTCCGCCTGGGCGACACCGCCCGCGCCAGGACCATCCTGGACGCCCTGGCCCGCGCCTGCCCCGGCGAGGATCGCACCGGCAAATACCTCGCGGGCGTCGCCCTGCTCGAAGAACAATACGAGCGGGCGCTGGCGCTGCTTGCGCCCTACACCAGCGGCCCCATGACCGGCACCGCCGACGCGCCCCTGCTGCTGCTCAAGGCCAAGGCCCTGTGGCATGTGGGCCGCGAGAGCGAAAGCCGCGGCGCCCTGGACGAATACCTCTACCTCGTGGGGGCACAACGATGAGCTTCGCCCGGACAGCCCAGCGCGCGGTGGACTTCCTCACCCGCAACAACGACCTGACCCTGGCCGCCTTCCTGGTGGCCATCATCGGGCTGATGATCATCCCCATGCCGACCCCGCTGGTGGACACCCTGCTGTCCCTCAACATCGGCATCTCCTTCATCGTGCTCATGATGGCCATGTATGTGGGCACGGCCCTGGACTTCTCGGTCTTCCCCACGGTGCTGCTGTTCACCACCCTCTTCCGCCTGGCGCTGAACATCACCACCACCCGGCTCATCCTGCTCCAGGGCGACGCGGGCCAGATCATCGAAACCTTCGGCACCTTCGTGGTCGAAGGCAACTTCGTGGTCGGCGCCGTGGTCTTCCTCATCATCACCATCGTCCAGTTCCTGGTCATCGCCAAGGGCTCCGAGCGCGTGGCCGAGGTGGGCGCGCGCTTCTCCCTGGACGCCATGCCCGGCAAGCAGATGAGCATCGACGCCGACCTGCGCGCCGGAGCCATCGACCAGGCCGAAGCCCAGCGCAGGCGCGACCGCCTGGCCCAGGAAAGCCAGATGTACGGCGCCATGGACGGCGCCATGAAATTCGTCAAGGGCGACAGCATCGCGGGCATGATCATCACCGTGGTCAACATCCTGGGCGGCATCACCATCGGCATCACCCAGATGGGCATGAAGGCTGGCGACGCCCTGCAGAAATACGGCGTGCTGACCATCGGCGACGGGCTCGTCTCCCAGATTCCGTCCCTGCTCATCTCCATCGGCGCGGGCATCCTCATCACCCGCACCTCCGGCGACGACACCGAGCACCTGGGCAGCCAGATGGGCGAACAGATCTTCGACCAGCCCAAGGCCCTGCTCATCGCGGGCGGGCTGCTCTTCCTGGCCGCCCTCATCCCCGGCTTCCCCAAGCCGCAGATGATGACCCTGGCGCTGATCATCAGCGGCGTGGGCTTCGTGCTGGGACGCATGGGCTCCATGCCCGTGGCCATCGACCAGGGCCAGGAACTCCAGAAGACCCTGGCCCCCACCGTCTCGCCGCGCAAACGCAAGCAGCGCCAGGTGCGCGACGAATTCGCGCCCACAGTGCCCCTGCTGCTCGACGTGGCCGCCGACCTGGGCGGCTCCCTGCGCTTCGAGGACCTGAACGACGAGATCATCACCCTGCGCCGGGTGCTCTACTACGACCTGGGCGTGCCCTTCCCGGGCATCACCATCCGCCCCAGCGAAACCATGCCCTCCTACTCCTACACCCTGCTGCTGCACGAGATCCCCGTGACCCAGGGCCGCCTCGTGCCCGGCAAGGTCATCGCCCGCGAAAGCGAGAAAACCCTGCAAATGCTCGGGGTGGACGTGGAGCGCACCGACGACTTCCTGCCCGACGTGCCCTCGGTCTGGGTGCCCGAATCCGCCGTGCCCAAGCTGGAGCAGGCCGGATTCTCGACCATGGCCCACTCGCGCATCCTGACCTACCACGCCTCGGTGGTCCTGGCGCGCAACGCCTCGGAGTTCCTCGGCCTGCAAGAGACGAAATACCTCATGGACAAAATGGAGGAACAGTTTCCCGAGCTGGTGCGCGAGGCCGCGCGCCTGCTCCCCGTGCAGAAGACCGGCGAAATCCTCCAGCGGCTGGTGCAGGAAAGCGTCTCCATCCGCAACCTGCGGGCCATCTTCGAGGCCATCGTCGAATGGGCGCCCAAGGAGAAGGACATCGTCCAGCTCACCGAATATGTGCGCGCCGCCCTGCGCCGCCAGATCAGCTTCAAGTACACCGGCGGCACCAACCTGCTGGCCGTGGTCCTGCTCGACCCCACCGTGGAGGAGGAAATCCGCAAGTCCATCCGCCAGACCTCGGCCGGCGCCTTCCTCGCCCTGGACCCCGAAAAGGCCAAGAAAATCATCGCCGCCCTGGGCAAGGCCGCAGGCGACTACAGCAAGCGCAGGCAGCTCCCCGTGGTCCTGGCATCCATGGACATCCGCCGCTACCTGCGCAAGCTCATCGAAAAGGACTTCTACGACCTCGCCGTGGTCTCCTACCAGGAGCTGACCCCCGAGGTTTCCGTACACCCCATTGGCCGCATCCGCTTCTAGGAGGAGCCCCATGGACCAGGCCGCATTGAACTATACCTCCCGGGCGCTGTACCTCGTGCTGATGCTCTCCCTGCCGCCCATCGTGGTCGGCTCCGTGGTCGGCCTGCTCCTGAGCCTCATCCAGGCCGTGACCCAGCTCCAGGAGCAGACCCTGAGCTTCGGCGTCAAGCTCATCGCCGTGTCCCTGACCATCCTGGTCATGGCGGGCTGGTTCGGCGGCGAACTGCTGGCCTACGGCAACGAGATATTCACCAACTTCAACAGCATCATCCGCTGACCGGAACGCCATGAACGGGCTGGCCGCCTTCCTGCGCGACGTGGGCATGGAGAACCTGCTCACGGCCATCACCCTGGGCCTGCCGCGCATCGTCGCCCTGTTCACCGTGGTGCCCTTCCTGGGCGGCGGCGTGGTCACCGGCGCCCTGCGCATGACCCTGGCCCTGCCCCTGGCCGCGTTCCTCTTCCCCCTGCTGCCCACCTTCGAGCAGATCGGCGCCGCGCGCACCCCCGACGAAACAACCCTGTTCATCATCGCCCTCATGGCCAAGGAAATCTTCATCGGCCTGGCCCTGGGCTACCTGGTCAGCATCATGTTCTGGGCCGTGGAGTCCGCCGGGTTCTTCATCGACAACCAGCGCGGCGGCTCCTCGGCCCAGATGAGCGACCCCATGTCCCAGGACCAGACCTCCCCCACCGGCTCGCTGTTGTTCCAGGCCATGGTCTTCCTCTTCTACACCGGCGGCGGCTTTGTCGCCTTCCTGGGCATGCTCTTCAGCACCTACGTCCTGTGGCCCGTGGGCGAGCTGCTGCCCTGGCCCGCAGACCTCGCCTTCCCCCTGCTCTTCGCCAGGCAGTTCGGCATCCTCTTCCTCTATGTGGTGCTCCTGGCCGCCCCGCTGGTCATCGTCTGCTTCCTGAGCGACTTCTGCCTCGGGCTCATCAACCGCTTCGCCCAGCAGCTCAACGTCTTCGTCCTGTCCATGGGCGTGAAGAGCGCCATAACCGCCGTGCTGCTCTTCCTCTACTTCTTCCCCCTGTGCTACCTGCTGCTCGAACTGATGGCCAACATCCCCACCCTGCACACAACCCTGGACAAGGCCTTCGGCCAGCCCTTCGCCGCCCTGCTGCCGGGCGGCTAGAACCACGGCACCGCCATGAGCGAAAAAACAGAACAACCAACCTCCAAACGCCTGCGCGACGCGCGCGAGGAAGGCCAGGTCGCCAAAAGCCAGGAAATCCCGGCAATGGCCACCACCGCCGCCCTCTTCGCCGTGCTCTTCGGCCTGTGGGACTATTTCTACGCCGCCCTGGTCGACCTCTTCCACATCCCCCTCAAGGTCATGAACAGCCCCTTCGACGACATCTTCTACCCCACCATGCTCGCCGTGCTGGCCGATATCGCGCGCGTCGTGCTGCCCGTCGTCGTCCTGGTCATGGCCCTGGGCCTTGTCTGCAACCTCGCCCAGGTCGGCGTGCTCGTCACCCCCAAGGCCCTCATCCCAAAGCTCGAAAACCTGAGCCCGAAACAATGGTTCAAGAAGGTCTTCTCCATCAAGGGCCTCGTGGAGTTCCTCAAAAGCTGCATCAAGGTCGTGGCCATCGCCGTGGCCGTCTGGGTCGCCGTCAAAAACTCGCTCATCCCCCTGCAATCCATACCCCGCGTCGGCCTGGGCGGCGCCTACGCCGCCTTGGGCGCCCTGCTGTGGGACATCGCCGTGGCCGTGGTCGCCGTCATGGTCGTCATCGCCGCCCTGGACTACCTGTTCCAGCGCTGGCAACACAACAAGCAGCTCATGATGAGCAAGGACGAGGTCAAGCGGGAGTACAAGGAAATGGAAGGCAACGCCGAGGTCAAGGCCATGCGCAAACGCCTGCACCAGGAACTCCTGAGCAGCGGCGCCGCACAAAGCACCCGCAAGGCCACCGTGCTCATCACCAACCCCACCCACCTGGCCATCGCCATCTACTACGAGGAAGGCGAAACCCCCCTGCCCATCGTCCTGGCCAAAGGCGAAGGCCCCACCGCCCAACGCATGATCGCCGCCGCCAAGGAAGAAAACATCCCCATCATGCGCAACGTGCCCCTGGCCCGCAGCCTCTACGCCGACGCCCAGGAGCACGCCTACATCCCCGGCGACCTCGTGCGCCCCGTGGCCGAAGTCCTGCGCTGGGCCCTGGCGCTGAAAAAAGACGACTAGGCCAGCCCGCGCCGCCCCCCCAGGCCACCCCGGGCCACTCCAGACAGGCCACCCCGGGCCACTCCAGACAGGACAGGACCGCAGACAGCGGCGGCGGCCAAGGCGCCTCCGGCGGGCAGGGCTCCGCCCTGCACCCGCCAGGGGCCAACGGCCCCTGGACCCCGCACGCCGACCCGCAATGGCGCGGCGAAACGCCGCGCCATTGCGGGTCGGGAGGGCGGGGGGGAAAGGGCGGAGCGGGACAGGCTGAGGACTGGAGGGAAGCGCCGGGGACAGGCTTGGGGGGAAGACCGGCGCCGGGGACAGGCTGAAGGGCAGGGGGGACACGCGCCGGGCTGGGGGCTCGGGGCGGGCGGGG
>NZ_JALNWM010000062.1 GCF_023230885.1 Desulfocurvus sp. | reverse complement strand
GTCGATTGGCCGCACGTCGGACACAGCTTTCGACCAGGTCGGCAGGCAGATCCCGCCCTTCCACAATGCAGGGAACAAGCCGTTCCACCGTGGCTTTTTTGAGCTTGATGTCCAGGCGGCGTCCATAGGCCGCCTCGGCCACGGCTTTGGGCGCGGGTGCACAAGCCCGCCACATGTCGACCGGCGCCCTCCTCTGCCTGCTTTTCTCCGTCTGCTTGGCAGACACGATCTGCGGCCAAGCCATGTCCTCATGCCATTTCTTCAGCCGCGCCAGGAACTCCGAACCGAGAAGTTCACGGTAGTAGATGACACTCATGCGGCCCGGCGTGGCGGAATCCAACCCCATAACCACAATAGCTTCGGTGGGATCAAGCACGGCGGAATAGCCCGCGATGAACTTGTTCAGCCGCAGCGCAAAGCTTTGGCCGATATCTCGCGTGTGGTCTGGTCCGGCCTGCTCCTGTTTATCGCCTTCTGCTGGTAAGACGGGTTCATCCAACCAGTCACTGGAACCCTCTAGGACGCTGGGCGTAGGCTTGCCGGAGACCGCCCAACAGACGAAGACCTGGGTATCGTTACGATACCCTTGTCGAGCAATGAGCCGACGCAAGGCACCATGCGCTTTTTGGCTCACCTCGTAGCCCACGCCGCAAGCCTGCGTGCCAGCACTATCCGTGAAGTGCCCACGAAAGGTGAACCCGGAGGAATCATTGGAAGAGATGAGCTTAGCCTTATCGCCAGCATGACGGAGCTTCGCCGGATGCAAACTGGCCAGGGCTACTTCGCCGCCATTCACCATACACAGCCCTTTGGCTTCGATGGTGGAGGGGTAATAAGCCGCCCAGTTGTCCAGAAGACTTTGGTCCTCCCACACACCGGAGGCGAGGTTTCCCGGGATTTCCACCCGCCAGCGCACGACGGCCTTGCCCGCAGACTGGTCCGTCGAAAATGCGGCCCAAAGGGGATGCATCGCCGTATTGGACGTTTTCTTGGCAGCGATTTTCCCCTCCGCATTGAGTGGGAGCACGCCTTTCTTCACCAAATCCTCAATCAGCGCACCACGATCGAGATAGTTGAGAATCGCCGTGGTCTTCGGATGCGGCGACGCCGCCACCCACTTGCGCAGCTGCGCAAGGTAGCTGGCCCTGGGTTCATCCTCGTCGCCCGCGAAGCCACTGGTGACCACGCCCCCGTACTTGCGAAAGTCTGCTGCAAGATATTGCAGACTGTCGCATAGCGGGTGCGGCACTGGCCTCGCACCAGTGCGTGTAGCTGACGCCTCTGTACAGGGGATCATTGTAGTGGCGTCGTTTTTGTCAACAACGCTTGCCCGCAACAGCGTCCCACTTTTATCGAGGACAATTTCTATATGCGCACGTGCAGTGCTATGGCTATCCGGAACCAGATTCAGTTCCTCATTTTCTTTCACAGTGAAGAAAGAGGAGGCTTCATGCGTTTTGTAGAGTGTCTGCATCCAACTCACAGAATTTCCTCCTCCTCGGTTGTACGAAAATTACGCCCTGGCTCAAAGGATTTCGCCGTCATCGGGCGTACTGTCTTGCAGAGGCGGCTGTCGCAGTTCTCGGGGCGGGGAAACTCGATGACTCCACGGCGCATCTCCGGTCGCCAGAATCGGCTACGCATGACCTTTTCCCCGGTTTCATCCGGGTAGTCGAAGCCATGAAACATGAGCCCGAAGCTGAGTTCATCAAGGTTATCATAGTGTCCCTCGCCTTCGCCGAAGCGGCAGGGTTCCACATAGCCCTGGCAATCGCGCGTCCCCAGGAAAATGTCCTGCCTGCCGCCACGCTCCAGGGCGCGCTGAGCTATCTCATAATGCTTGCCGTCAATGCGGTCATGGGCCAACTCCGGGCGGTGTTCGTTCCATTCAAAATGCGCCTGGACCTGGTATTCGACATCGACCAGGAAGGTATAGATGGCGAGGCTGTTGCCCCCGCCATAGCCGAGTGGCTTTGTTCCCTTGGTTTGGGTACGTATGGGGCGCAGCACCCGTACCTTGTTGATGAACCAAATCAGCGTTGGCTTCCAATAGATCGATTTGACGACGCCTTTCAATGCCTCATACGTAGGGATGTGATATGAGCACTTCTCTCCGCCGATGCGCGTCAGCGGATCGGTAAACAGGGCATAGCGCCCGATGAGACGAAACGCGATGTCGTTGTTCACTACGCACCTCCATCGTAGATGAGCGGAGACATTTTTTCAGTCGCAACAACAGAAACACCAAAATTTCCGCTATAATACTGAGGGTCAAGGCACCAGATTCCGAGTCCTTTTTTTGTTTCGTACAAGGCCCGTTCGTCATACAGTGTCTTGAAAACTTCTGGGAATGTATTGACAGCGTATCGCTGCGCGCGCCGAAGCAGCATCTTCTCCTGCTGCGAATCCAAGGCCCCGCACAGCTGGGCAATGATCTCCGTGCCTTCACCGTAAGGAACGAGGACGCCGCACGTGGGCGCGTCAATGACCTTGAAAAGCCCTCCGGCTGTGGCGAATGATTGGCGTAAAGTGGGCTGCGTACGCATGTTCCCGGGGTTCAGTCGGTTGCATGAGAGCAAGTTGAAGAGCGTGTCGTCATGGCCAACATCTTCCCTTGAGACAGGGTATGCCATCTCGTTGCGGTGGTTGAAGAAAGCATAGGTGAAGTAACGCTCCATGGCTCTGGGGTGCAGCAGCGAGCCACCCAGCGAGGCGGGGTCCGCACGGAATTCGCCAAGGACGCGCAGAGTGGATTCACGTCCGATGCGGATGGCCTTCAGCTTGCTCAAATTCTCCTGGTCCGGGTTGAGCACATGCACTTGGCCAAGCAGGCCACCCTTACTGTCGCCGTTGCGATTGCAGCGTCCTGCCGTCTGGACAATGGAGTCCAGCCCGGCCAGAAAGCGAATCGCCGCACCGAAACTGATGTCCACCCCCGCCTCGATAAGTTGGGTGCTGACGCACAACACCGGGCGCCCGGCGTCAAGCTCTCTGCGCATGTCGTCCAGAACGCGCAACCTGTGCGCCGCGCACATGCTCGTGCTCAAATGCCAGACCTCGGTGATGCCCCGGGCGGCGCACTCCTCGTACAGTTCACGCGCCCAGCGTTTGGTGTTCACCACCACAAGACAGCTGCCAGTACGCCGCAGTTCGCTGATGGCGAGGTCCGCGACCTCCGTGACGGTCCAGCCGCCCGGCTTGGTGTCGTCGAGAATTTCCGTTCGTTCCAACCTGCCGAAGAAGGCATCCCGATCCGGCATCAATTCGCACCGAGGGTCAAGAGAGAGCACGCCCAACTCAGGCCGGTCAAGCCTGCCCAGAAGCGGTTGAGTAGCCGTACAGAGCACAATGCTGGCCCCACACTCCTGGACAAGGAAATTCACAGCGTTGCAGAAGAGATGCACGCAGTTGACGGGCAGCGTCTGGATCTCGTCGAAAATGATGACTGCCCCTGCAAGCCGGTGCATACGCCGCGCGCTGCGCGTGCCACCGCGAAACAGGCTTTCCAGGAATTGCACCATGGTTGTGTAGATCACCGGGGTGTCCCAATTCTCCGAGGCCAGGCGTGTACGCGGGGTTTCCTTGTCCGGCGTAAGGTTGGAATGGTGTTCGAGCACCACGCTGCCGAATTCCTCGCCGTCCTCCAGAACATCACGTGCCACCCGGGCATTTTGATCTATGATGGACGTGAAGGGGATGATGTTGACAATCCTTGCCATGTTGTGGCGCGCGGCGTGGTGCAAGGCAAAACGCAATCCTGCAAGGGTTTTCCCGCCACCAGTGGGCACCGTCAAAGTAAAGATGCCCTTAGGTTCCGCAGCCCTGGCAAGGCAATGCTCCGATATTTCCTTGCGAATAGCGTTAATGGTATTTTCATCAGTGAATCCAGCAAGTTTTTTCTCCAGACGCTTGGAGAGCCGCTGCCAAGGTGGAGCGCCAGAAAAGCGCAGGGCTGTATTTTCCGGGTACTCGACATCGGCACTGTCGGTATGGTCGGCGTCGATCAGACAACTCAACAGCATCCGAGTCATGAGCCCCATGAAGAACCAGGCGAGAGGGTTATGGATGCGGCAAATTGAACATCCTTCACAATAACTGGACCTTTCCGGACGAAGCCTCGCGGCAAAACGTGCACGCATCTCCAACATAACCTCGGGCAACAGCTGTTCTCCCGGTGCGCCGAAGCCGTCGCCGAATAGCCCTACCACTTCCTGAAGATGCGTCTGCTTGATGTCTTTGTTGATACGTTTATCGAAAGCGTCCTCGCCTTCCGGCCCCAGACAGTCGACCAGCCCGGAGTGATGCGAACAAATGCACAGGGTCAGCATTTGGGCAAACAGAATATTTTGCGCCGGGGCACGCCCCTGCGTAATGGCGCGCCAGAGCCTTTGGGCACCAGCACTGGAATGGTCGATTCTTCCTCTGAGGCCATCGGCGTCGATGAACTCCTCGTCCTCCGGGGCAAAAATTCCCGTAGCGGATCGAAGGTATTGCTGGAAGGAAGCGGAAAGTTTGCCTTCATCATGCCCAAAACCGATCAGCCTCCCGGCGAGCGGCAACCCAAACACCCGAGCGAAACCTTCGGCCAGGGACGCAACACCGGAAAGGTGGACTTGCAATGGCTGCCCAGGTCGGGCAAGCGGCTGCTTACCCATAAAGATCCTCGTTTGCCAAGAATTGTAAGCTTGTATGCCCCACAGCGCTGGCGCGCAGATATTCCTGCACTCCGTCCCCGGCCTTGCCGATGTCGTGCAGCAGCCCGGCGGCGCGGCCCATGTCCTGCGCGCCAAAGGCGGCGGCGAACTCCCCTGCGCGCTCCGCCACGACCCGCAGATGGGCGTCCAGGGGCTCCCACTGCGAATCCGGGCAGCCAGATACGGTGTGCGCATACTTCATAACCCATACTAGGCAATTTCAACAGGCTCGTAAATACGTTGGAGGATTCGGAAACGAAAAAGTCCGCCTCCGGGCAGCCTGCCGCCTTGTACCCGGCCCTGGCGCAACCCCGGCCGGGGTTGTGCGCCCCGGGCGGCGAGCCGATCCGGCCGGAGGAGCCTCCGCCGACCGCCCGGGCCCCGCGCGCTTCGCCCGTCGCGAAATTCGCCCGCCCGCGCCCGGCCTGGCCGCTTCCAGCCCTCCCCCGCCCGCGCCTTCACCCTGGACATCGACGCCCCCCTGGCGCAGCCCCCCGCCGTGCCCTGGCGTCGCGGCGCCACCCAGGCTCCCGGGCCGATACGCCCTTCCCGGGCACCGCCCGGAGCGCGCCCCGCCCCCGCCGCGGCCCGGCCGACGTTGCGCGGGGGCACCGGTCATGCTAGAGGTGGCAAGACGACATCATTTCCCGTACTGCGAGGAGGAAACATGCCCGGTACCGGCTTCATTCTGTTCAGCGGCGGCGCCAAGGGCGCCGAGGCCGCCTTTGGCGAACTGGCCCAGCGCTACGGCGTCGAGGAGGTCAACTACTCCTTCGAAGGCCATGTGTCCGAGCGCACCCGCGGCCTGCGCACCCTGACCGAGGACGAACTGGCCCTCAAGGACGTGAGCCTGACCTACGTCTCGCGGCTCATGAACCGCAAATTCTCCACCGCTCCCCTGTTCCGCAAGGTGCTCCAGAGCATCTGCTGGCAGGTGGCCAGCGGCTTCGAGGTCTATGTGGTCGGCTCCGTGCAGGAGGACCAGACCGTCAAGGGCGGCACGGGCTGGGGCGCCGAATACGCCAAGATCTGCAACAAGCCGCTGCTCGTCTTCGACCAGGAGAAGGACGGCTGGTTCCGCTGGTCCAAGTCCGCCTTCGCCCCCGAAGAGGCCCCGGTCATCCGGCACAAGCACTTCACGGGCACCGGCACGCGCTTCCTGGAGGCCAACGGCAAAAAGGCCCTGGAAGACCTCTTCGCCCGCAGCTTCAAGTAGGCTCCCTTTCGCAGCGCAGGGGCGGCCCGCAAGGGCCGCCCCTTGCTTGTCGCCCCGCCCCGCCCGCTCCCCGGAGGCCAGCCATGCGCTACACCCTGGAACTCACCGGCACCGCCGCCACCATCGGGTTCTGCGCCTGCGTGCCCGAGGGGCGGCCCGACGCGGACCAGGCCGCGCGCTACCTGGCCGAACGCCCCGGCGACACGTTCATGCACCGCCACCTGCTGGGGCTGATCCTGGACATGGACCCCGCCCAGGCCCAGGGCCTGGCCGGGCGCCATCCCGGCAACGCCGCCCTGGGCGCGGCCCTGGCCGAGGCAGCCCTGGTGCGCCCCGAGCTGACCGGGGCGACCCCGGACGCCCCCGATCCGACGGCCTCGCCCCTGGTGGACCTGCGCCAGGAGGCCATGCCCCGGCGGGCGGAACACCGCGCCTGGAGCGCGCTGCTGGCGGCCAACCTGGAGACCCATGCGCCCCTGCCCGCCCCGGGCAGCCCCGGTGCGCCGCCCGTGCCCTTTTCCCCCGCGGAAATAGCCGCCGCCGCCCGGGGCTTCGTGCCTGTGGCCGACGTGGCGCCCCCGGCGCCGGGGGCCCACCCGCGCCCCCCGGGGGCCGCCGAGGTCTCGCGCCGCGCCGGGCGCGCCCTGGCCGCCGCGGGGGTGGAGCTGTCATCGCAGATGCGCCACCAGATGTCCCTGGCGCCGGTGGGGCTGGTGCGCCAGTGGCGGGTGGCCGTGCGCGTGCGCACCGGCGCCCTGGACTACGAGCTGTCCGGCGTCCAGTCGTCCTTCGGGCGCGGGCTGGAATTCGAGGCCGCCCAGGTGGCCCTGCTCATGGAAATCTGCGAGCGGCGCTCGGCCTGGGCCGACGTGGGGCCCGAAGGCGCCCTGGGCTATGCCAGGCCCCTGCCCCTGACCCGGGCGCCCTTTGCCGACCTGCCCCCGGGGGCGGCCCTGGACCCCGCGAGCCTGCCCATCGAGGCGCCCGCGCCGGACGCGCCCCTGTGCTGGGTGCCGGCGGCGCGCGCGGGCGGCGGGGAGATCCTGGTTCCGGCGCAGTGCGTGTTCCTGTTCGCCAACCTGGACGAACCCGCCCTGTTCAGCGCCCCGGGGTCCACGGGCCTGGGCGCGGGCGGCTGCATGGCCCGGGCGCGGCTCACGGCGCTTTTGGAAGTCATCGAGCGCGACGCCGAATGCGTCACGCCCCACGATCCGGCGCGCTGCTTCCGCCTGGAATCCGATGACCGCAAGCTGCGCGCGCAACTCGAACAGTACGCCGCCCGGGGCATGGATGTCTGGTTCGAGGACATCACCTCCGAGTTGGGCGTGCCGTGCTACCGGGCCTTCGCCCTGGGGCCCGAGGGCCAGGTGACCAAGGGCTGCGCTGCGGGGCTGTGCGGCCCCGGGGTCGCGGCCTCGGCGCTGTTCGAGGTGCCCTATCCCTTCCCCTGGGGCCCGCCGACCCTGCCCGGCCCGCCCGACCTGCCCGTGCGCCGGGCGCAGGATCTGCCCGACCTGTCCACGGGCACCCCGGGCGGCGACCTGGCGCGCATCGAGGCCGCCCTCGTGGCCAGCGGGCGCCCCCCGGCCTATGTGGACCTGACCCGGGCGGACCTGGGCATCCCCGTGTGCCGCGCCCTGGTGCCCGGCCTGGAGCTGCTGGCGGACTTCGACCGTCACAGCGTGCTCTCGCCGCGCCTTTTCGCGCGGCTGGGCCGGGCCTGAGCCGCCGCCGGCCCCGGCGCGCTGTGGCGCCCCGGGGCGATTTGTTGTAGCCTTGGCCCGCCATGCCGACCTTCCTGCACGCCGCCGACATCCACCTGGACAGCCCCCTGCGCAAGCTGCCCGCCTACGAGGGCGCGCCCGTGGAGGCCGTACGCTCGGCCACGCGCCGGGCCCTGGGCAACCTCGTGGACTACGCCGTGGCCCAGGCCGTGCCCCTGGTGCTGCTGGCCGGCGATGTCTACGACGGCGACTGGCAGGACTTCCAGACCGGACTGCACTTCGCCGCGCGCATGCGCGAGCTGCGCGACGCCGGGGTGCGCGTGGTCCTGGTGCGCGGCAACCACGACGCCCAAAGCGCCATGACCCGCACCCTGACCCTGCCCGCCAACGTCACCGTGCTGCCCTCGGGCGCGGCGGGCAGCGCGATATTCGAGGACCTGGGCGTGGCCGTGCACGGCCGCAGCTACGCCGTGCGCGACGAGTCCGAAAATTTCGTGCCCGGCTACCCCGCGCCCCTGCCCGGGCTGTTCAACATCGGCCTGCTGCATACCGCCGTGGCCGGCAGCCAGGGCCACGCGCCCTACGCCCCCTGCCGCCTGGCCGACCTGCTGGCCAAGGGCTACGACTACTGGGCCCTGGGCCACGTCCACGAACACAAGGTGCTCCACCAGGCGCCACCGGTGGTCTACGCCGGGGCGCTCCAGGGCCGGGGCGTCCGCGAGACCGGCCCCCGGGGCTGCGTACGCGTGGACGCGGACGCGGCCGGGATCCGCGTGCGCCACCTGCCCCTGGATGTCATGCGCTGGGCCGTGCTGGACCTGGACGCGGGCGGCGCCACCGGACTGCATGAGGCCTGCCGCGCCCTGGACGGCCCCCTGGCCGCCGCCCTGGCCGCCGCGGGGGAACTGCCCCTGGCCGTGCGGCTGGTCCTTTCGGGCCGCTGCCCGGCCCACGGCGCCCTGGCCGCCGCCACCGGGGAACTGGTGGCCGAGCTGCGCGCCCGGGCCGGAGAGCTGTCCTCGGGCCGGGCCTGGGTGGAGAAGGTCGTCCTGCGCACGGCCCCGCCCGGGGCCGCCCAGCCCGCTCCGGACACGCCCCAGGGCGCCCTGGACCGCGCCCTGGACCGCCTGGCCCGGGAACCCGAAGCCTTCGCCGCCCTGGGCGCGGATTTCACGGACCTCGCGGCCAAGCTGCGCGCCGTGCCCGGAACGGACGTGGACCTGCCCGACCTGGACGACCCGGATACGCGCCGCGAAATTCTGGACGACGTGCGCGGCCTGCTGGCCGCCCTCGCCGGGGCCCCCGCCGGGGAGGACGCCCCATGAGGCTGCGCCGCCTGGAGCTTGTCGCCTTCGGGCCGTTCACCGGCGCGGTCCTCGCCCCGGGCGACGGGCTGACCCTGGTCCTTGGGCCCAACGAGGCGGGCAAAAGCTCGGCCCTGCGCGGCCTTGGCCAGTTCCTCTACGGAATGCCCCGCCAGTTCGCGGACAACTTCGTACACCAGAACAAGGACGTGGAGATTCGCGGGCTCCTGGAATTCGAGGACGGCGGGCGCCTGGAACTGCGCCGCCAGAAGAAGGACAAGAACGACCTCGTGCTCCTGCCGGACCTGGAACCCCTGGACCAGCGCGAGCTGGTCCGGCGCCTGGGCGGCGTGGACCAGGGAGTCTTCGGGCAGCTCTTCGGCATCGGCCACGCGGCCCTGGCCGCCGGAAGCGAAGACCTGCTGCGCTCGGGCGGGGCCCTGGGCCAGAACCTGTTCGCCGCGGCCTCGGGCGTCCACGGCCTGCGCAGGGCCCTGGCCGGGCTGGACGAGGAGGCCCGCAGGCTCTTCGCCCCGCGCGCCAGGACCTCGGCCGTCAACGCCGCCCTGGCCGAACTGCGCGAACTGCGAGCCGAACAGCGCGAACTGTCCGTCAGCCCGGCGGCCTGGGCGGCCCTGAACCGCGACGCCCGGCGCCTGGAGACCCGGCGCGGGGAAATCCAGGCCCGCCTGGACACCCTGCGGGCCACGGTCCGGCGCCTGGAACGCCTGGACCAGGGCCGGGGCCCGGCGGCCCGGCGCCGGGAGCTGCTGGCCCGGCTGGAGGAGCTGGGCCCCGGACCGCTGCTGGCGCCGGACTTCACCGAACGCCGCAGCCGAGCTCAGGCGGGCCTGGACGCCGCGCGGCGCGAGGCCGGAGAGCAGCATGCGGCCCTGGGACGGCTGGACGACGCCCTGGCGGCCCTGCCCGAGGCCAGCGGGCTGGCGCACGGCGCAGAGCGCATCGAGGCCCTGTACGCCGAGGCCGAAGTTCACGCCAAGGCCCGCCGCGACTCGCGCGGCCTGGAGGACGACTGCCGGCGGCTGGAGGCCCGGGCGCGGGAGATGCTGCGCGCCCTGCGCCCGGACCTGCCCCTGGAACGCGCCGGGGAGCTGCGCCTGCCGCGCCGCGAACAGGAGCGCATCCACGAGCTGATCCAGGAACACGCGGCCCTGGGCGCGGCCCTGGACGCCGCGCGGGAAGAGGCCGAGGCCGCCGCCGAGGAGCAGGAGCGCGCCCGGGCCGCCCGGGCCGCCCTGCCCCCGGCGCCCGATGCCGCGGCCCTGGCCGGGGCCCTGCGCCGCGCCGAGGCCCAGGGCGACCTGGAAGAACGCCTGGCCAGGGCCAGGGCCCAGTGCGCGGCCCTGGGCGGGCAGGCCGAGACCGGGGCCGGGGCTCTGGGCCTGTGGCCCGGCCCGCCCGACGACCTGAAAGCCCTGGTCGCCCTGGCCGTGCCGCCCGACGAGACCCTGCGGCGCTTCGAGGCCCGCGAGGCCGCCCTGGCCGCCGAACGGCGCGACGCCACCCGCGAGCTGGAAACCCAGGCCCGTGAACTGGAGGCCCGGCGGGCCGAGCTGGAGGCCCTGCGCGGGGCGGGCGATGTGCCCACCGAGGCCGACCTGCTGGCCGCGCGGGAACTGCGCGACCGGGGCTGGGCCCTGGTGCGCGCGCGCCTGTCCGGTTCCGCCGGGACGGGCGAGGCCGAATTCGTCGCGCGCCTCGGCGCAAGCGGGCTGGAGGCCGCGCAGGAGGCCGCCGTGCGCCGGGCCGACGAGCTGGCCGACCGCCTGCGCCGCGAGGCCGGGCGCGTGGCCGAGCAGGCCGCCCTGCTGGCCGCCGTGCAGCGCCTGGAAAGCGGGCTGGACCGGGCCGGGCGGCGACTGGGCGCCCTGGACGCCGAGGCCGGGGCCCTGGGCGCCCAGTGGAAAGAGCTGTGGGCGCCCCTGGGCGTGGACCCGCTGCCCGCGCGCGAAATGCTGGCCTGGACCGAGGCGCGCCGCGAGGTCTGCCGCATCGTGGCCGCCCTGGGGGAGGCCGAGGCCGAGGCCGCAACGCTGGAGGAACGCGCCGGGGCCCTGGACGCGGAGCTGCGGGCCCTGCTGGCGGCCGCCGGGGCCGCTCCGTCGGCCGCCGCCGGACTGGGGGCCCTGGCGGACGCCGCCGGGCGGATCGCCCGCGACGCCGAGGCCCTGCGCGCCGCCCGCGAACGCGCCGGGGAACGCGCGGCCGACCTGGAACGCCGCGCCCGGGCCGCGCAGTCGCGCCAGGAGCGCGCCCGGGAGGCGCTGGACCGCTGGGCCGACCGCTGGGCCGGGGCCGTGGCGCCCCTGGGCCTGCCCGCCGCCGCCACCCCGGCCCAGGCCCGGGGGTTCCTGGACGACGTGGCCGAGCTGCTGGGCGTCGTCGCCGAGTGGCAGGGCAAGGCCAGGCGCGTGGCGGACATGGCCCGCGACTATGAGGATTTCTGCACCCGGGTGGCCGAGGCTGTGGCCCGGCTGGCCCCGGAGCTGGGCGAGCCGGACCCCATCCGCGCCGCAGTGCGGCTTTTCGAACGCCTGGCCGCCGCGCGCGATGCCGCCCGCCGCCGCGCGGACCTGCGCGAACGCCGCCAGGAGGCCGCCGCGCGCCACACCGCCGCCCTGGGCGCCGAACACGACCACGCCCGGACCCTGGAACGGCTCTGCGCCGAGGCCGGATGTGCCGCGCCGGACGAGCTGCCCCGGGCCGAGGAAAACGCCCGCGAACGCGCCCGGGCCCGCGAGGCCCTGGCCCGCGCCGAGGAGGCCCTGGCCGCCCTGGCCACCGGGGAGGTCGCGGCCTTTGCCGCCCAGGCCCTGGAAGAGGATCCCGACGCCCTGGCCGCCGGGCTGGGCGCGGCCCGGGCCGAGGTCCAGGCCCTGGGCGCGGAGCACGACGCGCTGCTCCAGGAGCTGGGCGGCGTGCGCCAGGCCCTGACGGCCCTGGACGGCACCTCCCGCGCGGCGCGGGTGGCCGAGCGGGCCCAGGGCGTCCTGGGCCGCCTGCAGGCCGACGTGGACCGCCATGTGCGCCTGCGCCTGGCCGCCCTGATCCTGGGCAGCGAGATCGAGCGCTACCGCCGCGACCACCAGGGCCCGGTGCTGGAACGTGCGGGAGGGCTGTTCGCGGCCCTGACCCTGGGCTCCTTCGCCGGGCTGGAGGCCGATTTCGACGAACGGGGCGAGCCGGTGCTCCAGGGCGTACGCCCCGGCGGGGAGCGCGTGCGCGTACCGGCCATGAGCGACGGCACGCGCGATCAGCTCTTCCTGGCCCTGCGCCTGGCCGGGCTGCACCGTTTCCTGGACGCCAACGCGCCCCTGCCCTTCGTGGTGGACGATATCCTGGTGCACTTCGACGACCAGCGCGCCAGGGCGACCCTGGGCGCGCTGGCGGAGCTGGCGCGGCGCACCCAGGTCGTCTTCTTCACCCACCACGAGCACCTCTTGCCCCTGGCCCAGGCCGCCGTGCCCGCCCCGCTGCTGACCGTGGCGCGCCTTGGCCGGGATTGACCCCCGGAGGCCCCATGCCCTACATCACCCCCGAACGCCGCGCGGCGTTCGACGCCCAGCTGCGGGCCCTGGCCGCCGAAGTCGGCACCCAGGGCGAGATGAACTACTGCATCTACAAGCTGGCCACCCTGGTCATCGAGCGCGCGGGCGAGTCCTATGACACGCTGTCCATGTGCTCCTCGGCCATGGAACACGCCAAACTGGAATGGTACCGCCAGCGCCTGGCACCCTACGAGGACAGGAAGATCAAGGAAAACGGCCCCATCTGACCTGCGGGGCCCGGAGAGGACATGGATTTTTCGACTCCCGGCTGGGACCACTGGCTGTTCTGGCTCGTCAACGACACCCTGCGCGCCCCTTTCCTGGACTGGGCCATGCCCTGGATATCGTCGCCCGTGGTCCTGTGGCTGGCGGTGGGCGCGGGCATCGCCCTGGGCGTACGCCGCTACCGCTGGGCGCAGTTTGCGGGGCTGCTGGTCGTGCTGCTGGCCCTGGGCGTGGCCGACGGCGGCACCAACCTGCTCAAGAAGGCCCACGGACGGCTGCGGCCGCTGAACGCCATGCCCGGGGTCCATTTCGTGGAAGACGGCCGCTGGCAGGTGCGCCCGCCGGACTTCGCCCCCGTGAAGAAAACCGGCTCCTCCTATCCCTCGGCCCACGCGGCCAACTCCATGGCCGCCGCCGTGGCCATCGCCCTGCTGTGGCGCGGGCCGCGCCGCTATGTGTGGCTCCTGCCGCTGCTGGTGGGCTACTCGCGCGTCTACCTGGGCAAGCACTGGCCCTCGGACGTGCTCATGGGCTGGCTTACGGGCGCGGGAGCCGCGCTGCTGGTGGTGGGCCTGGCGCTCTTGCTGTGCGCGGGGGGGCTGCGCCTGCGGCTGCCCTCGGGCCGCCCCCCGGACCGCTAGCCCGCCAGCGGAAAACGGGCGCCGCACTTGTGGCGCGATAAATCGGGATCAAAAGGCTTTACCCGGGAGCCCGGCGAAAACCCGGGCACGCGGCAACCGGCCCGGGCCACGGCGCCCACCGGGCGCCGGGCCGGGCCCAATCCCCCCTGGCGGGCCGCTGCGGGCTCCGGGGCGCACCACGCCCCGGGGCCCGCGCTTTTGGCGCGGCGCGGCATGCCGGGGCGGGCTGCCCGGCCAGGGGCGGGCCTACTGGCCGGAGGAGGAGGCGTCGGGCGCGGAGGCGTCGTCGTCCACCAGGGCGGCGTCGCGCCGCCGGGCACGGTGGATGCGCCAGCCGATCCAGGTGGAAAGCAGGAACAGCAGGGCCGACAAGCTGACGCGCCAGGCCAGGTCGACCTTGAAGCCGCTGCCGAGCAGGGCGAAGACGGCGGTCTGGGGCACGAAGCCCAGGGCCGAGCCCAGCAGGAAGGGCAAGGCGGGCACGGAGCTGACACCGGCCAGGAGATTGGTCAGGATGTTGCTGCCCACGGGCATGAGCCGGATGACCAGCGCCGTGGAGAAGGGCGCGCGGGCCAGGAAGGCGTCGGCCCGGGCGATGCGCCCGGGGCCGCGCCGGGCCATGCGCCGGGCCACGGGGCCCCGGCCGAGCACCCGGGCGTAAAGAAAGGACAGCGCCGCGCCGAGGGTCGTCCCGGCCACGCCCAGCAGCGTTCCGGCAACAAAGCCGTACACATAGCCCGCCAGGAAGCTGACCACCTGGCGCGGCAGGCCCACGCCGGTGCCCAGGGCGGCCAGGCCCAGAAAGGTCAGCCAGCCCAGCAGGCCCTGGCCGCGGACGTGGGCGTCCATCCAGCCCTCGCTCAGGGCGTCGGCCAGCCCCAGATGGCGCGCGGCCAGCCCGGCCGCCACCAGCGAGGCGATGAGCACCAGTCCCTTGAGGAGAATTTTTGCCTGTCTGTCCAAAGGCGCCGCCGGGGCCGAGGGTTGTGCGGCACGCCGCGATGGCGCGCCCGGGCAGCCTACCCCAACGCGGGGGCGCTGAAAAGGGCGCCGGGCGGGCCCGGCGGGGCGCGGGTCAGTTGCGCTCGTCGATTTCGTAGCGGATGGCGCGGTCCTGGAGCCAGCGTACGCCGATGAGGTCGTAGGCTCCGGCCCGGGCGCGGTCCCAGGTGCCGTACTTGGACACGCCGTGCACGCGCGGGCGATGGTTCACGGGCACCTCGGCCACGGTGCCGCCCTGCATTTTGACCAGGGTGGGCAGGTAGCGGTGCATGTTCCGAAAGACGTGCAGCCTGCGGGCCATGTCGGTGCGCATGGCCTTGAGGGAGCAGCCGGTGTCGCGCACGGTCTCGCGGGTCCACCAGTCGCGCAGGCGGTTGGCCAGCCGGGAGCTGACGCGCTTGACCCAGCTGTCCTGGCGGCGCCTGCGCCAGCCGATGACCATGTCCACGCCCTGGCGGTCCAGGGTGTCGAGCAGGGCGGGGATGTCGGCGGGATCGTTCTGCAGGTCGGCGTCGATGGTCACCACCACGTCGCCCGAGGCGTTGGCAAACCCTGCGGCGAAGGCGGCGGACTGGCCCTGGTTGGCCCGGAAGGACAGGTAGCGCACGCGCGGGTTGGCGGCGGCCAGGGCCTTGATGACGGCCAGGGAGCCGTCGGTGCTGCAATCGTTGATGAAGAGCACGTCCCAGGGCCGGGAACCGCCGCCCAGGGCGCGCACGATCTCGTCCAGCAGCGGCGGCAGGTTCGATTCCTCGTTGAACACGGGAACCACGACGGTGACGGAGGTTTCGCTTGGCATGACGGCCCTGATAAGCGATTTGAAAAAAGTTGTAAACAAGGTTTGACAAGCCCGGCCAAGGCGCATATACCCACTCTTCCAACAGCGTTGCGGGGTGGAGCAGCACGGTAGCTCGTCGGGCTCATAACCCGAAGG
>NZ_JALNWM010000061.1 GCF_023230885.1 Desulfocurvus sp. | reverse complement strand
CGAAAACCGCGCCGCAGCCCGACGCAGCCGCACCATGACCACCCCCCGGACGCCCCGAAAATTCCTGGCCTGGAACGGCGTGAGCCTCCAGGTGCCCAGAAGCTGGGACTCTGCCGAGTTCCGGGCCTTCGCCCTGCATGTGGCCGGGCGCGACGGCCAGGGGCTGGACCTGCGCTGGCGCCGCACCCGGGAGGATTTCGACCTCCGGGCGCACCTGGCGCGCCTCGCGCAGGCCCTGGGGCCGGGGGCGTCGGTGGACCAGGATCCGGGCGCCCTGCCCCCGGGCTGGGCCTCGCCCCGCGAGGGCGACGCGGCGCGCGGAAGCCTGTGGCCCTTCGCCTGGCGCGGCGCGGACGGCGGCGGGCTCGGCGCCGTGCTGCACCGGCCGGACACGGGCCTGACGGCCACGGCGCGCTTCATCCTGCCCGGCCCCGCCCGGGAAGACGACGCGGCCACGGCCCTGGCCGTGCTGGACAGCCTGGACGACCACCCCCCGGACGGCCCCGTGCCCTGGGCGGCCTTCGGCATAGCCGCCGTGGTCCCCGGCGGTCTGGAGCTGCGCTCCTTCTCCTTCACCCCTGGCCATTTTCGCCTGGCCCTGGCCGCCCCGCACACGGGTTGCGACCTGGTGCTCGACCGCCTGGGGCCCGCCGACGCCCTGCTGGACCACCGCACCCTGGCCCAATACGCCGACATCTTCTACGGCGCCCTGGGCGCCCCGGCGGGTTTCTTCGCCGAGGCTCCCGCCCCGCCCGGCCCGGACGGCGAACCCCGCACGGACCCGGACACGGTTCATGGCGCCGGGATCCTGGGTGCGCCGCTGCTGGCGCGGCTGCTGCGCCGCCCCTGGCCCCGGGCCCGACGGGGGCGCATGTGGCGCACGGGCATCGGCGCCGTGCTCCTGGGCGCCTTCATGCGCGCCCCCCGCGATGCGGACCTGGAGCCCTTCGAGGCCATCTGCCGCGACTACGCCCTGGACCGGCCCTGACCCCGGGCGGGCCCGCCCCGCCGACATCCCGGCCCGGACATCCCGGCCCGGCCCATCCCGGGCCGCCGACATTCCGGCCCGCCCGAAACGCAAAGGCCCGCGACCGCCAGAAGGCGGACGCGGGCCCCTGCCCCGCCGGACGCATCCGCGGGGCCGGACCGGCGGCCCGGAAGCTACCTGCCGCCCTGCACCAGCTCCAGGACCTCCCGCATGGTGCCCTCGGAAACGGCACCCTCAAGGGCCACGCCGTTGAACAGGTAGACCGGCACCCCCGAGAACCCCCAGTCCAGGAACTCCCGGGCGTCCTGGCGCACGCGGTCGCGCACCGTCTCGCCCTCCAGGTCGGCCTCCAGGCGCCCGGCGTCCACCCCGGGCAGGGCCAGGGCCAGGTCGTGGAACGCCTTGCGCGGCTCCGGGGCCGAGGCGATTTTCGCCTGCTCGGCAAAGGCCCGCCGGGCGAAATCCAGGGCCAGGGCCTCCTGTTGCAGGCCCAGGGCCTCGTAGAGCCGGGCCGCGTACTCGCCGTTCTCGGACATGGGCGCATGCTTGGCCAGGTGGCGGACCGTGCCCCCCGAGCCCTCCACCAGGGCGTCGAGGGTTGCGGCCCCCCGGGCGCAGTAGCCGCACAGGAAGTCGGAATAGGACACCACGGTCACGGCCGCGTCGGCCGCGCCGTGCCAGGGGCGGGCGGGGTCCAGGGCCGGCTCCAGGGGCGTTTCCAGCTGCTGGCGCCACTTGTCGCGCATGGCCCGGTCGCGCCGCTCGCGGGCGCCCTGCTCCACCAGCTCCAGCAGGGCCACCTTGTCCTCGGCCAGGGCTTCCAGAACGATTTCAGGATGCTCGCGCACGGCGTCGCGAATCTGCTCCTTCAGGACCGGCCCCCCGCTTCGCGGGGCGCAGGCGGCAAGAACCAGGGCCGCAAGCACGGCCAGGGACACGGACAGGGTTCGGCGCATGGACGGAATATCTCCTTGGCTGGTCGGAAAAAGCGGCATCGAAACACCCAGCCCCACCGGGCGCCCCGGGCGCGGGCGTCGCGGGCCACAGGCCACGGCCGGGCCGGGCCGGAACAGGCGCAAGCCGAAGAGCCCGGTTCTACGCCCGACACGCCCCGGGCGCAACCCCGGCCCGCCGGGCGAAACGCGCCCCGGCCCGGCTCCGGGCGGCGCCGGGGCCGCGCCACCGCCAAAGCCGGAGGCCGGGGGCCGGGGGCCGGACGGATGGCGCCGGGCCGCCGGAACCCCGACCTTCCATCCAGGGACCGGACCACCCGCCGGACTCCCGCCGGGCACCGCGCGGCCGTCAACCGGCGCGCAAGGCCGGAAAAAGGTCCGGCCCCCCAGGCACCGGCGCCCCCGTAAGGCCCCGGGCCAGCGTCGCGCCCGCACGGTGCCGTCGTTCGCACCAGGCCCGCCGGTACGGCTGCTGCCCCGGCGTCGCGCCCGCACGGTGCCGTCGCACGGGCTGGGCAGACAACGACCTGAACCAAGAAATCTTTTTCCCCGGGAGCCCCGGCGTCAAATCAAGGACGCGACGCTAGATGATTCCCGCCAGGGGGCCGCCCGGGGCGCCCAGGGCGTCCACGCGCCGCTCCACCTCGGGATCGGGCTCCAGGGGCGGGGCGTGGTAGGTCTTGAGCCGCGCGTCGATGACCAGCGGCCCGGCGCAGCCCCAGTGCTTGCAGCGGGTGAAGGCCCCGGCGCCGTAGATGTCCGTGGCCGGGTCCGAACGGGTGAAGGTCACCCAGAGCAGGTTGTCCCAGTTGCGGGCGGCCAGGGCCGCGTCGTCGGCGCAGACCACCAGGGGCAGCCCCTCCAGCCCGGGGAGGCCCTCCAGGGCCCGGGCCAGGGCTTCCAGGCGCGGGTCGTGGTCGTCGCGGCCCCGGTCGTGGGCCGGGCCGCGCAGGACCAGGATGCCCGGGGCGGCCAGGCGCGGGTCGCCGAAGCCCTCGGGCAGGGCCAGCCCGGCGGGGACTTCCGTGGCCAGGGTCCGGCGCGCCGGGCCGCACGAGGCCCACAGCAGCTTGGAGCCCTGGTTCAGGCTGATGCCCGAGTAGTCCAGGGTGTCCATGGTGGTGCGGGTGATGAAGTGCAGGTCGCGCCCGAGGTCCACCCGTTCGAGCATGTGGCGGAAGAATCCGGGCACGTCGTGGGCCGACAGGCGCGCGTCGTCCTCGCGGGCGGCAATGAGCACATACTTGGACAGCGAGGTCTGGGTCGAGCCCAGCAGGGACATGCCGTTGGTCAGCAGCTCCTGGGGCGTGCGGCGCTCGGCGTAGGGCACATAGCGCTCGCTGCCCACGGCCAAAAGCAGCGGGTGGACCCCGGCGGCGTCCACGGCATGGACCTCGTGGACCCCGGAGAACACGGTGGGCACCAGCTCGGCGGTCAGCTCGTGGATGAAGGCCCCGAACATCGTGTCTTCCTGGGGCGGGCGGCCCACGGTGGTGAAGGGCCACACGGCGTCGGGCCGGTGGAACACGGCGTCGACCTCCAGCACGGGGAAATCGTGGGTCAGGCTGTAGTAGCCCAGGTGGTCGCCAAAGGGCCCCTCGGGCTTGCCCGTGCCGGGGACGATATGCCCCTGGATGCAGAAGTCGGCGTGGGCGGGCACGGGCAGGGCCCCGGGGCGGCGGAGCATGGGCAGGCGCCGCCCGCCGAGCACCCCGGCGAAGAACACCTCGGGCATGCCGTCGGGCAGGGGCATCACGGCGGCCAGGGTCATGGCCGGAGGCCCGCCCACGAACACGCTCACAGGCAGACGCTGCCCCCGGGCCAGGGCCTCGGCGTGGTGGTGCCCCAGGCCGCGGTGGATCTGGTAGTGCAGGCCGACCTCGCGGTCGGGTTCGTAGGCGTTGCCCGAAAGCTGCACGCGGTACATGCCCAGGTTGGAGCCCGCGTAGCCGGGGCGAGCCGGGCTTTCGGAATAGACCTGGGGCAGGGTCGCGTAGGCGCCGCCGTCCCGGGGCCAGGACACGAGCATGGGCAGGTCGGAAATCCTGGCGCGCACGGCCAGGGCCGGGCCGGAGCGCACCGTGCGCGGAACGGCCCGGGCCAGGGCCAGGGGCACCCCCGCATAGCGCCAGGGACGGCGCAGGGCGTCCAGGGGGTCGACCTTGAGGGCGAAGAGGCGCTCGATGGTCCGCAGGGTGTCGCGAAAGATGAAGCGCAGGCGCTCCCTGGTTCCGAACACGTTGCCGACCATGGGGAAGCGGCAGCCGCGCACGTTTTCGAACAGCAGCGCCGGGCCGCCCGCGGCGAACACGCGCCGCTGCACGGCGCCGATTTCCAGGCGCGCGTCCAGCTCCTGGCGGATGCGCACCAGCTGCCCGCGCCGCTCCAGGTCGCCCAGGCACTGCTGCATGTCGAGATAGCCCATTGCCTCCGGCCCCCAATTGCTGTTAGTTTCACCAAAATTTAAATTGTGCCAGACCCTGCGCGGCCTTGGCAAGGCCCCCCGCCCGCGCGGCCCCGGCACCGAGCCTGCCCGGGGCTACGCAATTCCGGGGCGCCCCCCGTCCGCGCGGGCCCCGGCACCGACATTCAGGAGTATCCATGAAACGCCCCGCAGCCCTTTTCGTCGCCGCCGTCCTGCTCCTTTGCGCCGCCGCCGCGCCTGCCCCGCCCGCCGCCCGCACGGCCCACGCGGCGGACATGGCCCGGGGCGAAGCCCTGGCCAAGGGCTGCAAATGCCACGGCACCGAGTTCCACGGCGCCGACCCAGCCGAAATCGTCGCCGCCCTCAAGGGTTTCCGCGACGGCACGCGCTTCAACAAGATCATGGAGAACAAGGCCCGGGGCATGTCCGACGAGGACATGCAGGCCGTGGCCGAATGGTTCGCGACCCGGAAATAGCTCCGGGGCCCGGAGGGCCGGAGGGCCAAAGGCAGCGCCCGCGCCCCGGCTAGCCGCCGCCCGGCGCGCCCCGGTCGGTGAGCTGACGGATGACATCCGACAGGGTGGCGTCGTCCTCGATGGTCAGGGCGTCCGGAGGTGCCGCCCCGTCGGCCGCCACCGGGCCGGGGGCGGGCGCGGGCCCGCTGGCCAGGGGATCGATGAGCGGGGATTCGTAGACCGTCTCGCGGGCGGCCTCCTGCCCGGGGCGCAGGGTCCGCGAGGGATGCACATAGCCCGCGCCCCGGGCCTGCATCTCCTGGGCGTAGGTGGCGAAGGTGAACATGCCCGCCTCGCGGCCCAGTTCCATAGCGTTCTCCAGCTGGCTCAGGCGGTTGTCGCGGATCAGGCTGCGCACGGCCTTGCCCGTGCGCAGCACGGACAGCTCGGGCACGCGGAAGCCCAGCTCCGGACGCAGGGCCAGCCGCTGGACCACCACCCCGCACAGGGCCGAAGACAGCTGGGAGCGCGCGAAATCCTGGGCGTCGGCCGGAAAGGCGTTGAGCACGCGGTAGAGCGCCTCCTCCACCGAGTTGGCGTGCAGCGTGGCGAAAACCAGATGCCCGGACTCGGCCGCGTCCAGGGTCAGGCGGATGATCTCCGCGCGGCGCAGCTCGCCGACGAAGATCACGTCCGGCGCCTGGCGCAGCACATCCACCAGCCCCTGCTCGAAGCTCTGGAAGCTGGCGCCCAGCTCGCGCTGCTCGATGAACGACTTCACCGAGCGGAAGCGGTACTCCACCGGGTCTTCCAGGGTCACCACATGGGCGGCGCGGGTGCGGTTGATCTCGCCCAGCAGGGCGGCGATGGTCGTGGTCTTGCCGCTGCCCGTTGCCCCGCACAGCAGCACCAGCCCCGCGGGCGCACGGCAGAAATCGCCCAGGGACGGATGCAGGTTGAGCTTTTCGATCTCGGGAGCCTCGCCGGGCAGGAAGCGCACGGCCAGGGACAGCCCGCGCGTGGTGGCGAAGACGTTGATGCGCAGGCGCGTACCGCCGACGGAGATGGCGAAGTCCACGGACCACTGGCGGCGCAGGGTCCGGGCCTGCTGGCGGGTCATGAGCGAGCGCGCCAGCTCGTCCACCTCGGCGTGGCGCAGGACGATCCGGCGCTGGGGCGCGACGGTGCCGTCCTTGCGCAGCACCACGGGGTGCCCGCCGGTAATGTGCATGTCCGACACGCCCTGCTGCACGCAGGACTGGACCAGGGCCTCGAAGGTGCTCATGGCGCCGTCGCGGGGGGCGCCTCGGGCTCGGGGGCGGCCTGCGGCGCGGGCTGGGGCCGGGGCTCGCCCGGGGGCGGCACCGGAAGCGCCAGGCCCGGGGCAAGGCCCGGCAGCGGGCGCAGGCCCACGCTGGCGATATAGGGCACGGCACGCCCGCCCATGCGCCGGAACACGGCGTGGTTGTAGGCCAGCAGCGCGCGGTAGCGCAGGCGGCGCCAGAAGCCCTGGTCGCCGGGCTGGAAATCCGGAGCCACGGCGCGGCGGAACGCATCGAGGAAAGGCATGCCCGCCAGGATGTCCTGGTGCAGGGCCATGAGCCGGTCCACGTCCTGCGGGGCCTCGGAAACGGGGATATAGGCCACGCCCGAGGGCGACAGGGCCCCCAGGGTGAACACCGCCCGGCGGCAGGCCGGGCAGCTGGGCGAAAAATACACGCGGGTGGCGGCGTTCTCGGCGTTGCCGTAGATGGCCCAGCCGCCGCCGTCGCCCGCCAGGGCCACCAGGTTCGGCGACAGGGCGACGAGCCAAAGCACGGCCAGCACGGCCACGGACCCCCGGGGCCGCACCGCCAGAACGAGGCAGCACCAGACCAGGAAGAACACGGCCCCGGCGATGAGGCAGTTCAGGCACGGGGCCATGAAGGCCATGACCGCCAGCAGCGCCGCGTCGGCCAGCACCGCGGCCCCGCCCAGGGCCAGGGCCGCCGGGGGCGACACCAGGGCCGTCACCGCCAGCAGGGCGAAGCCGCCAACGCCCCACCACCACAGCGACAGTCCCCACAGGGTCCAGTCCGCATACAGGGCGCAGCCCGAGGTGGCGCACAGGTGCTCCGCCAGCCCCAGCGCGGCGACAAGGCAAAAAGCCAGCCCGGCCAGGGAGAAAATCACCGCCAGACGGCGGGGCATACCGCCGTTGTTGCGTCGGTTCAATGCCACGGGAGCCTCGCAGGGTTGCGCGATGCCGAAGGGTCGAGCCCCGGCCCGACCGCCCTTGTGGTTCCAGGTCGGGGCGCGATTGTCAAGCCAAGCGTGAGGCCGGGGCCCTAGGGCGTCTGCGCGGGCGGCGTGCCGTGGGGCGCCCCCTGGGCGCCGGGGGCGGGCGCGGGCCGGGCGGCCGGGCCCTGACCGGGCGTCGGGGGCGCGTCCGGGCGGGCGGGCGGAGCGCCGGGCGCCGGGGGCGCGGCGGAAGGCGGCCCCCCGGCCGGGGGGCCGGTATACGCCGGGGCGTCGGGCTCGATGGCCAGCAGGGCCAGGGCCGGAGCGGGGGCCAGCAGGGCCGCGCAAAGTGCGGCCGCGGCCGCGGAAAGCACCAGGCGTCGCATGAAGTCCTCCTAGTCCACCAGCGGCGTCGGGGTGTCCTCGTAGAGCAGGAACCCCAGGGCCAGGTCGTCGAAGGTCACGGCGTTGTTGCCCGAATCGGCGCGGATGAGCCTGCCGTAGGCGTGCAGGCCGACCTCGGGCCGGTTGGAGGGCCAGTTGTTGGGGTTGGCGGGCCAGGTGGCGCTGTTGGGCGACAGGAACTCGCGGGTGCGGATGGTGCCGCCGTCGGAGAGCAGGCGGATGTCGGCGGCGGGGTCGGCGGCGATGGCCGTGGTGTTGATCCGGTCCCACTTGCACTGGTGCAGGCCGTAGGCGGGCGCGTCCATGATGAAGGTGAAATAGTCCGCGCTGGCGGACCAGTCGCCGATGCGCAGCACGGGATACAGGGGATAGGCGTGGCCCCTGTTGGTCACCCATTCGGGCCGGTAGCGCAGGCGGCCCCGGTCGCGCGAGGCGGAGTTGGATGCGCCGGTGATGATGTTGTAGGCCAGGGCGTCGCCCGTGCGGCTGGTCAGCCCGCTCCGGTTGGACGCGTCGCCGTAAAACACCTTGAAGCGGTTCACCTTTTCGCCGTTGACGAACTGCTCCTCGGCCCGGACGACCAGGGTCGTGTTGTCGCTGACGATGCGCCCGTCGATGTTCTGCTGCTTGGGATACATGCCCCACTCGCCCACGATGGAGGAGTTGTTGTCCTGATAACCCAGCACCTTGTAGGCCAGCCAGGTGCTGACCCCGTTCTTGTTGCGCCAGAAGACCAGCAGCACCCGGTCGGATTCGGTGATGTTCAGCGGATAGCTGCTGGAGCCCTCCAGCTCGGGCGGCGAGTTCCAGGTGTGCACGGTGGTGCCCTGCCCCGTGGGCTTCACGCCGTCGGGGATGTGGTCGCCGCGCACGGTGTACCAGTTGAACCAGTACCACCGGCTGGGCAGGGGCCCG
The DNA here is from genome assembly GCF_023230885.1 of Desulfocurvus sp. Taxonomy (GTDB): domain Bacteria; phylum Desulfobacterota; class Desulfovibrionia; order Desulfovibrionales; family Desulfovibrionaceae; genus Desulfocurvus. Next base: position 7,015 of record NZ_JALNWM010000061.1, on the reverse strand, counting down.
CTGCCGTAGAACTTGAGGAACGACACGCCGTAGAAGTCGTACTGCCCGCTGGTGCCGGTTTCGGTCAGGCGCAGGGAGAGCCCGGCCAGGGCGAAGGGCAGCTTCCAGCCCGAGGAGAGCTTGGTCTGCACATCGTAGGACAGGCGGGTGTCCTGCTTCCAGCGCCAGCGGAACAGGCTGTCCTTGTTCAGGCGCACCACATGGCCCCAGGGGCCGCTGCTGTCGCGCTCCAGGCTGTGGATGGCCGCGTAGTTGATGTGCGTGCCCTGGGTGGACTGGTAGGACTTGATCTCCAGCACCGTCCTGTCGCTGCCGTCCAGGCGCAGGGTCCGGTCGGAGCTGTTGAACGCCGTCAGGTCGTTCATGGTCGTTTCGATGACCCGGTTGGGGTCGGCCACGCGCTCAACGGGGTCCAGGTTGGTGCCTTCGTCCGAGGGCGAATCGTAGTGGACCAGGGTCTTTTGGGCCGAGTAGGCATCGGTGCCCACGCTGCCCGTGGAGCGCAGGGCGTAGGCCGTGCGCAGGATAACCGTGGAGTCGCGGAAATCGCTGACGGCGAAGGAGCCGTTTTGGGCCTCCAGGCCCCTCAGGGTCACGCTGCCGTCGCCCTCCACCACGCGCTCGCGATAGGTGTAGGTCTTGTCCGCCTCGGGGATGTAGATCCGCCCGTTCTCGGGAGGGAAGTTGCCCATGTCGCCCGGCAGGCCGCCCAGGCTGGCGGCGCTGCCCGAGGGCAGGGAATCCGTGGCGTGGGCGATGTTCACGAAGTCCAGGTCGGCGCTGGCGCCCAGCACGGCCCCCCCGGGCAGGGGCGAATAGGTGAAGGTCACGATCTGGCTGCCGTCGTTGTCGGTGTGGACGGTGGCGGCGGCGGCCAGGGTCGCGGGGATGTCGTTGCCGATCTCGTCGCGCACGCTGATCAGGCTGCCCGCCGGCATGGATATGGGCCCCGAGGAGTTGTCGGCCATGTCCGCCAGGGGCACGCGGCGCACGGCCCGGGCGGTGATGGTCCGGGTGCCGGTGTTGTGCGTCAGGGGGCGGAAGCCGTAGGAGAACACGTCCAGCCGGAAGCGCGAGTCGGTGGCCGAGTCCAGGACGAAGTCGCGCCCGTCGATGTTCGCAAACAGCGCCGCGCGGTCGGCGGCGGCGCCCTGGGCGTTGTATTCGGCGGCGGCCAGCCGGATGCCCGCCTCGGCGGCGTAGAGGGCGGCGCGCGCGGGCACGGCGGCAGGCTGCTCCAGGGCGCTGGTGTTCAGCAGGTCGTGTACGCTAAGGCCCACACCGGCCAGCAGCAGCAGGGTCACAATCAGGGGCACGATGGCCGCGCCGGGGCGCGACCGGCTGACGAAAGGCGCTCGAATTCGGCTCATTGCAGCCTCGGGGCACGGGCAACGCCCGTGTACAGCGGGTTGACGACGGTGCCGAAGGCCCGCTGGGTGTTCAGGTACTGCGAGTCGAGCACCACGCGGATGCCGATCTCGTAGAGGTCGTCCAGGTCGTCGTTGGTGGGGTCCCAGTCGCTGTCGTCGGCGCGGCGGAAGCTGAGCATCTCGCCGCCCGTGGCCGCGCCGTCCAGCAGCGCCTCCCCGTCGAGAAAAATGGTGTCGCCCACCTGGCGCAGGAGCAGGGGCTGCCCCTCCATATCGATGAAATACAATGTGTTGGCGTCGTTGTCGGCCCGGTGCCCCGCGTCCATCCCGCGCATCTCCTGCAACTCGACGAAGATGCGCGTCAGGGCCAGGCGCGCCTTCTGGGCCATCTCCACCGACTCGACGGCGGCGACCCAGCTCGTGGCCGTATAGGTCAGGGCCGAAATGAAGACCACGCCGACGAAGGCCAGGATGCTCATGGCCAGGATGATCTCGATGAGGGTGAATCCCGGGCGGTTGCGCATGCGGCTACTCGGCGAAATAGGAATACATCACATAGTCGCCGCAGGTGAAGCGCACCTTGCGCACGGCCGTGGAAAAGGTGAAGCCGCCGCCAGCGGCGGAGACGGTCTGCGTGCTCACCGAAAGGGTCACGGGGCCGCCGGGCGTCCAGCCGGACAGCAGGGTATCCAGGTTCAGGGTCCCGGCCTCGATCTGCTGGCGGTAGGCGGCCTGGAGGCGCTCGATCTCGCGCAGCAGGTCGTATTGGCGGTCCACCTGGATCACCGTTTCGTTGCCGAAGTGGGGCATGGTCTCGTGGGCCAGGGTGGTGACCATCACGGCCAGCACGGCGCCCACGACGAAGATCACGATGAGCTCCACGAGGGTGAAGCCCGGGGCCGCGCGCCGGGCGCGGCGGGAGCGAGGCGGGGCGGCGGTCATGGGATGTACCCCGTGTGAGCGGTGACGGTGAAGCCCAGGCTTTCGCCGTCCAGGGTCAGGGTCACGTCCTGGTCCTCGCCAAGGGCGTTGGCGGCGGTGAACACTGCGGCGGAAAATGCCTGTCCGCGGCCGTTGAAAGCCAGGGTGAAGCTGGCGGGGGTCACGGAGCTTTGCAGGGTCACGGTGTCGGCCGCCTGTCCGGGCAGGCGCACGGCGGTGCCGACCTGCGAGCCGGTGAACAGCCAGTACGCCCCGTCCTGGCAGCGGATGCCGTAGGGCGTGTTCCGGCCCATAGCCCGGGCCTGGGCGAAGCGGATATGCGTCTTGAGCGTAGAAAATTCGTAGGGCAGCGCGCGGTCCTCGCCGTCGCCCAGGGCGCTCACCGCCGCGACGGACAGCAGCCCCAGCAGCAGGAGCACCACGATGACCTCGACCAGGGTGAAGGCCGGGGCGGGAGCGGAGCGCCGGAGGCGGCGCGGGACATGGAGGAGCGAAGCGAACATGGCTAACGGCTCCAGACGGCGGGCTCGGCCAGGGTTGCCGCCAGGCGCGTGAGCGTCGCGCTCTGGCCTTCGAATTCCAGGGTGCCGCCAGCGGCGTTCGGGGCGGCGGTCCAGGAATAGCGCTGGCCCAGGGCCGTGTCCACGCGCGCCCGCGCGGCGGTGTCCATGGCCAGGTCGCTGCCGGGCACGGGGGTGGCGATGCGCAGCCCGCTCCAGGCCATCTTCTCGCGGGTGTTCAGCTCGGCCACGGCGGCGTCCAGGGCGTGCAGGGCCGCGTCCTGCTGGAGCGTGCCGTAGCGCGGCAGGGCCACGGCGGCCAGGATGCCCAGGATGACGAGCACGGCGAGGATCTCCACCGCGGTGAAGCCGAGCCTGGCATTTTTCCTGTTCTTCCGCATGACCTCTCGCCGTTCAACTGTTGTTCCCGAAAGCGCCGGGAGGGGAGCCCCCTCCCGGCGCGGGCCGTCTGCTAGGAGCCAGCGGCACCGTCGTAGGACCAGTACGTCGGGCTGTTGCCGCTGGCGTCCGTGGTCTTGGTCAGGGTGTAGGTCTTGGACTTGAAGGTCAGGGTGCCGCCGGTGGCCGTGGAGGTCACGGTACCGAAGTCGTCGCCCAGGTCGTAGTCCATGGTCTCGGTGCTGGCGGGGTCCAGCTTCAGCTTGCCCCAGACCAGGCTCTCGCGGGCGTTCAGCTCGGCCACGGCGGCGTAGACGGCCTTCCGGGCCGCCTCGTCCTGCAGGTCGATGTACTTGGGAACGGCCACGGCGGCCAGGATGCCGAGAATCACCAGCACGGCGATGATTTCGACGAGGGTGAAGCCCTGACGCTTCAGGGAGTGGGAAGTGGTCTGCATACGCTGTTCCTCCGGAACGGTTTTTGGGTTGAAAAACGCCAAATGCCTTTGGCCCGAGGGGGTCGGGCCTAGTGCGCCATTTTCGTCAAATCCCACATCGGCATGAAAATGGCCAGCGCGAAAAAGCCGACCACCGCCGACAGGGCGACCATGAGCAGCGGGCCGATCATCTCGGCCATGCGCCCCACCTGGTATTCCACCTCGTAGTCGTAATGGGCCGCGACCTCGGTGAGCATGTCCTCCAGGTTGCCCGACTCCTCGCCCACGGCGATCATGTTGACCACCATGGGCGGGAAATAGGCGCTGCTGCGCAGGGGCGCCGAGATGCCCCGACCCTCGCGCAGCTTCTCGCCCAGCCCGTCGAACACGCGCGAGATGGCCGCGTTGCCGATGGTCCGCGAGATGATCTCCAGCGAGGCCAGCACGGACACGCCGCTGGATTGCAGCAGCCCGAAGATGCTGGCGAAGCGCGACATGGCCGCCTTCTGGAACACCGGGCCCACCAGGGGCAGGACCAGGAGCAGGCGGTCCTTGTTCAGCCGCCCCACGGGCGTGCGCACATAGAGGTACGCGCCGCCGACCACGACCACGGTGCCCAGGAGCATCATGGGCCAGTAGGCCGAAAGGCCCTTGTACATGGCGATGCAGACCTCCGTGGGCAGGGGCAGGTCGATGTTCGCCCGCTCGAAAAGCTCGGCGAACTTGGGCACCACGAAGGACAGCAGGAACAGGAAGGCCCCGAGCAGCATGACCAGCACGATGGCCGGATAGGTCAGCGCCGAGATGATCTGCTTGCGGACCTTGTATTCATGGTCGATGAGGTAGATCAGCCGGTCGAACACGTTGACCAGGTTGCCGCTGACCTCCCCCGCGCGCAGCATGGCGCAGTACAGCTCGTTGAAGACCTTGGGGTGGCGCGAAAACGCATCGTAGAGCGAGGCGCCCTGCTTGAGGTCCTGGACCACGGCGCTCACCGTGCGGCGCATGAGCGGGTTGCTCGACTGCTGCTCCATGATGCGAAAGACGTTGACGATGGAAATGCCCGCGTGGACCATGGTCCTGACCTGCTTGGTGAACAGGATCAGTTCCTGGGGCTTGACCGACTGCATGAGCGCGAAGCCGCCCCCGCCGCCCTCGGCGGCTTCGGCCCCGCCGGCGCGCACGGACTGGGGGATCAGCCCCTTGGCGGCCAGCATCTGCATGGCCTGGGCCTCGTCCGCCGCCGCCACGACCCCCCGCACGGGGGTCCCGGTCTCGCTCATGGCCTTGTATTTGTAGTTGGGCATCCGTATCGTCCTGTTTCAGCTAATGAAAACTAGACAAGCACAGCCGTCAGCGCCTCGGCCACGGTGGTCACGCCCTGGGCGACCTTGCGGGCCGCGTCGTCGCGCAGCAGGCGCAGCCTGCCCGCCGCCATGGCCGCCCGGGCGATTTCCGGGGCCGCGGCGCGCGCCAGGATCAGCTCCTGGGTGCTCTGGTCGATCTCCAGTATCTCGTAGAGCCCCACCCGGCCGCTGTAGCCCGTGCCGCCGCACAGGCGGCAGCCCACGGCGCGGTAGTAGGTGCCGTCCTCGGGCAGCCCGAGCAGGGCCAGCCCCGCCGGGCGGCTCTCGTCCACCTCGCGGCAATGCGGGCACACCCGGCGCACCAGCCGCTGGGCGATGGACACCAAGAGCGTCGAGGCCACCAGGAACGGCTCCACGCCCATCTCCACGAGCCGCGTCACGGCGCCCGCCGCGTCGTTGGTGTGCAGGGTGGAGAGCAGCCGGTGGCCGGTCATGGCCGCCTGCACGGCGATGCGCGCGGTTTCCTGGTCGCGGATCTCGCCGACCATGATCACGTCGGGATCCTGGCGCAGGATGGAGCGCAGGCCGCTTGCGAACGTCATGCCCGCCTTGCGGTTGAGCTGCACCTGGCGGATCTTGGGCACCCGGTATTCCACCGGGTCCTCCAGGGTCACGATATTGATGTCCGGCGTGTTCAGCTTGCGCAGGACGGCGTAAAGCGTGGTGCTTTTGCCGCTGCCCGTGGGCCCCGTGGTCAGGATCATGCCGTAGGGCTTGACGATGGCCGCCTCTATCTTGGCGCGCTCCTCGTCGGGCATGCCCAGGTCGTCAAGGGTCAGGGCCGTGCCCGTGCGCATGAGCAGGCGCAGGATCAGGTTCTCGCCGTGGATGGTCGGCAGTGTCGAGGCGCGCACATGCACCTCGCGGCCCTCCACGTTGAAGGTGAAGCGCCCGTCCTGGGGCACCATGGCCACGGCGATGTCCATGTTGGCCAGGATCTTGATGCGCGAGACGATGGGCAGGAAATAGTTGCGCGGCGGGGCGGGAACCTCGCGCAGGCGCCCGTCCACGCGAAAGCGCAGCTGCACATGGTCCTTTTCGGGGCTGATGTGCACGTCCGAGGCGCCCTCGCGCACGGCCTGGGTCAGGATGGAATTGACCAGCCGCACCACCGGGGCTTCCTCGGCCATGTCCTGAAGGGAGGCCACGGCCATGTCGGGGCCCTGCTCCATCTCCTCGGCGCTGGCCTCGCCCTCGGTGGAGAGTTCCTCCATGCCGTCCATGACCCCGCCCAGGTCGTTGGCCACGCCGTAAAGGGCGTAGGTCAGGGCCTCGAAGTCCTTCTCGGTGCAGATCACCGGCTCCACTTCCAGGCCGGTGTGGATCTCCACGGCGTCCAGGGCGGAGATGTCCATGGGGTCGGGGGTGGCGACGGTGAGCAGCCGCCCCCGGCGCGCCACGGGCACAACCCGGTGGCGCTGGGCCAGCTCGGCGGGCAGCGCCGACTCCAGGTACACGTCGTAGGAATATTTCTCGGAACTGTATGTATCTATGCCCAGTTGGCGGCTGACCAGGTCGATGATCTGGGCCTCCTTGAGGATGGCCCGGTTGACCAGGTATTCGCCAAGGCGCATGCCGCTGCCGCGCTGCTCACCCAGGATGCGCGCCAGTTCGTCCTGGCCCAGGAGCCCCGCCTCGACCAGCATTTCGCCAAGCTTCTTCTTCCGTGTCGCCTGCATGTGCGCCTCGTATCCGCAAGTCCCGCCTAGCGCGGGGAAAACATGGCCAGACCGTGCTCGACGGCCAACAGGGCGCCGGCTCCGGCCTCGTCCAGGGCCGCCCGGGCCGCTTCGGGCGTCAGCCGGGGGCCGCCCAGGGTCACGGAGAACCGCAGCCCGCCGTCGTCGCCGCGCCAGGGCAGGACCCGGGCGTCCAGGCCCAGGGAGCGCGCCGCGCGGCGCGCGGCCCAGGCCGCCTCAAGGGTCGCGTGCCGCTCCAGCCGGACCCAGAAACGCTGCGCGCTGTCCCGGGGCACGGGCAGCACCAGCCGCTGCCCGGCAT
>NZ_JALNWM010000060.1 GCF_023230885.1 Desulfocurvus sp. | reverse complement strand
CCCCTGAGCCGCCGGGCGCCCCGGCATCCCCCGGCCCCGCATCCCCGCTCCGTATCCCCATCCCGCATCCCCATCCCGCATCCCCGCTCCGCATCCCCCCGTCCCGTGCCAGGGCGTGTGGGCGTGGCGTGGCGTTTGGCTGCATATGCTGACGGAGGCCCCCGGGGGGCAGCATCAATGTAATGGACCGCCAGCCCCACCCCCGGGCGCGGGCAGCAGGGAACGGGCCGCTTCGCGATCTCGCGCCCCGCCCCCCGGCGCGGGGCCGGAATCGCGCCCGCCGGCATGCCCGGGGGCGGCGGGCAGCGCCCTGTGATCCCGTGCGTGCGCGGGGGAGGGGCCTCGGGGGCGCGGCTGCTGGAGTGTACCTGCGTTTGATCCCGTGCGTGCGCGGGGGGAGGGACACGGGGGCGGCGATTGTGCCGCCCCGTAAACCCTTCAGATCTTGTGGCGGGCGCGTGGGTGGACGCCTTGCGGCAGGCCCCTAGCGGAACAGGCCGTACTCGTGGGCGAAGGGAGCCAGCTCGGAGGCCGAACGCAGGCCGAGCTTGCGCACGAGGTTGGCCTTGTGCTTTTCCACGGTCTTGACGCTGATGCACAGCTCCTGGGCCAGGGCCTTGTTGCCCTTGCCCCGGGCGGTCAGGCGCAGGACGAGAATCTCGCGCTCGGAGAGCCGGTCCAGCACCGAGGGCTGGGCCGGGGCGTCGGGGGCGTCGGGGGCCTGGCGCACCAGGGCGTCGGGGATGTCCGGGCTGACGTAGCGCTCGCCCGCCAGGACGGTGTCCATGGCGCGCACCAGCTCGGGGGCGGTGGTGCTCTTGAGCGCGTAGCCGTCGGCCCCGGCGGCCAGGGCGCCCCGGATGCGGGCCTCGCTCTTGTGGGCGGTCAGGGCCAGAACCCTGACGCGCGGGAAGCGGCGCTTGATGTCGCGGATGGCCTCGGCGCCGTCCATGGTCGGCATGGACAGATCCATGAGCACGATGGCCGGGGCGGCGCGCTCCACCTGGCGCACGGCCTCCAGCCCGTCGCCCGCCTCGCCGACGACCACGAAGTCCGAGTGGGCCTCGAGCAGACTGCGCAGGCCTTCACGAACGATGTCCTGGTCTTCGACGAGCACGACGGTGCGTCGCATCGGTCCCTCCCGGGCGGGCCGCGGATTTTTCATGGGAGCCACAGGCATATCCGCCTGGGGAGCCGATGTAAAGCCGGGTTTTCCGGCGCGGGGCGGCCTGCGAAACGGCGCGGCGGCGCGGGCGCCCCCCCGCTTTGCCATCGGGGCCGAACGCGGTATGCTGGGCAAAATCGGAAACCGGGAGGACGGCGCATGAAACTGGCGATGCTCGGCCTGGGGCGCATGGGCATGAACATGGCCCGCCGCCTGCTTGGCGGCGGACACGAGGTCGTGGGCTGGAACCGCTCCGCGGACCGGGTGCGGGAGCTGGCCGCGCAGGGCGCACGGCCCGTTTTCTCCCTGCGCGAGGCGGTGGACGCGCTGGAAGCGCCGCGCACGGTATGGCTCATGCTGCCCGCGGCGGTGGTGGACGAACACCTGGAGGCCCTGCGGCCCCTGCTGGCCCCCGGCGACCTGCTGGTGGACGGCGGCAACTCGCCCTACAAGCGCGACCCCCAACGGGCCCGGGCCCTGGCCGAAGACGGGCTGCTCTATGCCGACGCAGGGGTCAGCGGCGGGGTCTGGGGCCTTACCGAGGGCTACTGCACCATGGTCGGCGGGCCGCCCGAGGCATACGAGCGCCTGCGCCCGGCCCTGGACACCCTGGCGCCCCCCGGGGGCCACATGCACTGCGGCCCCCACGGCGCCGGGCACTATGCCAAGATGATCCACAACGGCATCGAATACGGCATGATGCAGGCATATGCCGAGGGCTTCGCCCTGCTGGATGCCTCGCCCTACGGCCCGGGGCTGGACCTGGGCGCCGTGGCGCGGCTGTGGAACCGGGGCAGCGTGGTCCGCTCGTGGCTGCTGGAACTGGCGGCGGGCGCCCTGGAGCGCGACCCGGGGCTGGCGGCCGTGGCGCCCTATGTGGAGGACTCGGGCGAAGGCCGCTGGACCGTGGACAGCGCCGTGGAGCTGGGGGTGCCCGCGCCGGTGCTGGCCCTGTCGCTCATGGAGCGCTTCCGCTCGCGCCAGGACAATTCCTTCGCCGACCGGCTGCTGGCGGCCCTGCGCAACGAGTTCGGCGGCCACGCCGTGCGCCGCCCGGACGGGGAGGAGGGCTGAGCATGCCCGCGCCAGGGGCCGCCCCCACGGACTTCGCGCCGCCCATCTCCTTCGACCCCGCGCCCCCGGGCGGCGGGCCGTCCTGCCTGCTCCCCCCGCGCCCCTCGCCCTGCGCGCTGGTGATTTTCGGGGCCTCGGGCGACCTGGCCGCGCGGATGATCCTGCCCGCCGTGCACGCGCTGCACCGCCACGGCGCCCTGCCCCAGGGGCTGGCCGTGCTCGGCGCCGCGCGCACGCCGTGGGGCGACGAGGACTTCCGGGCGCACATGCGCCGGGCCCTGGAGGCCGCCGGGGGCATGGACGGCCCGGCCTGGGAGGCCCTGGCGCCGCGCGTGTTCTACCAGCCCCTGGACTACGCGGACCCCGCGGGCTTCGCGGCCCTGGCCGCCCGGCTGGACGCCCTGGACGCAGGCGCGGGCACGGAGGGCAACCGGCTTTTCTACCTGGCCACCCCGCCCACGGTCTACGCCGAAGCGGCGCGCGGCCTGGGTGCGGCGGGGCTGGCCCGCGAGGCGCGCGGCTTTTCGCGCCTGGTGGTCGAAAAGCCCTTCGGCCGCGACCTGGACAGCGCCCGGGCCCTGGACGTGGCCCTGCACGAGCACTTCGCCGAGCACCAGGTCTTTCGCATCGACCACTACCTGGCCAAGGAGACGGTGCAGAACATCCTGCTGCTGCGCTTCGCCAACGCCATCTTCGAGCCGCTGTGGAACCGGCGCTATGTGGCCTCGGTGACCTGCGCGGCCATGGAGACCCTGGGCGTGGGGCACCGCGCGGGCTACTACGAACGCTCGGGCGTGCTGCGCGACATGTTCCAGAACCACATGATGCAGCTCCTGGCCCTGGTGGCCATGGAGCCGCCCCCGGCCTTCGACGCCGAGGCCGTGCGCGACGAAAAGGCCAAGGTCTACCGCGCCCTGCGGCCCTTCGACCCCGCCCGGCTGGCCGACGACCTGGTGCTTGGCCAATACGGCCCGGGCACCCCGGGCGGCGCCCCGGTGCCCGGCTACCGCCGCGAGCCCGGCGTGGCTCCGGACTCCGCCACGCCGACCTTCGCGGCCATGCGCCTGTGGGTGGACAACTGGCGCTGGCAGGGCGTGCCCTTCCACCTGCTCTCGGGCAAGCGCCTGCGCGAAAAGCTCACCCGCATCGTGGTCCGCTTCCGCGAGGTGCCCCATTCCCTGTTCCGGCACATCCTGGGCGAGGACATCGGCGCCAACCGGCTCATCCTGGACATCCATCCCGGCAACGCCGTGTCGCTGACCATGCAGGCCAAGCTGCCCGGGGCGCGGCTGTGCCTGCAACCGGCGACCATGCGCTTCGACTTCGACGCGGCCCGCGCCCCGGCCCGGGCCCTGGACGCCTACGAAAAGGTTCTCCTGGACTGCATGCTCGGCGACCAGACCCTCTTCTGGCGCCAGGACGCGGTGGAGCAGTGCTGGGGGTTCCTGACGCCGGTGCTGGAGCGCTGCGAGGCCTGCGGGGCCCAGGGCTCCCCGGCTGAACTGCACGGGTACGCGGCGGGCTCGTGGGGCCCGGCCGCAGGGCTGGAGATGGTCCAGGAGCTGTTCTGAGGGCCGCGCGGCGGAAAACGGCCGCGCGGCGGGGCTATACGCTGCCCAGGCGGCCCGGGACGGGCCGGAACTGGCCCAGGGCGGCCTGGGCGTAGGCCTCCAGCGCCCGGCGGCGGGAGAGGGACTGGTCGGCGCGCAGGGGCTCGGCCGGAGCGGCCGGGGCGGCCCGCCGCCCGGAGGCGGCTTCGGCCAGCAGGGCCGCCGCGTCCAGGGCGTCGGAGAAGGCGCGCCCGGCCGGGGTCGGCGCGGCGGCCTCGGGCAGCTCCACGTCGCGGGTGGTCAGGTCGATGCCCAGGCTGCCCAGGGTGATGCCGATGGAGCGCGTGCGCACCGTGGCCCGGGCGCCGTCGGCGCGCAGGGCCTGGCCCAGGCGCGCGGCGCGGTCCTCCATGCGCTGGGTGCGCATGGCGTCCTGGTAGGCGCCAAGGCCTGCCGCTGCACCGGCCGCAGGGCGTATGCCCATGACGAACCCCGGCCCCGTGGGGCCCGGCTGGGGGTGGGTCGCGCGGCCGGGCCCCCGTCCCGGGGGGCCGCGCGGTCCGGTCTCCGTCCTGGAGGCGGGCCTGGCGGGCCGTGGCCCGCAGTGCTCCAATATAGGCCCGGAGGCCGGGCCTGGCAAGCCCGGACGCGATGTTCTTTATTCCGCGCCGAAAATGCTGTACAACCGCACGACGCGCCCTCGCCGGGGCGCAAGGGAGAAGAACCGCATGGCCAACCCCGTGCAGACGGTCATCCAGCATCTGAGCCGCGCCAAGGCGGCATTCCTCAAAGGCGAGACCCTGCGCCCCCTGGTTTCCGTGGCCGAGGCGCTCAAGATCGTCGTCACCACCAAGCTGCATTCCCAGGACATGGCCAAGATAGCCGGGCTGCTGCGCGAGAACCTCCAGAACCTGGGCAGGATGGAGGAGGTCGCCTCGCGGATTCCCGGCCCGCTGGCCTACCAGCCGGGGGGCGAACGCGCGCTCCTGGCCCAGCTCGTGCCGGTGATCAAGGCCATCCACGCCGACGCCCGCCGCGAGGACACGGGCGCCGTGCGCGAGCGCAAGCTCAAGATCGACCACGCCATCATCCACGGCACCAATGCCCTGCAAGGGGGCAAGGTCGAGGAGGCCCAGGGCTATTTCCGCGAGGCCGTGGAGCTTTACGCGGACGAACACGCCATGTTCCTGATCATCGCCGACCGGCTCCAGGCCGCCGGGGCGTTCAAGGAGTCCTTCGAGTACCTGCGCGGCGCCCTGGGCGTGAACCCCGACGACCGCAAGGCCTGCGAGATGGTCGTCACCGCCTCGGAACAGGTGGCCAACCCCGACCGGGGCCTGACCCTGCTGCGCAAGCTGTCCGAGAAAAAGGGCGCCGGACCGCACATGCACCTGGCCCTGGCGCGGCTGCTGGCCCTCAAAAAACAATGGACCCAGGCCGAGGAACACGCCCGCGCCGCCCTGCTGGCCAGGGAGGATCTCGTGGACGCCCGCAAGCTCCTGCGCCGCCTGGAGGCCCGCGCCGCCAAGGCCGCCAAGGCCGGGCCCGGCCTTGACAGTCCGGTTCCGAGTTCCTAGGTTCCCCTCTCCGAAACACCGCATCCAAGGAGCACCATTCCATGGCCTACGACATCCGGCTGGTGAAGCTGGTCAACGGCGAGATGATCATCGGCAAGTACAAGGACGACGACCAGGGCAAGCGCCTGGAGGACGTGGCCGTGCTCCAGACCGTGCCCACCCAGCAGGGCGTGCAGATGATGCTCCTGCCCTTCGGGTACCCCTTCGACAACGAGATCGACGCGGTCATCGCCTACACCCATGTGCTCTACGAGTACAAGAAGTTCCCCGAGGAACTGAAGACCAAGTATCTGGAGGCCGCCAGCAACCTGACCCTGACCGCCCCCGCCGGCGGCCTGGGCGGCCTGGGCGGCCTGGCTGGCGCCAAGGGCGCGCCCAAGGGCGGCGTGGCCGACCTGTCGCGGCTGCTCAAGAAGTAGGCCCGGCCCGGTTTCGCGTGCAAGGGCGGCCGCTGGCCGCCCTTTTTCGTCCGTCCCCGTCCGCCCCAGCGAGGGCCCATGAAAAAGCTTCTGCCCCTGTTCACCGGCCCCAGCCGCTATCTCGGCAACGAGCCGGGCTCGGTGCTCAAGGACCCCGCGGCCGTGGCCGTGCGCCTGGCCCTGGCCTTTCCGGACCTCTACGAGGTGGGCATGTCCTACCTCGGCCAGAAGATTCTCTACGGCATCGTCAACGACCGCCCCGGGTTCTGGGCCGAGCGCGTCTTCGCGCCGGACCTGGACGTGGCCGCCGTGCTGCGCGAAAACGGCGAGCCCCTGTGTACCCTGGAGTCGGACACGCCCCTGGCGGCCATGGACGTGGTCGCGTTCCACGTCACCCACGAGCTGTGCTACACCAACATCCTGTACATGCTCGAACTGGGGGGCGTCCCCCTGGAGGCCGCGGCGCGCGGCCCGCGCGATCCGCTGGTCATGGCTGGCGGCGGCTGCACCTTCAACGCCGAGCCCATCGCCCCGTTCATGGACCTGATGGTCCTTGGCGACGGCGAGGAGGTCCTGCCCGAGATCCTGGAGCATGTGGCCCGGGCCCGGGCCGAGGGCCTGCCCCGGGCGGCGCTGCTGGAGCGGCTGTGCCGCGTGCCGGGGGTGTACGTTCCGGCCCTTTTCGCCGAGCCCCCGGGCGGCGGCCTGCCCCTGGCGCCGCGCCTGGACGACTGCGCCCGCGTGGAAAAACGCATCCTGCCCGACCTGGCCGACGCCCGGCGCGCGGCCTTCCCCACCGGGCACATCGTGCCCTTCGCCGACACGGTGCACGACCGGCTGGCCGTGGAAATCGCGCGCGGCTGCACCCGGGGCTGCCGTTTCTGCCAGGCGGGCATGGTCTACCGCCCGGCCCGCGAGCGCGACCCCGGGGCCCTGGACGCCCTCATCGCCAAGGGCCTGGCCCGGACGGGCTTCGAGGACCTGTCCTTCCTCTCCCTGTCCACGGGCGACTATTCGGCCCTGGAGGAGCTGTTCGCCAAGAGCTTCGACCGCTGCCGCCGCTCCCAGGTGTCCATATCCCTGCCGTCCTTGCGCGTGGGTTCGGTGAGCGAGGGAATCATGGGCCTCATGTCCACCATCCGCCGCACCGGGGCCACCCTGGCCCCCGAGGCGGGCAGCCAGCGCCTGCGCGACGTGATCAACAAGGGCGTCACCGAGGACGCCCTGGTGGCCCATGTGCGCAAGCTTTTCGACCACGGCTGGCAGAACGTGAAGCTCTATTTCATGCTCGGCCTGCCCACGGAGACCGAGGAGGACCTGGACGCCATCGTGGACCTGTGCCTCAAGGTCCGCGACTGCGCCGGGCGCCACGTCAAGCGCTTGCAGGTCACGGCGGCGGTCTCGCCCTTCGTGCCCAAGCCGCACACGCCCTTCCAGTGGGAGCGCCAGCTGACCATGGACGAGGTCCGCGCGCGGGTGGACCGCCTGCGCGCCGGGTTCGCCCCGCACAAGCGCCTCAAGCTGCGCTGGCACCAGCCGGAGATGAGCTTCCTGGAGGGCGTGTTCTCGCGCGGCGGGCGCGAGCTGGCCCCCGTGGTTCGCGCGGCCTATGCCAGGGGCGCGCTGTTCGCCAGCTGGATCGACCACCTGCGCCTGGAGCCCTGGCTGGAGGCCCTGGCCGAACGCGGGCTGGACCCGCTGCACTACCTGCGCGAGCGCGGCGAGGACGAGCCCCTGCCCTGGGACCACCTGACCAGCGGGGTGCACGTCCGCTTCCTGCGCACCGAGCGCCGCCGGGCCCGGCAGGCCCGCCTGACCGACGACTGCCGCTACAACGCCTGCCGCAACTGCGGGGTCTGCAACTTCGGGGGCCGGACCTCGGAGCTGGCGCGCCAGGGCGCGCGCGAGGACATCCGCCCCCGGGTCGTCCACGCCGTGCGCGACCAGGCCGACGCCACGGGCGGCGCCGCCCACCAGACCGCCCCCGAGGCGCCCCCGGCCGCCGCACCGGAGCAGGCCCCGGCACAGGCCCCGGCGCCCCCCCCGGACAAGCAGGCCCAGGGCGCCCGGCCGCGCCCGCCGGACATCGGCGAACTGGCCCACAAGGCCGCGCACTACCGCGTGTGGCACACCCGGCTGGACGAGATGCGCTTCATCAGCCAGATCGAGCTGCAACGGCTCATCGAGCGCGTCCTGCGCCGGGCCGACGTGCCCGTGAGCTTCTCCGCCGGGTTCCACCCCCTGGCCCGGCTGTCCTTCGGGCGCGCGCTGCCCGTGGGCGTGGAAAGCCGCCGCGAGTGGTTCGACGTGTTCCTGCGCCGCGACCTGGGGCCCCAGGAGCTGGCCGCGCGGCTCACGCCCCACCTGCCCCGGGGCATGGACCTGCTGTGCATCGAGACCCTGGACCTGGGCCGCAGGACGCGCCAGGCCGTGGCCGAGGATTTCCTGCTGACCTGGGAGGGCGACGCCGCCGAGGCCGCCGCGCGCCAGGCCCAGTGGGCCGAGGCCCTGGCCCGGGCCGAGCTGCCCTGGACCCGCGAAACCAAGAAAGGCCCGCGCACCACCGATGTGCGGCCCTTCCTGGCCGGGGCCTGGCCCCGCGAGGGCGGGATGGCCCTGCGCCTGGACTGGAGCGACGGCTATGTAAGCCCCCTGCGGCTGGTGGAGCTGGTCAACCCCGGGATGCGCCCCGACCGCTTCGGCCTGTGCAAGACGCGCCAGTGGATGGACGCCCCCGACCCGGGCGAACCCCGCTGATTCCCCGCCGGTGCCCGGGCCCCGGCCCCCTTGCGCCGGGCGCGGCAAAGGGCTATCCCTGCCGCATCCCCGGGCACCGGGGCACGGAGGAGGCGCGCCGTGGCGCAAGATTCCCGCGCGGCGGCGCTCCTGGCGCTGACCGCCCTGCTGTGGAGTTCCGGCGGGCTGGCCGTCAAGGCCATCGACCTGCATCCCCTGGCCATAACCGGCGCGCGTAGCGCCCTTTCGGCGCTGACCCTGCTCCTGCTGCTGCGCGGGGCAGCCCGCCCGGCCCTGACCCCGGCGGGCCTGGGCGCGGCCCTGGGCTACGCGGGCCTGCTGGTGACCAACGTGGTGGCCACCAAGCTGACCACCGCCGCCAACGCCATCCTGCTGGCCTACACCGCGCCGCTCTATGTGGCCCTGCTGGCTCCCGCGCTGCTGGGCGAGCCCACCCGCCGGGGCGACTGGGCCTTCCTGGCCGCCGCCCTGGGCGGCATGGTCCTTTTCTTCTTCGACCGCCTCTCGCCCAGCGGGCTCTGGGGCAACGTCCTGGCCGTGGGCACCGGCCTGTGCTACGCGGCCTTCACCCTGTGCATGCGCGCCCAGAAGGACGCCTCGCCCGTGGGCTCGGTGGTCCTTGGCCACGCCCTCACGGCGGCCGTGGGCCTGCCCTTCCTGGCCCTGGGCCTGCCCGGGCCCGCCGGGGCCCTGGGGCTGGTCTACCTGGGCGTGGTCCAGCAGGGGCTGTCCCTGCTGCTCTATGTCTGGTGCATCCGGCGCCTGCCCGCCCTGACGGCCATCCTGGTCATGACCCTGGAGCCGGTGCTCAACCCGCTGTGGGTGGCCCTGGGCGTGGGCGAGCTGCCCGGGCCGTGGGCCCTGGCCGGGGGGGCGGTGGTCCTTGGCGCCGTGACCCTGCGCGCTGTGGCCGGGGCCCGGGGCGCGGGCTGAGGCCCGGCCGCGCTGGCGGCCCGGGGCTTGCCAATCCCCGCCCGGGACCTATTCTTGAGGCTTCGGGCGCACCCGCGCCCGGCCCGCGTCCTGTTCCACCAAGGAGATACGGAGTGACCCATGCTGAAACGGATCATCGCCCTGGCGGGAGCCCTGCTCATGACCGCCGGGATTAGTCTGGCCCACGCCGGGGAGGCCGCCCCGGTGCTCACCCGCCTGGAAAACGGCCTGGGCGTGCTCGTGCAGCCCGACACGCGCTTCCCCCTGGTCTCCCTGCGGCTCTATGTGCACGCCGGATCGGCCTACGAGAGCCCCCGGCGCTCGGGCATCAGCCACCTGCTGGAGCATATGGTCTTCAAGGGCAGCGCCCGCCGCGCCCCCGGCCAGGTGGCCGAGGACATCGAGGGCGCGGGCGGCTACCTGAACGCCGCCACCAGCTTCGACTACACCGTCTACATCATCGACCTGCCCGCCGAGCGGCTGGAGCTGGGCCTGGACGTGCTGCGCGACATGATCTTCGGCGCCGCCCTGGACCCCGACGAACTGGAACGCGAAAAGCAGGTGGTGCTCTCCGAGCTGGAGCGCGGCGAGGACACCCCGTCCAGCCGCCGCTTCCAGGCCCTGCAACCCCTGCTGTGGGGCGGCACGCCCTACGAGCGGCCCATCATCGGTTTCCGCGAAACCGTGGCCGCCTTCACCCGCCAGGACATCCTGGACTATATCGCCGAGTTCTACCAGCCGCAGTCCATGCTGGCCGTGATCGTGGGCGACGTGGACCCCGGGCGGGCCGTGGAGCTGGTGCGCACGCACTTCGGCGACCTGGTCAACACCGCCCCGGTGGCCCCGCGCGGCCCGCTGCCCGCCCCGCACCCGCAGGCCCCGCGCGTGACCGTGCAGCCCGGGCCGTGGAACAAGGTCTACCTTTCCGTGGCCTTCCCGGCCCCGGCCCTGGCCTCGGCCCAGGCCCCGGGGCTGGACCTGCTGGCCCAGGTGCTCGGCGGCGACCGCTCCTCGCGCCTGTACCGCAAGTACCAGCACGAGCTGGGCCTTGTGGACTCCATCTCCGCCTACGCCATGGGCCTCGAAGGCACGGGCCTGTTCTCCATCAGCGCCGAACTGGACCGCGACAAGCTGCCCGCCTTCTGGGCCGGGCTGACCGCCGACCTCGCGGCCCTGCCCACGGCCTCCTTCACCGACCGCGAGCTGGACCGCGCCCGGCTGAACATCGAGGACGACCTCTATTCCTCCAAGGAGACCCTGGGCGGGCTGGCCTCCAAGCTCGGCTACTTCCAGTTCTTCGAAAACGGCCCCCAGGCCGAGGAAAACTACCTCTACGCCCTGCGCCACACGGGCGCCGACGAGCTGCGCGCCCTGGCCGGGGCCGTGCTGACCCGCCAGGCCCTGGCCGGGGCCGTGCTGCTGCCCGAAGACCGGACCGACGGCGCCCCCGCGCAGGACCCCGCCGCCCTGGAGCGCGAGCTGCTGGCCGCCGTGGACGCCGCCTTCGGCCCCGGCTCCGGCTCCGCGCCCGGAGCCGCCACCCAGGACGGCCGACGCGGCGGCATCGACACCGTGGACCTGGGCGGCGGGCGGACCCTGGTCCTGCTGCCCGACACCACCCTGCCCTACACCTCGCTGACCCTGGCCGCCCCCGGGGGCGACGCCCTGCTGTTCCCCGACGAAGAGGGGCTGGCCGAACTGGCGGCCCAGGCCCTGACCCGGGGCACCGCCGGGCTCCCGGCCACCGAGTTCCGCGATTTCCTGGCCGACCGCGCCGCGTCCATCGGCGCCCGGGCCGGGCGCGATATGTTCACCGTCAGCGCCCGCTTCCCCTCGCGCTTCGCCGCCGAGCTGCTGCCCCTGCTGCGCCGGACCGTCACCGAACCGGCCTTCGCCGCCGACGAGGTGGCCCGCGCCGTCACCGAGCAGCAGGCCGCCATCCGGCGCCGCGAGGACCAGCCTATGGGCCTGGCCTTCCGCCACCTCTTCCCCATGCTCTTCGCCGACACCGGCTACGCCCGGTTCCACGAGGGCACCGTGGAGGGCGTCGCACGCTTTGGCCCGGACCAGGTGCGCGAATTCTGGCAGCGCCAGCGCCGCCAGCCCTGGACCCTGGCCGTATGCGGCGATTTCGACCGCGAGGCCGTGGTCGCCCTGGCCCGCGAGCTGGCCGCCGGGGAGCCCGCCGAGCCCTTCGTCTTCCCCCGGCCGACCTGGGGCGACCACCGCGAGCGGACCCTGACCCTGGCCGACCGCAACCAGTCGCACGTCATCGTGGCCTTCCCCGTGCCCGGGCAGCGCTCCGACGACAGCGTGGGCCTGGACGTGCTGCGCCAGGCCCTGGCCGGTCAGGGCGGCCTGCTCTTCCGCGAGCTGCGCGACCGCCAGGGCCTGGGCTACACCGTCACCGCCCTGCTCTGGCAGGCGCCGCGGACCGGGTTCCTGGCCTTCTACATCGGCACCTCGCCCGACAAGACCGCCCAGGCCCTGGAGGGCTTCCGCCAGGCCGTTGCGGACCTGCGCCAGACTCCCCTGGACGAGGCCGAGGTGGCCCGCGCCGCCAACCTCATCGCCGGGGACTACCACCGCGACCACCAGGGCCTGGCGGCCCGGGCGGCCGAGGCGGCGACCCTGCTGGCGCGCGGATTCCCCGTTGACCACGACCGCGAAGGCGTCGCCCGGGCCGCGCGGATCACCCCCGGCGACCTGCTGGCCCTGGCCCGCCAGTGGCTGGTCTGGGACCGGGCCTATGTGCTGACCGTGGAACCCTGACGCCGCGCGCCCCGGGGGCGCCCCGGCGCGGCCCCGTAAGGCGGGGCGCAGGCGCGGGGGGCGGGGGCCGGGAGCCTCCGCCCCCCGCGCGCTTTTCCCCTCGCGCCACTCCGGCGCGGGGGGACAAAAGCACGGCGGGCGCCGACCGCAAGGACCGGCGCCCGCCTGTTCAGGGGCAGGGGCTGGAGACGCCGGGGCTACAGGGCCCGGGTCAGGATGGCCCGGGCCACCTCGGGGGTCACGCCGCCGTCCTCGCCCAGGGCGGTCATGCCGTGGCGCCGCAGGGCCTCGGCCAGCCGGTCGGGGGCGTCGGCCTCCTCCACCCCGGCCGCGCGCAGCCCGGCGGGAATGCCCAGGGAACGGTACAGGGCCTCGATGGCCTGCACGGTGCGCTCGGCCAGCTCCGGCCCGGGCTCCAGGCCGAAGACAGCGCGGCCCATCTGCTCCAGCTTGGCCCCCTTGGCCTGCATGCGCGCGCGCAGCAGCCAGGGCTGCACCAGGGCCAGGGTGACGGCATGGTCCAGCCCGTAGCGCGCGGTGATCTCGTGGCCGATCATGTGCGTGGCCCAGTCCTGGGGCACGCCCGCGCCGACCAGCCCGTTCAGGCCCTGGTTGGCCGCCCACATCAGGTTCGCCCGCCACAGGTCGTCGTCGCGGCCCGCGAAATCCCCGGCCAGGGCGGCCAGGGCACGCAGCAGGGCCTCGCTGTAGCCGTCCTGGACCAGGGCCCCCGTGGGCCGCGTCAGGTACTGCTCGCAGACGTGGACGAAGGAGTCGACGATGCCGTTGACGAGCTGGCGCTCGGGCAGGGTCTTCATGGTGTCGGGGTCGAGCACGGCGAAGAGCGGCTGCACCGCGGGGGAATGGAAGGGCAGCTTCTCGCCCGTGGCCGCGCGGGTGATGACCGCGCCCGCGTTGGACTCCGAGCCCGTGGCGGGCAGGGTCAGCACCGCTCCCAGGGCCACGGCCTCGCGCACGGTGTGCTTGCGGGTCGGGATGTCCCAGCCGTCGCCGTCGTAGCGCGCGGCGGCGGCGACGTACTTGGCGCCGTCGATGACCGAGCCGCCGCCCACGGCCAGGATGAGGTCCAGCCCGTGCTCGCGGACCAGGGCCGCGGCCTTGTCCAGGGTCTCCTTGTGCGGGTTGGGCTCCACGCCGGAGAACTCCTTCCGGACGCGGTCGCCCAGGGCGCGGACCACCTGGTCGTAGACGCCGTTCCGCCTGATGGAGCCGCCGCCGTAGAGCAGCAGCACGCGGGCGCCGGGGTCGACGAGGTCGGCCAGGGCGGCGATCTGGCCCTTGCCGAAAAGGATGCGTGTGGGGTTGTGGTAGGAAAAGAGCATGGGCCCTCCGGGGTTGCGGTGCGCGGTGCGGGCGGGCCCGGGCGGGCCCGCCCGCAAGGAATAAGGCCCCGCGCGCCGATGTAAACCCCCGGCCGGGCGCCCTCAGGCCGCCTGGGGCTTGACGACCACCAGCAGCATCTTGAAGGGCTCCTCGGCGTCCAGGGCGTGGGGCACCCCGGCGGGCATGGCGATGGCCTGCCCGGCGCCCACGTCGTGGGCCGCGTCGCCGATGGTCACCCGCGCCCGGCCTTCCAGCACCAGGACCAGCGCATCCCCCGGCGAGGTGTGGGCGCTGATGCCCTCCCCGGCGGCGAGGCTGAACAGGGTCACGTTGGCCGTCGGCTGCTGGGCCAGGGTCCGGCTGACCACGCGGCCCGGCTCGCAATCCACCAGCGCGGCCAGCTCCAGGGCCTGGGCGAAGGGAATGTTCTTCAACAGTTCGGTGCGCATGTTCAGGGTCATGGCGTCCTCCTTGGTTCGGCCGCCCGGCGGCGGCGGGGTTCGTCCGTCGGTCCAAGCATAGGCACCGCGCGGGCGAACCCCTTTGAGGCACGTCAAAACCCGGCACACAGGCGGCGAAAAAACCTCACGGCGCCAGGGCGAAGGCGCGCACGAAGAAAAAACGAACAACGCGCGCATGTGCCAAATGGCATTGACAGGTCTATGGCAAATCGCTATCTGACTTTCACAACGATGAACAACACCCGCCACGCCTAGCGCACCCGCAAGGGAGCGATGCGAACCAGGGCGGGTTATTTTTTGGGCAGGAGCCACCGGTGGACCCGAGTCAGGAAAGCTTCGTCAAGCCTCCCTTGAGCCTCACGGCGCAGATCGCCTTGTTCCGGGAACGGGGGATGCTTGTTCCCGACGAGGCACGCGCGGAACGCTACCTGCAATTCATTGGCTACTACCGCCTTGCGGTCTATGGCGTTCCCTATAAGGTGGCTGACGACAACTACGCCGCCGGTGTCACGTTCGATGACATGCTCAAGCTGTATATATTTGACCGCAAACTTCGGCTTCACTACATGGATGCCATCGAACGGATCGAGGTCGCGGCACGCACGGCAATCAGCAACCACATGTCGCTGAAATACGGATCTACATGGTACTGCATCTCGGAATTATTCCGTGACAAATCGTACCATAAGGATTTGCTGAAATCCATCTGGCGCGAAACAGGGCGCCCCGATGTAACCAAAAACGGATCAAGGCACAGGTTCTGCAAAGCCTTCTATGACCGCTACGGCGTCCATCCCCCGCCGTCCTGGATGGTTGCTGAAGTGCTGTCCTTCGGCACATGGTCCAGAATATTCAAAGAACTGCACGAACGTGCGGACAAGGTCGCCGTGGCGCAGGCCTTCAAATTACCCTGGAAAGATTTCAGCAGCTGGCTGCACGCTCTTACCCATGTCCGCAACATCTGCGCCCACCACGCCCTGTTCTGGAATGCCGTCTTCACCATCAAGCCCGCGCTGCAAAGGCTCTCCCCCGGGGCGGACGATTCCAGGCTGTACGGTCAGACACTGGTCGTACGGTATCTTCTGGATGTCATCACGCGAAGCTCAAGCTGGGAAGAACGCTTGCGGTTTCTTCTGACCAAGTGCCCACGGCACCCTTCCGAGATGGGGTTCCCCAAAAACTGGTAACCCCCTCACGGCGCCAGGGCGAAGGCGCGCACGGGCAGGGAGCCCAGGGCGCGCACCGGCGCGGGCACGGCGAAGAAACGCAGGCCCGGGTAGGGCTCGGGCAGGGCGTCCAGGCCGGTCAGGTTCTCCACGATGGGCAGCCCCGCGCCCAGGAGCAGGGTGTGCACCGGGCGCTCGGGGTCGGCGGTGGAGTCGATGTTCATGGCGTCGAT
>NZ_JALNWM010000059.1 GCF_023230885.1 Desulfocurvus sp. | reverse complement strand
GCAGGGAGACGGACTCCCACTGCGTGCCCCAGAACAGGGTGCTGAACTTCGGCCCCAGGGCGTTGCTCTCGGTGGTCACGCCGTGCAGGGTGCTGATGGTGCTCGCGGGCTGGCAGGCCGCAAGCAGCAGCGCGGCACCCAGCAGCGCCGCCGCGGTCATGGTACGCATGATGTCCCCCTCCCGTTACAGGATATCCGGCATTCCGTTTGAGTGTTAAACGGAAAACGCGTCCTGCGCAACGCCGGTGCGGACGCGGGGCAAAGAAAGAGGCCGCGGCCCCGCCATGCGGGGTGCGGCCTCTTTCCGGGCGGGGCGCCCATGCTGTGCCCGGGGGCTAGTCGTACTTCACGGAGGAGAACTGCATCAGTTTGTCGAAGGCGTGGCGCGCCTCGACGTAGCGGATGCTGCCGGTCTTGCCGCGCATGACCAGCGAATGGGTGGTGGCGCCGTGGCCGGTGTAGCGCACGCCGGCCAGGAAGGTGCCGCCCGAGATACCCGTGGCCGCGAAGTACACGTCGTCGGTGCGTACCAGGGTCTTGACGGTGAGGATCTCGCGCAGGTCGCGCCCGGCGTCGATGAGGGCGTGCTCCTCGTTCTTGGAGCGCGGGTCCAGGCGGGCCAGGATCTCGCCGCCCATGGCGCGGATGGCGCAGGCCGAAAGCACGCCCTCGGGGGTGCCGCCGGTGCCCATCATCACGTCCACCTTGGAGCGCGGGTCGATGGCCATGAGCGATCCGGCCACGTCGCCGTCGGTGTGCAGCTCGATGCGCGCCCCGGCCTCGCGGATTTCCTGGATGAGCTGCTTGTGGCGCGGCTTGTCGAGCACGAAGACCACAAGGTCGTCCACGTCCTTGTCCAGGGCCTTGGCGATGCGGGTCAGGTTCTCGCGCACGGGGGCGTCGAGATGGACCACGTCCTTGGCCTCGGCGGGCACCACGAGCTTTTGCATGTAGAAGCTCGGCCCGGGGTCGTACATGGTCCCCGCCGGGGCCACGCCGACCACGGAGATGGCGTTGGGCCGCCCGAAGGCCAGCAGGTTGGTGCCCTCCACGGGGTCCACGGCGACGTCCACGGCCGGGCCCTGGCCGGTGCCGAGTTTTTCGCCGTTGAAGAGCATGGGCGCCTCGTCCTTCTCGCCCTCGCCGATGACGACGCGGCCCTTGATGTCCAGGGCGTTGAAGGACAGGCGCATGGCGTCCACGGCGGCCTTGTCGCCTGCGTCCTTGTTCCCTCTGCCCAGCCAGCGGCCCGAGGCCAGGGCCGCAGCTTCCGTCACGCGGACGAGGTCCAGTGCGAGGTTTCTTTCCGGGGCTTCCACGGTGGGACTCCTTTGCTTGTGCGTTGGCTATCCAAGACGCGCGCGGACCATGTCCGCGATGGTATCGGGGGTGAAGCCGTAATGGCGCTCCAGGTCCTTGGCCGGGGCCGAGGCGCCGAAGTGGGAGAGGCCGAAGGCGATGCCCTCGGTGCCGACGTATTTGTGCCACAGGTCGGGCCGCCCGGCCTCCACGGCGACCTTGAGCGCCCCGGCGGGCAGCACGGCGGCGCGGTAGGCCGCGTCCTGCTCGTCGAACAGCTCGAAGCTCGGCACGCTGACCACCCGGCAGAGCACGCCCTCCAGCAGGGCCGCCGCGCGCATGACCAGCTGGACCTCGGACCCCGAGGCCAGGAAGACCACCTCGGGCTCGCCCTGGCAGTCGGCCAGCACATAGCCGCCCCGGGCCGGGCCGTCCAGCACCGCCGGGTGGGCGGCCGGGTCGATGACCGGCAGGCCCTGGCGGGTGAGCATCAGGCACGAGGGGCGCTCGGCCTGGGTCAGGGCGATGTTCAGGCAGGCGTTGGTCTCGTTGGCGTCGGCCGGGCGCAGCACCAGCATGTTGGGGATCAGCCGCAGGGAGCTGACGTGCTCCACGGGCTGGTGGGTCGGCCCGTCCTCGCCCACATAGAACGAATCGTGAGTGAAGACGTGCAGCACGGGCAGTTTTTGCAGCGCGGACATGCGCAGGGCGTTGCGCTCGTAGTCCGAGAAGGTCAGGAACGTGGCGCCGAAGGGAATGATCCCGCCGTGCAGGGCCATGCCGTTGAGCACCGCGCCCATGGGGAACTCGCGCACGCCGAAGGACAGGTTGCGCCCGCCGGGGTTGTCGGGGCCGAAGACGCCCACGGCCTCGCGGAACTTCACGGTCTGGTTGGAGGGATCCAGGTCGGCGGAGCCGCCCGCCAGCAGGGGCAGCTGGTTCATGATTTCGTTCAGGGCCGCGCCCCAGGCCTTGCGCGTGGCCACCTGGGTGCCGGGGGCGAACTCCGGCCAGCGCAGGCGCAGGGAGGGGCGCCGCGCGGTGACGGCCTCCCACAGGGCGGCGAAGTCGGGGTCGGAGTCGAGCAGGGCGGTCAGCTTGCGGTGCCACTTGCCGCTTTCGGCACTCAGGTGCCCGAAGCGGGAGCGGAAATGGGTCAGCACCTCGGCGGGCACCTGGAAGTCCTTTTCGGGATCCAGGCCGAGTTTGGCCTTGGTGGCGGCGATCTCCTCGGGCGCCAGGGGCGCGCCGTGGGTGTTGTAGTCGCCCTCCAGGGTGGCGGCGCCCTTGGCCATGATGGTGTGGCCGATGATCAGGGTGGGCCTGGCGGCCTCGGCCCGGGCCTGGGCCAGGGCGGCGCGGATGGCCTGGTGGTCGTGGCCGTCGATTTCCAGCACCTGCCAGCCCATGCCCTCGAAGACCATGCGGTAGTCTGTGCCGTCGCAGCGGCTGGTGGGCCCGGCAAGCTGCATCTTGTTGCTGTCGTAGAGCACGGTGAGGCGCCCCAGGCCCCATTTCCCGGCCAGGGCCGCCGAGCCCAGGGCCACGGGCTCCTGGAGGTCGCCGTCGGAGGCCAGGGCGTAGGTGCGGTGGTCGCAGATGTCCTCGCCCAGGCGGTGGCGCAGCATGGCCTCGGCCACGGCCATGCCCACGGCCATGCTCATGCCCTGGCCCAGGGGGCCGGTGGTGGCCTCCACGCCGGGGGTGGCGTCGTGCTCGGGGTGGCCGGGGGTGCGGCTGCCCCACTGGCGGAAGGCCTTGAGGTCGTCGATGTCCAGGAGGTCGCGCAGGTGCAGCAGGCCGTAAAGCAGCATGGACTCATGCCCGGCGGAGAGCACGAAGCGGTCGCGGTCGAACCAGGCGGGGTCCTTGGGGTCGAAGCGCAGGGTCTCCTTGAAGAGGACATAGGCCATGTCCGCCGAGGACATGGTCCCGCCGGGGTGCCCGGAGTTGGCCTTGCGGGTGGCGTCCATGATCAGCCCCTTGAGGGTGCTGACCGCCAGGGCGTCCAGGGCGCTGTCGGTGGTGTGTTCCATGAGTGGTTTCCTTGTGCGGATGGCGGTTGGCGCGGCGTGGCGCGGGCCCTCTCAGGCGGGGTCCATCAGGTCCACGCGGCGCTGATGGCGGCCCCCTTCAAACTCGGTATTGAGGAAAAAGTCAAGAATCTGCAAGGCGGCGCCGTCGCCGGTTACGCGCTCGCCCAGGCAGAGCACGTTGCAGTCGTTGTGCCTGCGGGTCATCTCGCACTGGTAGGCGTTGGTGCATACGGCGGCGCGGATGCCCGCGAAGCGGTTGGCGGCCATGCTCATGCCGATGCCCGTGCCGCAGATGAGCACCCCGGGCACGTTTCTGTCCAGGACGGCGCGGCACAGGCTGGCGGCCACGACGGGGTAGTCGCAGCTGTCGGTGCTCATGGTGCCCACGTCCAGGACCTCGATGCCCCGGCCCTGCATGGCGGCCTTGAGGATTTCCTTGAGCCGGAAGCCGGCGTGGTCGGAGCCGATGGCGACGGTGGTGGGAGGCATGGGGTATCCTTGCTCCGCGTGGCGGGGCGGCTAGTTGTCGTCGGGGTCCATCTCCCGCCTGCGGCGGGCGAGCATTTCCTTGCGGGTGCGGCGCATGTCGTCGGCCATGAACTCCAGCTCCTGCTCCAGGAAGTCGATCTGGCCCATGACGATGCCCGCCTCGCCGTCGGCGGACAGGGGGGCCTTGTCGCCCGGGGCGAGGTGCGCGCGGGCCAGCCGCCCCAGGGCCGCGTATTCGGCCTCCAGGCGGCGGCGCACCTGGCGCGACTCGTAGCCGCGCAGGCCGCTGGTGACCAGCCAGCGCAACTCGTCGGCCAGCACACGCAGGCCCAGGCGGCAGTTGGCCAGGATGCCCGCAAGGCCGCCGGGGCCCCGGGGCGTCCGCTCTTCGGGCTGCCCGGTTTCGGAACCGGTTTCGGGGCCGGTGTCAGCCCCGGTGTCGGGGCCGGACCTGGATTCGGTGTCAAGGCCGGTTTCGGGGCCGGGCTTGGCGCCGGTGTCAGGGCCGGTGTCGGGGCCGGTGTCGGTCTTGGGGCCGGTGTCGTCGTTCCTGGTCGTCATGGCAGCCTCCTGTCCGTTGCCGCCCCTGGGGGCGGGGTCAGTGGTCCAGGGTCTCGTGGAGCTCCAGGGGCACGATCCGGGTGCCCTTGGGCACGTCCAGGGCCAGCCGTCCGGCGGGCCAGGGTTCGGCGCCGCGTTCCGCGCGTTTGATGCGGATGATCGCGGTGGCGCCGCCCTGCGTGCGCAAGGCCAGACGCCGGGGCCCGGGCGGGGCGGCCTCGTCGAAGGCGCCAAGCTCCAGGGTCCAGGCAGTCTGTCGCAGCCGCCCTGCAAGTACCACCGGTCTGCCCGTCGCGTCCAGCGTCAGGACGGAGACGGGCGCGGCGGCGGAAAACTCGTAGCGGGCCCCGCCCTCGGGAAGCAGCCGCGCGTCGCGGTAGCTCTCGGGCACGAGGCCGTCGTAGCTGCCGCAGACCAGGGCGGCCAGGTCGCCCAGGGACAGGGGCACCCCCAGGCCCATGCGCGCGGCCCCGGTCCGGGGGTCGGCGTGGGTGTAGAGCGCGGCCTCGCCGGGAATGTAGCCCTCGATGCCCAGGGCGTCTTCGCGCCACAGGGCGACGGGGGTGCCGAAACCGGCGCTGGTGTCCAGGCGCAGCAGGGGGCGCGGGGCGGCGTCCGCCCCGGGCGGGCCCTGGCCCTCGGGGGCGGCGGGGTTGCCCCAGAGCTGGAACTCCACGCGCATGGCCTTGCCGTCGGCGCCCGCGTAGTTCAGGCTGCCCGAGGCGGAAAAGCCTCCCGTGGCGCGGCGCGCGGCGTGGCGGGCGGAATCGAAGGCGGCCCACAGGGCCCTGGCGGGCGGGCTTTCGCCGCGCGGGGCCCGCTGGGCGCAGCCCCACAGGCCCGCGCCCAGCGCCAGCAGGAGCAGGGCCAGCAGGGCCCGCGACGCCCGGAGGCGGCCGCCGCCAAGGGTCACAGCGCGTCCAGCTTGGCCCGTACCCGCGCCTGCCCGGGCCGCAGCTCCAGGCTGTTGCGGTAGCCTTCGCGGGCCTTGTCGCGCAGGCCGAGGCGGGCGGCGATGTCGCCGTAGTGCTCCCAGATGTCGGGCTCGTCGGCCACATGCTCCACGGCGCGGCGCACCAGCTCCCAGGCCTTGTCCACCTCGCCCAGGCGGAAATGGACCCAGGCCAGGGAGTCGATGATGTAGCCGTTGTCCGGCTCGATCTCCAGGGCCCGCGAAATGAGCACCAGGGCCCGGTCCAGGTCGCGGTTCTCTTCGGCCAGCATGTAGCCCAGGAAGTTCAGGGCGTCGGCGTGCTCGGAGTCGAGGGCGATGATCTCCTCCATCTGCGCCAGGGCGTCGGGCATGCGCCCGAGCTTTTCCAGCACCACGCCCCGGGAGTAGAGCAGTTGCGTGTCGCCGGGCCATTTGGCCAGGGCACGGTCCAGCACCTCCAGGGCCCGGACGTACTTGCCCTGGCGCTGGTGCCAGCCCGCCTCGAGCAGGGGGTACTGGCCCTGGTCGGGGTAGCGGCGCTCCAGGTCGAGGATCAGCTCCAGGGCGCGCTGGGTTTCGCCCTTGTCCATGAGCAGGTGGATGCGGAAGCGGGCGGCCTGGTGGAAGTTGCGGTCGGTGTCGGGGATGCGCTCCAGGTACCGGATGGCCCGGCCCGCGTCGTTGTCGCCCTCGAAGGCCAGCATGGCCATGGAGAACCAGATGCGGTCCGGCGCGTCGCCGCGCTCGGACAGCGGCACCAGCACCGCCCGGGCCTGGTCGTAGAACTTCTCGTCCATGAACAGGCTGGCCGCCTCCAGGCCGTAGGCCGCGTCCGCCGGGCCCTGGCGGTAGATTTCCAGGGCCCTGTCGGGGCGGTTGAGCTTGATGTTCAGGCTGATCAGCCGCAGGTGGACCTCGCTGCCCGTCTCGCCCAGTTCGAGCAGGCGGGTGTAGACCTTTTCGGCTTCGAGGTAGTTGCCGTCGACCTCGTAGAGATAGGCCAGCTCGGCCCATGCCTCGACGAAGAAGGCGTCCTTGGCCACGGCCTCGCGCAGCAGTTCCCGGGCCTGGCGGTTCATGCCCAGGCCCGCGCTGGCCTTGGCGCTGTAGTAGAGGATGGGGGCGTCGCGCTCGGCGGCGGGGATGGCGCGCAGGTTTTCCAGGGCCTGGGCGAACTGCCCCGCGTCCATGTGGATGAGGGCCATGTCCTTGCGCGCGGTCCAGTCCTCGGGGTTGCGCGCAAGGTAGTCGCTCATGGTGGCGATGGCGTCGTCGTGGCGCCGCTCGGCGTAGTAGGTGTTGGCCAGGGCCACGGCCAGCCCGCGCGAGTCGGGGTAGAGGGCGATGCCCCGCTTGGCCAGCTCGCGGGCGGCGTCCACGCTTCCGGAGCGCCACAGGAAGTCCACGCCCTGGCGGTGGACGCTTTCGCTGGGGTCCAGGCGCAGCAGTTCGTCCAGGGCCTGACGGGCGTCGCCCTCGGCGCCGGAGCGCCGCGCCTCCTCGAATTTCAGGTAGTTGTAGGCCGCCCGGGCCTCGGGCGAGCGCTCGGCTGCGGGCTCCGCCACGGGGGCGGAGGCGCGCAGGGGCGCGCACGAGGCCGTGCCCAGGGCGGCCAGGAGGAGGAGAATCGCTGCTGTGTTGCGGTGCATGGCGCTGTGTCGTGTCCTTGACTGTGCGGCGGGGCCGCGTGTGCGCCCGGGCTCAGGGCCGGCCGGCGCCGGAAAGGTCCCTGGCCGCGAGCTCGTTCAGCCTGGCGTGGATCTCTTCGCCCAGGGACAGCCCCAGGGTGATGAACTCCGGCCCGAAGGCGCGGCCCGTGGCGGTGCGGAAGGTTCCGGCGACCTCGCGGATCCTGGCCACCCCGGCGGGGAAGCGCTCCAGGATGCCTGCCACGGGGGTTTCGTTGTAGTCGCACATCTCCCACAGGGTGGTGCTGAAATTGTCCGGGCCCCAGCGGAATTTGTCGGCGTCGTAGAGCGCGCCCGAGAGCAGGGCGGCCTCGGGGTCGGTCGTTTCGCGGCGCGCGGCGAATGCCTCGTGGTCGCGGATGGCGAAGGCCACGCGCGCCAGGTCGTCCGCCTCCAGGGGGTAGTCGGCCAGGATGGACAGGGACAGCTCGGCGCCCCGGGCGGCGTGGTCGTCCTCCAGGCGGCAGACATCGTGCAGCAGCCCCGCCAGGTGGGCCAGCAGGGCCAGGTGCCTGGCCCGGGCCAGGTCGCCCTGGCGCATCTCGGTCAGCACGATGGCCCCGGCCTCGATGGCCACCTTCTTGGCGTGGTCGATGCCGTGGCCGTAGTCGTCGTAGAGGAAGGGGATCACGTCCTCCTGGAGGCGCACCAGCAGGGGGTTGTCGAAAAACGTGGAGCGCGAGTATTCCAGCTCGCGGGCGCAGTGGGCGTAGAACCCGGGCAGTTCCAGGCGGGCGACCATGGCCTTGGCCTCGGTCTTCATGCGGGAGAGGAGCTTATTCATCGGCCTCGATCCAGTCCTGTGAGAAGTCGTCGATGTTGTCCGAGAGCTGTTTCTTGATTTTCTGCAGCAGCCGGGTCTCGATCTGGCGCACGCGCTCGCGGGTGATGCCGTAGCGCTCGCCTATCTCGCGCAGGGGCACGGGCGAATCCGAGAGCAGGCGCAGTTCGAGGATGTCGCGTTCCTTGTCCGAAAGCAGGGGCACGATGGCCCGCAGGTGCCTGCGCAGCACCTCGGCGATCTCGTTCTGGGCCAGGGTGTCCTCCACGCCCGGGGTCAGGGCGGGCAGGAAGTCCATGCGCGTGGCCCCGCCGTCCTCGGACAGCGGCAGGTCCAGGGACATGTCCTGGCGGGCCAGGCGCTGGTCCATCTCGATGACCACCTCCTCGGACACGCCGAGGTTTTTGGACAGGGTGGCCGTGTCGGGGTCGAAGCCCTGGGCGATGAGCCGCTGGCGTTCCTTGTTCAGGTTGTAGAACAGCTTGCGCTGGGCCTGGGTGGTGCCCACCTTCACCAGCCGCCAGTTGTCCATGATGAACTTCAGGATGTAGGCCTTGATCCAGAAGGCGGCGTAGTACGAGAACTTGATGCCCTTGTCGGGGTCGAACTTCTGCACGGCGCGCATGAGCCCGACGTTGCCCTCCTGGATCAGGTCCAGCACGTTCTGCATCCAGCGGCGCTGGAAGTCCATGGCGATCTTGACCACCAGGCGCAGGTGGGAGGACACCAGCCTGAAGGCTGCGTCGGAGTCGCCGTCGTCGCGCACGCGCCGGGCCAGCTCGAACTCCTCCTCCGGAGCCAGCAGGCCGAACTTGCCGATCTCGCGCAGGTAGAGGTGCAGGGGATCGCGCGTGGCCAGGGCGCCGGTGGTGGCGGGCGTCAGCTCGAAATCGTCGTCCTCGCCCAGTCCGTCGTCCAGTTCGGGGTCGAGGATATCCTCGTCCCCGTCCTCGTGAAGCTCCTCCTCCGGGGGCAGCACTTCGGGCGTTTCGGCCTGGGGCCTTGGCGTCTTGTCACTCATCGTATGGGGTCCATTGTCATATTTCGGTCGTGTTGTCATGCGCGGGCGGGGCGGGCCCGGGGAGGGCGGCCGGACAAAGCGGCCACAGGCGGGGCCCGAAAAAGGAAGGGTATAGTTTTTGTTTGGCCTTTTCAATGATTTTGGTTAATCATCTCCCCCTTCGGGGCGCGCGGGAAGGCCCGCCCCTGGCCGCTTCCCGGGCAGTTTCCGGGTGCAGACAATCCAACGGAGAACGACCCTTGCCTGATTTTCGCCGCCTGCTGGCCGACGGCCGCGTGCACCTCTTCGATGGCGGGATGGGGACCCTGCTCCAGGCCCGGGGCCTGAAGTCCGGCCAGTCGCCCGAGCTCTTCGGGCTGGCCAACCCCGACGCCGTCCAGGGCGTGCATGGCGACTACCTGGCCGCCGGAGCCCGCGTGGTGACCACCAACACCTTCGGCGGCACGGCCTTCAAGCTCGGCCCCGGGCAGGACCCGGTGGCCGTCTCGCGGGCTCTGGCCGCCTGCGCGCGGCGCGCTGCCGGGGACCACGGCTTCGTCGCGGGCAGCGTCGGGCCCACGGGCCATTTCGTCAAGCCCATGGGCGACCTGACCCTGCGCGAGATGATCGCGGCCTTCGCCGCCCAGATCCGCGGGCTGGCCGAGGGCGGGGCGGATCTCGTCCTGGTGGAGACCCAGTTCGACCTGGCCGAGGCCCGGGCCGCCGTCATCGCCGCCCGCGAAACCTGCGACCTGCCCGTGGCCGTGTCCATGACCTTCGACAAGGGCGCCTGCCTCACGGGCACCGCCCCGCTGACGTTCATCGACACCATGCAGAACATGGGCGTCGAGCTGCTGGGCACCAATTGCAGCGCCGGGCCGGAGCAGCTCGTGGACGTGGTGCGGGCCATGCTGCCGCGCCTGTCCACGCCGCTGGTGGTCCAGCCCAACGCGGGGCTGCCCGAGCTGGACGACCAGGGGCGCACGGTCTTTCGCCTGGGCCCCGAGGATTTCGCGGCCCAGGTCATGCCCTTTGTGGATATGGGCGCCAAGTTCCTGGGCGGCTGCTGCGGCACCACCCCCGAGCACATCCGCGCCGTGGCCGTCCGCCTGGGCGAGCGCTCCTGGTCCCTGCCCGAGCCGCCCGAGCCGCCCGCCCTGGTGGTCACTTCGCGTTTCGCCTCGGTGCCCGTGGGCCACGAGCGGCCCGCGGTGATCATCGGCGAGCGCATCAACCCCACGGGCAAGAAGGAACTCACGGCCCAGCTCCAGGAGGGCCGCTTCGACGAGGCCCTGCGCCTGGCCGAGGAGCAGGTGCGCGACGGGGCGCGCATCCTGGACGTGAACGTGGGCGCGCCGCTGGTGGACGAGGCGGCCCTGCTGCCCGCCCTGGTCCAGGCGCTGGCCGCGCGCGTGCAGGCCCCGCTGTGCATCGACTCCACGGACATCAATGCCGTGCGCGCCGCCCTGGACGCCTATCCCGGCTCGCCCCTGGTCAACTCCATCAGCGGGGAACCCGGGCGCATGGAGGAGCTGGGGCCCCTGTGCCGCCTGTACGGCGCGCCGTTCATCCTGCTGCCCCTCAAGGGCCGCAAGCTGCCCGTCACCGCCGGGGAGCGCCTGGACGTGGTGGCGGAGCTGCTGGAGCAGGCCGAGGGCCTGGGCATCCCCCGGCGGCTCATCGTGGTGGACGCCCTGGTGCTCACGGTGTCGTCCAAGCCCCGCTCGGCCCTGGCCTGTTTCGAGGTCGTCCGCCAGTGCCGCGAGCGCTGGGGGCTGGCCACCACCTGCGGGCTGTCCAACATCTCCTTCGGCCTGCCCGCGCGCGAGCTGCTCAACTCGTCTTTCCTGACCATGGGCCTGGCCCACGGGCTGACCTCGTTCATCGCCAACCCCGGCTCGGCCCGGCTGCGCGAAAGCCTGGCCAGCGCCGAGGTGATCCTGGCGCGCGACCCGCAGGCCGAGAGCTATGTGGCGGGCTTCACCAACTGGACCCCGGGCACCGGCGGCACGGGCGCGCCCGGGGGCCCGGGCGGCCCCGGCCCGGCCGAGCCGGTCAAGACCCTTGGCGACGCCGTGATCCGCGGCGCCAAGGACTCCATCCGCGCCATGCTCGACGCCGAGCTGGCCAAGGGAGCCGACCCCTTCGCCCTGGTGGGCGAGCAGCTCATCCCGGCCATCACCGAGGTGGGCGAGAAGTACGAGCGCAAGGAATACTTCCTGCCGCAGCTGCTGCAATCCGCCGAGACCATGCAGACGGCGTTCTCGCACCTGCGGCCCCTGCTGGAGGCCGCGGGCGGCGCCCCGCGCGCCAAGATCGTCATGGCCACCGTGGAGGGCGACATCCACGACATCGGCAAGAACATCGTGATCCTCATGCTGCGCAACAACGGCTTCGAGGTCATCGACCTGGGCAAGGACGTGCCCGCCGAGCGCATCGTGGAGACCGCCGAGCGCGAGGGCGCATCGCTCATCGGCCTGTCGGCCCTCATGACGACCACCATGGTCCGCATGCGCGACACGGTGGAGCTTGTGCGCCGCAAGGCCCTGCCGTGCCGCGTCATGGTCGGCGGGGCGGTGGTGACCCAGGATTTCGCGGATTCCATCGGCGCCGACGGCTACACCCCCGACGCGGTGAGCTGCGTAAAGCTCGCCAAGGACCTGACCGCCTGACCCGGAGGCTTCGATCATGACCCGTTCCCCGCGCCCGTTGCCGCAGATGGCGGCGCTTCTCCTGGCCCTGGCCCTCGGGCTGGCCGCGTGTCCCGCCGCGGCCTCGGGCGGGGCGCAGCCCCCCGCGCCCCAGGCCGCCCCCGCCGCGCCCCAGACCATGAGCACCATGGACGTTGTGCGCCTGGTGGCCCGCTCCCAGGGCAAGGTGGTGCTGCTCAACTTCTGGGCCTCATGGTGCAAGCCCTGCCAGGCCGAGGTGCCCGAGCTGAACGCCCTGCGCGGGGCCGTGGGCGAGGACCGGCTGGTCATGCTCGGCCTGTCCGTGGACGAGAATCCCGAGGACTACGCCCGGTTCGTGGCCAGGACGCGCTTCGACTACCCGGTGCACCTGGCCCACGAAAGCGTGCCCGCCTTCTACCGTGTGGGGGCCATCCCGCGCATCGTGATCTACGACCCCCAGGGCAGGCAGGCCGCGTCCTACGAGGGCGGGGTGCCCGCCGAGACCCTGGAGGGCGTCGTCTCCAGCCTGCTCGGGAGGAACTGAGCCCGTGGCCGAACTCTACATCCGCAAGGCCAAGATGCAGGACGTGCGCGCCATCCACGGCATGCTCATGCAATGCGCCGGGCGCGGCGAGCTGCTGCCCCGGGCCTTGTCCGATATCTATCACCACCTGCGCGACTTTTTCGTCCTTGTCGCGCGCGACAACGGGGCCGTGGTCGGCTGCTGCGCCTTCGCCATCTGCTGGGAGAACCTGGGCGAGATACGCTCGCTGGTGGTCAGCCCCGAATTGCAGAAGGCGGGCTGGGGCCGGCGGCTGGTGGAGGCATGCCTGTCCGAGGCGGTGGTCTTCGGCGTGTATCAGGTCTTCACCCTGACCTATGTGCCCGGTTTCTTCGCCCGCCTGGGCTTCGGGGAGGTTTCCAAGGACGTGCTGCCCCAGAAGGTCTGGGCCGACTGCCTGAACTGCCCCAAGTTCCCGGAATGCGACGAAACGGCCATGCTCCTGGCCCTGTAGGCCCCGGCTTGCACTTTTGCCCGCAGCCTGCGACAATCACAGCATAACCTGAAAGGATCAGCCTGCATGACGACCAAGACCGCCACGCCCTCCCTGGCCGCAAACATGAAACCGGTGCTGACCCCGGAAGTGATCGCGGCCCGGGTGCGCGAGCTGGGCGCCGAGATCACCGGCGTCTACCGGGGCCAGCCTCTGACGGTGGTCTGCGTGCTCAAGGGCGCGTTCCTGTTCTTCGCCGACCTGGTGCGCCACATCGACCTGGACCTCGAACTGGAATTCATCCGCCTGGCCAGCTACGGCAAGGGCATGGAAAGCGGCGAACTGGTCTTCTCCAAGGATATGGAAACCTCCATCCTGGACAAGAACGTGCTGGTGGTGGAAGACATCGTGGACAGTGGCCGGTCCATGGACTTCCTGCTGCGGACCTTCGCCGAGCGCAAGCCCCGGAGCCTGCGGCTGGCCGCCCTGGTGGACAAGTTCGAACGACGCGAAGTGCCTCTGGACGTGGACTTTTCCGGTTTCACGCTGCATAAAGGCTTCATCGTCGGCTATGGCATGGACTACGCCGAGCATTATCGCCAGCTTGGCGGCATCTTCGAAATCGAGACCTGAGGCCCCGGCGCCCCGACGGGCCGGGACGAAGCATTGCGAGCGCGCCCATGATCGTCGAGTGCCCCAACTGCAAATCCTCGTTCAACCTCGATGACGCCCTGGTGCCCCCCGGGGGGCGCAAGGTGCGTTGTTCTGTGTGCGAAAACGTCTTCACCGTCGTGCCCCAGGCCCGGCCGGACTCGCGGGAGCTGCCCGAGCTGGACGAGATGGACGAGGGCTTCGGCCAGGACTTCGGCGCCGATGACGACGACCTGCTGGCCTCCCTGGGCGACGCCGCCCTGGACGACGAGCCGGCCCCCGGCGCCGGGGCTGCCGATGCCCCCGGGCCGCGCCCCGGCCCCGCCCCGGAGGCGGGTGGCGGCTCCAAGCTGGACCTGAACCTCGACGCCGCGCCCAAGGCCGCCAAAAAGGCCGGGCGCGGGCGGACCGTGGCCATCGTGGCGGTGGCCGTGATCCTGCTCCTGGGCGCCGGGCTGGCCGGGGTCTGGCAGTTCGCCCCGCAGCTTCTGGGCCTGGGCCCCGGGGAGCAGGCCGCCGAAAGCGCCGCCCCCGCCGCGGACCCCGCCGAGCTGGTGCGCAAGATTTCCCTGGAAGGCATCAAGCAGTACTATGTGGAGAACGACAAGACCGGCCGCCTGTTCGTCATCCAGGGCAAGGCCGTGAACCTGTTCGAAACCCCGCGCGAGCTCATCGCCGTGGAGGCCAGCCTCTTCGACGCCCAGAACCAGCCGCTGGCCTCGCGCCGCCTGCTGTGCGGCAACACCCTGGACCTGTTCCAGCTCCAGGTGCTGGCCCGCGAGGAGATCGAGGCCGCCCTGGACAACGAGGCAGGCGTGGGCGCCAACAACATCAACCTCCAGACCGGGCAGTCCGTGCCGTTCATGCTCGTGTTCTTCGATCCGCCCGAGGGGCTGGCGGAGTTCAACGTCAAGGTCGTGGCGGCCAAGGAAGTCGCGCCGTGAGCGCGGTTCCGGCCCCGCCCGGGGCGCCTTTCGCGTGGGCCAGGCCCCGCGCGCCGCGCCCATGAAGGCCCGGCGCGTCTACGTCTGCGCCGAGTGCGGCGCAAGGTCGCACCAGTGGCAGGGCCAGTGCGCGGGCTGCGGCGCGTGGAACACCCTGGCCGAACGCGCCGAGGCCAAGCCCGCCGCCGCCCCCGGCCGCCGTCCAGGCGCCGAGACCCTGCTGGCCGAGAACCGCCCCGCGCCCCTGGCCGAGCTGCGCCAGGGCCGCGCCGTGGCCTATTCCAGCGGCCTGAGCGCCCTGGACGAGGTGCTGGGCAAGGGCTTCATGCCCGGCGGGGTCGTGCTGCTGGCCGGGGAGCCGGGCATCGGCAAATCCACGTTGCTGCTGCAACTGGTGGGCAACCTGGCGCGCACCGGACGCAGCGCCGTCTATGTCTCCGCCGAGGAGTCCCTGGGCCAGATCCGCGGCCGCGCCGAGCGGCTGGGGCTCCTGTCGCCCGATCTGCTGGCCATGGCCACCACCCGCGCCGAGGACGCCCTGGCCGCCCTGGCCCAGGGCCAGGCGCCGGACCTGATGGTGGTGGACTCGGTGCAGACCCTGTCCAGCGAGGCCGTGGACGGGCTTCCGGGCAGCGTGTCCCAGGTGCGCGCGGTGTCCACGGCGCTGGTGGAGCAGGCCAAGCGCTGCGGCACGACCCTGGTCCTTGTGGGCCATGTGACCAAGGAGGGCCAGATCGCCGGGCCCAAGCTCTTGGAGCACATGGTGGACACGGTGCTCTCCCTGGAGGGCGACCGCCAGCACCTGTTCCGCATGCTGCGGGTGATGAAGAACCGCTTCGGCCCGGCGCACGAGATACTGCTCTTCCACATGACCGGCGCGGGCATGGAGGTGGTGGACGACCCGTCCACGTTCTTCCTGCAGGACCGCGACCCCGGCCTGTCCGGCGCGGCGCTGTGCATGGCCGTCTCGGGCCAGCGGCCTTTTGCCGTTGAGGTCCAGGCCCTGGTGACCAAGACCTTCCTGGCCATCCCCCGGCGCACGGCCCTGGGCTTCGACGCCAACCGGCTGCACCTGCTGCTGGCAGTGGTGGAGAAGAAGCTGCGCCTGAACCTGGGCGGAGTGGACATCTACGCCAAGATCGGCGGCGGCATGAAGCTGGCCGACCCCGCCCTGGACGCGGCCATCGTGGCCGCCGTGCTGTCGAGCTTCTACGACCGCGCCCTGCCCGAAGGCGCCGTGGCCTGGGGCGAGATCGACCTGAACGGCCAGATCCGCCCCGTGGCATCCCACGACATCCGCCTCAAGCAGGCCGCCCGCCTGGGCTATTCCCCGGCCCTGCACCCCGGCGAGGTGAAAAACATCGGGGCGCTCCAGGCCAGGCTGTTCGGGCGCAGCCGGTGAGAATGCCCCCTGTCGCCCCTTCAGGGGCCCGGGACTGATTCCAGCTCCTTTCCTGCATCAACGAAATCGCCATCGCGGCAGGCGACCTGCCCAAGAGGCACCAGGGCCTTTGGTGCTTTT
>NZ_JALNWM010000058.1 GCF_023230885.1 Desulfocurvus sp. | reverse complement strand
GGGGGGGGGGGGGGGGGGGGGGGGGGGGGGGGGGGGGGGGGGGGGGGGGGGGGGGGGGGGGGGGGGGCGGGGGGGGGGGGGGGCCGGGGGGCGGGGCCGCCAGGGGGGGCGCCCCGCGGGGGGGCGCGGCGCCGCAGGGCCGCAAAGCCGGGCCGGCGGGGGAAGCTCCCGGTTCTCCCCCCGCCGGGCCCGGACAAGGCGCCAGGCTCAGTCCTGCATCGCGTTGATGATGCCTTTGAGCTCCTGGGCCAGACGCGCAAGGTCGGAGACGGCCTGGGCCGACTGGTTCATGGCCTCGGCGGTCTCGCTGGCGATGTTGTTGATCTCTTCCGTGGTGCGGCTGATCTCGTCGCTGGCGGCGGACTGCTCCTCGCTGGCGGTGGCGATGCCGCGCACCTGGTCTGCGGTCTGTTCGACCATGCCGACGATCTCGCGCAGGGCCGCGCCCGAGCGGCCCGCCGTCTCGGTGCTCGCGGTGATGGCCTCGGTGGTGGCCTCGGTGCCGCGGATGTTCTTGCGTGCGCTTTCCTGCACGGCGCGGATGTAGGCCCCGACCTCGTTGGTGGCGTTCATGGTCTTTTCGGCCAGCTTGCGCACCTCGTCGGCGACCACGGCGAAGCCCCGGCCCGCGTCGCCCGCCCGGGCGGCCTCGATGGCCGCGTTCAGCGCCAGGAGGTTGGTCTGGTCGGCGATGTCGGCGATGACGTTCATGATCTGCCCGATGCCCTCGGCCTGGCGGCCCAGCTCGGTCATATCGGTCTTGAGTCCCTCGGCCAGGGCGTTGACCTGGGTGATGGTTGTCACCACCTCGTCCACCAGGGTTTCGCCCTCGCGGGCCTTGGCGTTGGCCTGGTCGGCGAGCTCGGCGGCGGTGGAGGCGCTCTGGGCCACCTCCATGACCGTGGCGTTCATCTCCTCCATGGCCGTGGCGGCCTCGCCGGTGCGGTTGCGCTGCTGTTCCGAGCCCCGGCTGGACTGTTCGATCTGGGCCGACAGTTCCTCGGCGGCGGAGGCCACCTGGTCGGAGACGGTGTTGGCCGCGGCGGCGGCCTCGGCGATCTTCTTGTTCTGGGCCTGGATGCGCGCCTGCTGCTCGCGGATTTCCGTCAGCTCGACCCAGACGGCCAGCGTGCCGAGCAGGTTGCCGTCCAGGTCGTTGATGGGCGTGCTGGTCACGTCGAAGATCTTCCGGGCGCCCCTGGCCGTGGTGTAGGGCGTCTCCTGCTCCAGGGCCCTCTTCTCGCGCAGGGCGCGCAGGGAGATGGTGTCGCGGGCGTCGTCGCCGTAGACGATGCGCCCCGAGGTCTGCCCCAGCAGGGCCTTGGGGTCGCCGTCCTTGTCCAGGGCGCGCATCATGTGTTCGTTGATGAAGGTGGCCTTGTTGTCCATGTCGAACACGGCGCAGGGCAGCACGAAGCCGTCCAGCACGCCCTGGGCGAAGCCGAGCTTCTGCTTGAGCTCCAGGACCATGACCCGGATGTTCTCGGCCAGGCTGCGCATCTCGAAGCGGTAGCCCGTGCCCAGCTCGGCCTGGAAATCGCCGTGGGCCACGGCGGCGGTGAATGCTTCGATGCGGTGCAGGGGGCGCGCCAGCAGGCGGCTGATGAGCAGGGCCACCACCGTCACCAGGACCAGCACGGCCGCCGCGCCGATGCCCAGCAGCACGTTGCGCTGCATGGTCGCCGTGGCGGTCAGTTCCGAGACGTAGGCGCTCATGCAGACCGTCCAGCCGGTGGCGGGGTCGGTGTCGACCACCAGGTACTTCCGCTCGCCTCTCCAGTCGTAGAACATGTCGCCGTTTTGGGTCTTCAGGGCCTGCTGGATGAAGGATTCGCCCGCCTGGGAGGTGAGCAGCAGGGATTTGTCCGTGGCGTGGGCGATGAGGCGGCCCTCGCCGTCGAGCATGAAGCCGTAGCCGCGCTCGCCAAAGCGCGGGGGGTCGATGAATGCCTTGGTGAAGTCCTCCCAGCGGGGCAGCAGGCAGACCCCGCCCAGGAGCCGCCCGTCCTGGGCATGCACGGCCTTGGCCAGGGGGAAGACCAGGGTCTTGCCGCCCCGGCCCTCGACCTCGAGCAGCCGCCGGGGCACGAACAGGTCCGCGCCGCCCAGGATGGCCTGCACATAGGCCCGCTCTTCCAGGGCCTTGCCCGCCAGGTTGTCGCCGCCGGACGACAGCCCGAGCACGACGGCGCCCGTGCGGTCGAAGACCACCACGCCCCACAGGTTCTCGGCCTCGGCCAGGTAGGCGCGCAGGTCTTCGCTCAGCGTGCCCGCGTCGCCTTCCAGGGCTTCGCGCACCACGCGGCGTTCGGCCAGGGTCATGGCCATGCCCTGGACGTTGCCCATGTACATGTGCAGGGCGGACAGGGCGGTGGCGGAAGTCTGGGCCATGGCCTGGCGCTGCTGGGTCAGGGCCAGGCCGTAGGTGGACTGCGAAACGTAGACGACGATCCCCGACACGGCCAGGACCACGGCCAGGGTGACCGAGGCGATGAGAACGGTCCCGAGGTTTTTCTTGAACATGGCGCTCCTCCGGCAAGTGCGTACGGCGACCGCCCCCGTGGATTCTTCCGGATGGAAGCGGGGGTCGGCATGATGGGACAGTGCCCCAGAGGGCGAGCGCGTGTCTTTCGCATATGCGCAAGAATCGTGCGTATTGCGAAGGGTGCGCCTAAAAAAGGCTTGCGGGGACGAAAAGTGCGGGCGGCGCCCCCGCGCCCGCGCGCAGGGTTTCGGAGGGCGTTTCGCCGAAGCGCCTGCGGTAGCACAGGGTGAAGTGGCTTTGGGAGCCGAAGCCGCAGGCCAGGGCCACGGCCAGGACTGTGGTTCCCGGGGCGGCCTGGACCAGCATCCGCCGCGCGCGCCCCAGGCGGCATTCGCGCAGGAAATGGCTGGGCGAGTAGCCCCGGTGGCGCTGGAAGGCCAGCTGGATGGAGCGTGTGCCCATGCCCACCACCCGGGCCAGGTCGCCCATGCGCACGGGTTTGTCGGCGTTGGCCTCCAGGTATTCCTCGGCCAGGCGCACCACCTTGGGCACCCCGGGCGGCGGGTCCGCGTCCAGCAGGGGCAGGTGGTTGTGGGGCAGGCAGGTCAGGGCGGCGGCCAGCAGCAGGTCGGCGTAGCGCTCGGTCAGGAAGGGTTGCAGGAGCATGGCGGGGTCGTGGTCGAAGAGGTCGGCCAGGCGCAGGAGCATGGCGAGCAGATGGCGCGGGCCGGCGGCGCAGAGGTCCACGGCGGGCAGGAAGCGCAGCGGCCCGCGGGGCGGGACGCCGAGCATGCGCGCCAGGGCGTCCTCCAGGGCGTGGCGGCGGATGTGCAGGCGCAGGGCCCTGTAGCCCAGGTGCTGGCTGATGGACACGGGGTGCGGAAAGCCGAGCAGGGCGCCGCGGGTTCCCGGAGAGCAGACCAGGCGCGTTCCCCGGCTCTGGACGACCAGTTGCCCCGCCAGGGGCAGATGCAGGATGGGCATCTGCCAAAACGGCCCTCCGCACAGCGAGAATCCAGTATTCAGATCCCCATAGTGGATGGCGACGCAGCCGAGTTCGATGCAGTTGTGGATACCATGTATACCATCCTTGCGATCGATATCGATTTCTGTTCCACAGTACGAGCGCACGATGGATTCGCGTATCGTGTCGACATTATCCGTGTCGATCTTGTTGAAGGAAGAGAGCGGCCTGTCGTGCATGGGGGGCAATTTTATCACGCTATTCGGATTGGCGCATAGTGGATATGTACGCAGGGCGGCCTTAAAACGTCATTATATATAGGCGGGCATGTCTGTTGGGCCCGGCGAGGGCCGCCGCGACGGGAAGGCCAAGGCTGTAACTATGATATGGGCAAAGGCGTGTTCGTGTCTCGCGGGGAGGCGAAAAGTACGCTTCAAAAGCGAATGCGCCGGGCGGGCTGGAAAAGCGATCCGCCACCCGGCGCAGGGGCCGGGTGGCGGACGGGGTGGCGCCGGGAGTGGCGCCGGGCGGGGCGTTGGGCGGGGGCGCCGGGCGGGGCGTTGGGCGGGGGCGCCGGGCGGGCGCCCGCAGGGGTCAGGGGCGCACGGCGCGCAGCAGGCGTTGGGCCGCCAGGGCCGGGGCCATGTGCCGCCGGGCCGCCTCGGAGGTCTCCAGGCTGCCCGCAAGGTCCAGGGGCGCGCTGTCCACGGCCTGGGCCAGGGCGGCCTCGAAGGCCTCGCGCAGCATGGCGAAGGCCCGCTCCACCTCGGGGTAGGCGTTGTCCGCGCGCCAGGGCAGCCTGAGGCTGTCGCTGGCCTCGCCGGTCTTGTGCGAGGGGGTCATGAGCAGGTGGAATTCCGAGGGCCGCCAGTCGCCGCGCTCGTTCTGGCCGGGCCAGCAATGGGCCCAGCCCGCGTCGGGGGGCTTGGGGATGGGGCTTTGGATGCGCACGGCGGGCAGGGCCAGGTCGCGCTCGTATTCCGTGAGGGTCAGGGTGTAGTGCAGCACGGGGCGGAAATTGCCGCGTTTCTTGGTTATCTTCCAGGTCATGTGCATTGGTCGGGCTCCATGAGCAGCACCTCGCCGAAGGGCGGCGGCGTGTGCCCCGCGTTGGGCGTGACCCACAGCACGGGGTAGTCCGGCTCCTCGGGGAAGCGCGCGCATTCGAGGTCGGTGAAATAGATCAGGCAGCAGGGGCGGGCCCCGTCGTCGCGCAGGCGGGCGAAGGGCGGGCGGAAGTCCGTGCCGCCGCCGCCGCGCGCCGCGAACTCCAGGGGCAGGTCGGCGCGGCCCAGGCGCTCCTGGCGGGTCAGGGCCGCGTCGCA
The DNA here is from genome assembly GCF_023230885.1 of Desulfocurvus sp. Classification (GTDB taxonomy): domain Bacteria; phylum Desulfobacterota; class Desulfovibrionia; order Desulfovibrionales; family Desulfovibrionaceae; genus Desulfocurvus. The sequence goes on along the minus strand of NZ_JALNWM010000058.1, from coordinate 10,932 downwards.
GGTCAGCAGGGTCAGGGTGGTGTCGAACTCCTCCAGCACGGCGCCCAGCTCGGCGGCGAAGGCGTCCAGCTCGGCCTGGAGGATGCTGCCCGACACGTCCACGGCCACGGCCAGCCCGTCCAGCTCGCGGCTGTCCAGCCCGGGCAGGTAGAGCCCGGCGTGCAGCATGCGCCGGTTGGGCCGCACCCAGGAGAAATCGTTGCGCGCCGCGTGGTCCACAAAGCGGCGCAGCAGCTCGCGCCAGCCCAGGGTCCGGCCCGGGCCCGGCCCAGCAGCCGCTCCAGCCCCCCGGGCAGCCCGCCGCACTGGCGGGCCTTGTGCAGGGCCTGGGCCAGGGAGGTCCGCCACGATTCGCGCTCGCGCTCCAGGGCCTGGGCGCTGTCGGCCCCGCCGGGGGGCGGGGCCGGGGCGTCGCGCACCTCGCCGCTCATGCCCGGGTCGCCGCCCTGGCCGGGGTCGGCGGGGTCCTGGCCGCCCGCGGAGCCGCCCGCCGCGCCCGGGCCGTCCTGCCCGGGGCGGGGGGGGTCGTCGCCCGTTCCGCCGCCCCCGCCCTGCCCGGCGGCGGGGGACTCCTGGCCCGGCGAGCCCGCGTCGGGCTGCTCCGCCGGGGCCTGGGCGGCCTGGGCCCTGCCGCCCAGGGCTGCGGCCCTGGTCTCGTCGTGGCGCGCGGCCAGGGCGGCGTAGATGGCGTCGGCGCCCCGGCCGTGGTGGGCCGGGTCGTCCAGGAAGCCCGGGGGCAGGGTCAGCCCGGCCTCCCGCAGCACGGGGTTTATGGCGTAGTCGCAGGCCATGTTCCACAGCCCGGGGTCGCGCCGGCCCCGGTGCAGGTGGTGGCCGCAGGCCAGGTGCAGCACCTCGTGGCAGAGCAGGCCCTTGGTCATGGCCGGGGTCAGGGCGCGCACATAGGCGGGGTTGTAGCCCAGGGTGCGCCCGTCGGACCACGCCGAGGCGCAGCCCGGGTCCTCGCGCAGGTCCAGGCGCAGGGCCAGGTGGGCGAAGAAGGGATGGTCCATGACCAGCTCGGCGCGGGCCTTGGTCAGCCTGTGTCGGGCCTGGGCGTCCACGGGCGTCAGACCAGCACGTCGCTGTTGGCGCAGGCCCAGCCGCGGAAGGCCTCGGTTTCCACCACCGAGGGCCGCACGGCGGCGGCGTCGCGCATGAGCAGCACGCCGAACTCCACTGGCAGGCGCGCGGCCAGCACGGCCAGGCCGGGCATGGTCTCGTCGCTGGCCTTGCGGGCCACGGACTCGCACAGGGCGCAGATCACGGCGGGGTCCTCGGGCAGGTGCACGCCGCCCGGATCGGCCAGCACGGTGTCGGGGTCGGGCATGCGCTGGCAGATGTCCAGGAACCCGAGCAGCTCGGCGGCGGCCCCGGGGCCCACGGCGCCGCGCAGCAGCCCGGGGGCGGCGTCGGCTCCCGGGGCGGCCTTGAGGATGCGCGAGGCGAAGGCCCAGGAGCGCGGCGAGGGGAAGGCTTTGTCTTCGGCCCGGGGGTCGAAGGCGTGCAGCAGCTTGGGGCGGAAGCGCAGGAAGGCCCGGATGCGCGGGTCGATGCCGTCCTCCTCGGCCCAGGCCAGCCAGTCGTCCAGGTCGGGTTCGAAGTCCAGGTGGACCATGCGGTTGGCCAGGGCCGAGGGCATGCGGTGGGTCACGGCGCGGTCGGACTCGCGGTTGCCGGCGGCCAGCACGGTCCAGCCCTCGGGCAGGTGGTATTCGCCCAGGCGGCGGTCCAGGATGAGCTGGTAGCAGGCGGCCTGCACCAGGGGCGGGGCGGCGTTCAGCTCGTCCAGGAACAGGATGCCCCTGCCCCGGCGCGGCAGGAAGGCGGGCGGGCACCAGACCGTGGCCCCCGAGTCGTCGAAGCGCGGGATGCCGCGCAGGTCCACGGGATCCAGGAGCACGGCGCGCACGTCGGCCAGCTCCATGTCGAGGGCGGCGGCCACCTGGGCCACCACCTGGCTCTTGCCCACCCCGGGCGGCCCCCACAGGAAGGCGGGCTGGCGGATGGCCAGCAGCGTGTGCAGGGCCAGGGCTATGGCGGACGGTTTCATGGCGGGGTTCCTCCGGAAGATTTCGGGCACCATATTGATATTGAGTTTCAAAGTCAATGAAGGGGCGCGGGAGGCGGCGCCGGGGAAGGCCGGCCGGAGGGCGGAGGCGCGCAGGCGCGAAGTGCAGCGGGGCCCGGGCGGGGCGGCGACCGTGATGCTGGCGCGGAAGGGGGCGGTTCCGCCTTCGCTGGCCCGGGGCGTGGCGCTGGCCGCGATGCCCGGCGGGTGTGGCGCGGCTGGGCGACAAGGTGGTCGTCCCCTGAATCGAAGGTCCGGGGTCTTGACGGAGGTGTGGGGGCGGGCGTGGATGCGAAGACGGGCGCGGCCACGATTCCTTGCGGGCGGCAGGGGCGCGGCGACTTCGGTACGGCCGGTCGGCGCTTGGCGTGGCGCCCTGCGGGAGGGGCGTCTTCGCCGGGATGGGCGGTGGACCTGGCACGATGGGCTGCGGACGCGGACGCAGGGTGCAGGCGCGCGGCGCGGACGCGGCAGCGGGCTGTGGGCAAGCAGGACGCCCGGCGGCGCCATATCGGCAAGTGGAAAACGATATGTGCTGGCTGTTTTCGCCGTTCCTCCGGGCCGCAGAGGCCATCCGGCGCGTGCGCGGCCAGCCGCGGGCGCCGTCGTCGGCGTCGCATCCCGGCCCGGGGCAGGGGGCCGAAGCATGTCGTGCGGCATCGTTGTCTTTTCGCGCCGGGGAGGGTAGAATCATTCTACAGCCGCTCCCCGGCGCAGGAGCGGTCCATTCCGTCCCCGGAGGCTGGCGCCACGATGCACACGCACCCACGCCGCAATAGTTCCATCCTTTTCCTGCGCAGGTCCATCTCGCGCGACCTGTCCCTGTCCCTGGCCGCCGGGGTGCTGCTGGCGATCCTGCTGCTTGTGCTCTACATCTATCATTGGCAGCGCGGCGAATCCCTGCGCGACCTGGAGGCCCGGGCCGACGAGGCCACGGCCAAGGCCGCCGAGGTGCTGTCCCTGCCCGTGTGGAACCTGGACGCCACCGGGGTGCGGCTGGTGGGCCAGGCCTTCGCCCAGAACGGGGAAGTGGAGGCCGTGCGCATCGTGGACAGCCAGGGCCTGGTGCTTTTCGAGCAGGACAAGGGGCGCGGGGGCCCCACGGTGACCCGCGCCCGCGAGGTGCGCCACGGCGGCGTGACCATCGGCCATGTGGGGATATCCTACTCAATGGAGGCTCACGAACGCGGGCTGGAAACCCTGCTTTGGAGCCTGCTGGCGGGCCTGCTGCTGACCATGTGCGTGGTGCTGCTGGGGGCGGGGATATTGCTGCGCGTGTTCCTGCGCAAGCCCCTGGAGCGCCTGGGCCAGGAGGCGCGGCGGGTGGCCCGGGGCGACTACCGCGGCACCCTGGAGGCCGAGCATGCCGAGCTGGAGGAGATCGCGGGGCACTTCAGCGCCATGAGCGCCGCCGTGGCCCAGCGCGAGGCCGAGCTGCACCGCGTGAACCGGGAGCTGCGCCGGGCCGAGCGGCAGTACCACTCCATCTTCGAGAACGCCATCGAGGGCATCTTCCAGACCGCCGAGGACGGCGCCTGCCTGAACGCCAACCCGTCCCTGGCCCGCATCCTGGGCTACGCCTCGCCCGAGGAGCTGCTGGCCCCCGCGCGCGCGTGTCTGCCCTGGCGTTCCCCGGCGGACCGCGAGGCCGTCTTCTCCCAGCTGCGCGCCCAGGGCAAGGCCACCGCCGTGGAGGTCCAGATGGTCCGCCGCGACGGCACGCCCATCTGGGCCAGCCTGTCTGCCCAGCTCATCCGCGACGCGGGCGGCCAGGTGACCCACGTCGAGGGCTCCCTGGTGGACATCACCATGCGCAAGAAGATGGAGGACGAACTGCGCCACCAGGCCCTGCACGACCCGCTGACCGGGCTGGCCAACCGCGTGCTGTGCACCGACCGTATCTGGCGCGCCCTGGAGCGCGGCAAGCGCCGGGAGCAGTATCTTTTCGGCGTGCTGTTCGTCGACCTGGACCGCTTCAAGGTCATCAACGACTGCCTGGGCCATCGTTTCGGCGACCGGCTGCTCATGGAGGTCGCCCGCCGCCTGCGCAAGTGCGTGCGCGACCTGGACACCGTGTCGCGCTTTGGCGGCGACGAGTTCATCGTGCTGCTCGAAGAGCTGGAGTCGCCGCGAAAGGCCATGCGCGTGGTCAAGCGCATCCGCGAGAGCATGCGCAGGCCCTTTGCCTGCGACGGCCACGAGGTGCGCGTGTCGGCCAGCATCGGCATCGCCCTGGGCCCCGGCGGCGGCCAGAGCCCCGAGGACCTGATCCAGCGGGCCAACGTGGCCATGCACCGCTCCAAGGAGTCGGGCCGCGACCGTTTCAAGGTCTTCACCCCCGGGATGCTCGACCGCGCCGCCCTGCGCCTGACCCTGGAAAACGACATGGAACGGGCCATGCGCGAGGGCGAATTGTTCCTGGAATACCAGCCGATCATCAGCCTGAACGGCCAGGCCCGGCTCTACGCCCTGGAGGCGCTGGTGCGCTGGCGCCACCCCGGGCGGGGCCTGCTGCCCCCGGACGAGTTCATCCCCGTGGCCGAGGACTCGGGGCAGATCGCGGCCCTGGGCATGTGGGTGCTGCGCGAGGCCTGCCGCGCCTTCGTCCAGTGGCGCCAGACCGTGCCCGGCGGCGAGGCCGTGCTGCTGGCGGTCAACGTGTCGGGCCGCCAGTTCGCCCAGGCCGATCTGGTCTCCCGCGTGCTGGACGTGCTCGCCGAAACGGGGCTGCCGCCGGACCGCCTGAAGCTGGAGATCACCGAGACGGCCATCATGCAAAGCGCCGAAATGGCCATCGACAAGCTCTCGGCCCTGCGGGCGCGCGGGGTGCGCATCAGCGTGGACGACTTCGGCACGGGCTATTCGTCCATGAGCTACCTGCAGCGCCTGCCCCTGGATTCGCTGAAGATCGACCTGTCCTTCGTGCGCGGCATGGACGAGTCGGCGGAGAACCGCGAGATCGTGCGGGCCATCATCAACCTGGCCCACTCCCTGGGCCTGGAGGTCATCGCCGAGGGCGTGGAGCGCTGGCGCCACCAGCAGGCCCTGGAGGAGCTGCACTGCGAGTATTTCCAGGGGTATTACTATTCCCGGCCCCTGGACGCCGAGGCCGCCGCCGGGTTCGCCTGCCGCCTGCCCCGGAGCTGGGCCGGGGCGGACGCCCCCCCGAGGCGTCGTGATTCACTCCAGGTAGAGCCGCCGCAGCCGGGCGTATTCCGGCCCGGCCCGCACGGCGTCCAGGGCCCGCTGGAAGCGCGCCACCACCTCGTCGGCCGTGTCGCGGTGGAAGGCGTAGCAGGTATCCGTCTCGCTCAGGGGTATGACCTCGGCGTATCCGGCGGGGTCGCGGCCCAGGCTCCGCAGCAGGCGGGGCATGCTCCGGGCCTCATAGGCCACCAGGTCCAGGCGCCCCGCGTCGAGCTTGCGCAGGTTGAGCTCCATGTCCGCCACGGGCTCGATGCGCACGGGCCGTGCCGTTTCCAGCAGGGCCGCCTCGGCCACGTCGTCGCGCACCGTGCCCACCACCAGGGTCTTCATGTCGGCCGAAACCAGGATGCGCGCCTTGTCCGCCGCGCGGGCAAAGAGGGCGAAGCGCACCGTGTCGATGGGGCAGGCCCACTTGAAAAGGCGTTCGCGCCCGGGCGTGCGGGCCATGCCGAAGACCACCGTGCCCGGCCGCGTGCGCCCCGCCTCGTAGGCCCGCGCCCACGGCTGCACCTGGATGGGCTGCTCGGCCACGCCCATGTGCCGCCAGACCAGCCGCAGCAGGTCGGCGGACAGGCCGCGGACCGTGCCGTCGGCGGTGTAGCTGTAGGGGTAGTACTGCTCGGTGATGTAGGTCGTCGCTGCGGGCCCGTCGGCCTGCTGGGCCCGCGCGGCGCCCGCGGCGCCCAGCGCCCAGGCCAGCACCCAGGCCAGGGCGCAGGCCGCGGCCAGCGCGCGGATCGGGAGCGGAACCGGAGACGGGATGGGCATGGGCGTTCCTTCTCTTGGAGTGCAACCGCTCTGCCCTAACACGCCGACTTCAGGAAGAAAAGTGGCGAAAACGGATCTTTCGCCGCATTGCGTCCGCAAGGATGCCCCGCGCGGCTGACGGCCCCGGCCCGGGCTCCGCCTCGCGCCGCTCCGGCGGACCCGGGCTCCGCCTTGCGCTTTGTTCTTGCCCGGGGCCCGGGGGTCTGCTATCCGGTGGTTTCGTCTGGATTATCGATTGGGCGCCCCGGCGGTCCCCGTCGCGGGCGGGTGCGGTCACGTCATTTATCTGCATGTCATGCAAAGGAGTGAGGTCATGGGTAGGAAACTCGTCACGCTTGCCGCCGCCGTGCTGGTCAGCTTCATGCTGGTCTGCGGCGCCGCCGCCTCCGACAAGGTGCTCGTCAACGGCATCGACTTCGGCTTCCCGCCGTTCGGCTTCGTGGACAAGGACGGCAAGCCCGCCGGCTTCGACGTGGAGGCCGTGGACTGGATCGCCGCCAAGATGGGCTTCAAGGTCACCCACCAGCCCACCGACTGGGACGGCATCATCCCCGCCCTGAACGCGGGCAAGATCGACTTCATCGCCTCGGGCATGAGCGCCACGGCCGAGCGCGCCAAGATCGTCAACTTCACCATCCCCTACTACTCCGTGACCCAGGTGCTGGTCGTGCGCGCCGACGAGGCCCGCAGCCTGGACGAGCTGCTCACCTCCGGCGAGAAGGTCGGCGTCCAGCGCGGCACCGTCACCGCCGCGCTGCTCGAGGAGCTGGTCAAGAAGGACGGCTACAAGTTCGAGCTGGTGCAGTACGACTCCACCGACCTGTCCATGCAGGACCTGCCCCTGGGCCGCATCGTCGGCTCGGGCATGGACAGCACCATCGCCTACGAAGTCATGAAGGGCACCGACTACAAGGTCGGCGGAACCTTCGACGCCGCCCCCGAGAACTACTGCTACGCCGTGCGCAAGGACGACGCCGAGCTGCTGAAGACCCTCAACGAGGGCCTCAAGCTGCTCATGGCCGACCCCTACTGGGAAGAGCTCAAGGCCAAGTGGGACATCCACTAGCCCCGGGCTGACCGGAGCCATTTGACCGCCCGGACGGGTTCGGGTATCCCGAACCCGTCCGGGCGGTTCGCATTGTCCGGCACCCCCCCCCAAGGCGGAACCATGAATTTCGAAAAAGCCCTTCGCGCCATCATCGACTCCCTGCCCTACATGCTCGGCGGGGTCTGGGTCACCGTGGGCCTCATCGTCGGGGCCCTGGCCCTGGGCTTCGTGCTGGGCGTGCCCCTGGCCGTGATCCAGGTCTACGGCCGGACCCTGGCCCGGCGGCTGGTGGTGCTCTACGTCTGGCTGTTCCGCGGCGTGCCCATCCTGGTGCTGATCTTCCTCTTCTATTTCGGGATCCTGCCCCACCTGGGGCTGGACAGCGCCTTCCTCGCCGGGGTCATCGTCCTTGGCCTGACCAGCGCGGCCTACCAGTCGCAGATATTCCGCGGGGCCATCCAGTCCCTGCCCGCCGGGCAGCTCAAGGCCGCCCGCGCCCTGGGCATGACCGACACGCAGGCCATCTCCTGCATCGTGCTGCCCCAGGCCCTGCGCCTGTCCATCCCCGGCTGGTCCAACGAGTTCTCCATCCTGCTCAAGGATTCGGCCCTGGTCATGGTCATCAGCGTCCAGGAGATCATGGCCCGCACCCGCTCGGTGGCCGGGCGAACCCACGAGCCGGTGGCCATGGCCCTGTTCGCCGGGGTGCTTTTCTTCATCCTGACCTGGATCGGGCTGCGCCTGTTGCGCGGGCTGGAACGCCGGGTGCGCATCAAGGGCTATTCACAGGAAGGTTCCGTGTGATGAGTGTCGCAAGCCAGGCCAAGGGCCAGAACCAGGAGATCCTGCGCGTGGAGAAGCTCAACAAGAGCTTCGGCACCAACCATGTGCTCAAGGACGCCACCCTCACCCTGCGCAAGGGCGAACTCAAGGTGCTCATCGGCCCCTCGGGCGGCGGGAAGTCCACCCTGCTGCAATGCATGAATTTCCTGATTCCCCCCGACTCCGGGCGCATCTGGCTCGACGGGGTGGAGATCCTCGGCCACAAGAAGCGCGAGCTGTATGCCTACCGCCAGCAGGTGGGCATGATCTTTCAGGACTTCAACCTCTTCGACCACCTGAGCGCCCTGGGCAACGTGCGCATCGCCCTGACCCGGGTCCGCGGCATGTCGCGCAAGGACGCCACCGACCGCGCTATGGCCGAGCTGGACCGCGTGGGCCTGGCGGCCAAGGCCGGGCTCTACCCGGCCCAGCTGTCCGGCGGGCAGAAGCAGCGCGTGTCCATCGCCCGGGCCCTGGCTATGGACCCCAAGGTCCTGCTCCTGGACGAGCCCACCAGCGCCCTGGACCCCGAGCTCATCGGCGAGGTGCTGGCCGTGGTCAAGGACCTGGCCACCGCCGGCATGACCATGATCATGGCCACCCACCAGATCACCTTCTCCGCGCAGCTGGCCTCGGAGTTCGTGTTCATGGAGCAGGGCGCCATCATCGAGCACGACTCCCCGGCCGCCCTGCTGGCCCCCGGGGCCTGCACCCGCACCAAGGCCTTTTGCGCCAAGATCAACGAGCTTACGGGAGAGCCCGTCTAGCCATGCTTGAGGAATACTGGCTCTTCGCCTCAGAGCGGGTCATGCCCGGGCTGAACGCGGCGCTCCTGGTCAGCGCCCGGCTCATCGTGCCCTCGGCCCTCTACGGCGCGCTGCTCGGCGTCATCACCGGCGCCATCCGCGTCTACGGCCCGAAGCCCGTGCGCCGCGTGGCCGACGCCTACGTCTCCCTGTTCAGGGGCACGCCCCTGGTGGTGCAGCTCTATTTCTGGTATTTCGCCCTGCCCTACATCCGCGTCGGCGGCTTCGCCATCGTCCTGGACGCCATGCAGGCATCCATCCTCGGGTTCGCCCTGTGCAGCGCGGCCTATCAGTCGGAATACATCCGCGGCGGGCTGCTCTCCATCCGCTCCGGGCAGATCAAGGCCGCCCGCGCCCTGGGCATGAACCCCATGCAGACCGTGCTGCACGTCGTGCTGCCCCAGGCCGTGCGCCGCGCCCTGCCCGGCTGCGGCAACGAGGTCGTCTACCTCATCAAGTACTCCTCCCTGGCGTCCATCATCACCGTCAACGAGCTGACCGGCACCGCGCGCAGCATCGCCAAGGCCACCTTCCGGCCCATCGAGGCCTACGCCACCGTGGCCGTGTACTACCTGCTGCTGGTGACCCTGGCCGTGTGGCTGCTGCGCTGGCTGGAAGACCGCATGAGCATCCCCGGCTTCGAGCGCCCGCGCGACTGACCGCCCGGCCCCGGCCCCCAGCCCCCCTTACGAGGCCGCGCCATGACCCCTCCCGCCCCCGGACAACCAGCCTACGCCGCCCTGGGCCCCGAAACCCTGGAGCGCATCCGCGCCGCCCTGGGCCCCGACGCCGTGCGCACCGACACCCAGACCCTCGACGCCGCCTCGCGCGATGCATCCGCCGAGGTCCACCGGCCCGAGGCCGTGGTCCGCGCCGCCTCGGCCCGCCATGTGGCCGACCTGCTGCGCCTGGCCGCCGAACTGCGCTTCGCCGTGACCCCGCGCGGCGCGGGCACCGGACTGGCCGCCGGGGCCCTGGCCGTACACGGCGGCGTGGTCCTCGACCTCTCGGCCATGAACCGCATCCTGGACATCGACCCCGCCAACCTCCTGGCCGTGGCCGAGCCCGGCGTCATCGTGGCCGACCTGCGCCGCGCCGCCGCCGCCAGGGGCCTGTTCTACCCGCCCGACCCCGCCAGCCTGGACACCGCCACCCTGGGCGGCACCGCCGCCACCAACGCGGGCGGCCCGGCCTGCGTCAAATACGGCGTCACGCGGAACTACGTCCTGGGCCTGGAAGCCGTGCTGCCCTCGGGGGAGATCGTCCGCGCCGGGGTCGCCACCCGCAAGGGCGTGGTCGGCTACGACCTGGCCCAGCTCCTGGTCGGCTCCGAAGGCACCCTGGGCGTCATCACCCGCCTGTGGCTGCGCCTGGTGCCCCTGCCCGAGGCCACCCTGGCCCGCGTGGCCGTGTTCCCCTCCCTGGGCGAGGCCATGAGCGCCGTGGCCGCCGTCATGGCCGCCGGGGTCACGCCCAGCGCCGTGGAGTTCCTGGATGGCCGCTGCCTGGCCCTGGTGGGCGACATGCTGCCCCTGGACCCGCCCCCGCCCCCGGGCGCGGCCCTGCTGCTGCTGGAAACCGACGGCTCGGCCGCCGCCGCCGCCCGGGACATGGAGCGCGTGGCCGCCGTGTGCGCCGCCCGGGGCGCCCTGCACCAGATCCCCGCACCCGACGAGCAGAGCCGCGCGCAGCTGTGGAACGTCCGCCGCCAGGTCTCCCTGCGCATCCACGAGTCCGCCCCCGTCTATGTCTCCGAAGACGTGGTCCTGCCCCTGGCGCGCATCGCCGCCTTCGTCGAGACCCTGCCCGCCCTGGAGCGGCGCCACGGCCTGACCATCTACGCCTTCGGCCACGCGGGCGACGGCAATATCCATATCAACATCACCGCCCCCACGGGCGCGGACGACGCCCTGGAAGCCTGCGTCACCGAACTGCTGCGCCAGGTGGTCGCCACGGGCGGCACCATGAGCGGCGAACACGGCATCGGCAGGGCCAAGCAACGCTTCCTGCCCCTGGAACTGTCCCCGGCCTCCATGCGCCTGCAACGCGCCCTCAAGGACACCTTCGACCCCGGGCTGATCCTCAACCCCGGCAAGATGTTCGCGTAGCGAAACGGGGAAACGGCGCGGCCGGGCGACGCGCGCGGCGGCGGGAGGTGCGCGCGGCGGCGGGAGGAGGGGGAACCCCCCTTTTCCCAGCGGAAAAAAGGG
>NZ_JALNWM010000057.1 GCF_023230885.1 Desulfocurvus sp. | reverse complement strand
GCTGGCCGCCGAGCTGCTGCGCCAGCGCCCTGCGCTGGAGATCGGGGGCCTGGGCGGCCCCATGCTGGCCCGGGCCGGGGCCAGCGTACACTTCCCCATGAGCCGGATATGCTTTTCCGGTTTTCTCCACGTCCTGCGCGCCATTCCGGACATCGTCCGCCTGCGGCGCGAAATCACCGCCCACTGGATGCGCGACCGGCCGGACGCGGTGGTCATGGTCGACTGCCCGGACTTCAACCTGCCCCTGGCCAAGGCGGCCCACGCCCAGGGCATCCCCGTCTATTATTTCATGGCCCCGCAGCTCTGGGCCTGGCGGCAGGGGGGCATCGACATACTGCGCGAGCATGTGCGCACGGTCATCTGCGGGCTGCCCTTCGAGCCGGAGTATTTCCGGGACCGGGGCTGCCGGGCCGAGTACGCCGGGCACCCGCTCCACGACATCATCCCCCTGGAACGGCTCGACCGCCAGGCCCCGGAGCACAACCGGGTGGGCCTGATGCCGGGCAGCCGACGCAAGGAGGTGGCCTTTCTGCTGCCCGTGTTCGCCGAGGCCGCCGCCATGATCCGCCGCCAGCACCCCGGAGTGGTGTTCTCCATCGCCCGCGCGCCGGGCATCGACAGGGCGTTCCTGCTCAAATACTGGCCCCCCGGCCTGGCGGCACGCGTGGTGGAGCCGCAAGAGCGCTTTCGCATGATCCGTTCGGCCAGCCTGGTCCTGGCCGCGTCGGGGACGGCAACCCTTGAAACCGCCCTCATCGGGACGCCGACCATCGTGGCCTACAAGCTGGACCGGCCCGCCGCGTTCCTTCTGCGCCAGCGGGCCCTTTCGCGGTTCATCTGCCTGGCCAACATCGTGTCGGGCCAGGAAATATTTCCGGAATACCTCCAGGAGCGGGCCACGGCGGAGAACCTGGGTCGTCATGCCGCCGCCTGGCTGCACGCTCCCGCCGCGCTGCGGGGGCTGCGCGTCCGGCTGGGAGAGCTGCGGCACGCCGTTGGCCCGGCGGGCGGCATGCGCGCCGCCGCGCGGACCATCCTGGCACACTGACACGGGAGGATTGCCATGCGCATTGGATTCATCGGCACAGGAAACATGGGCGGCGCCATCATCCGGGCGCTGGCGGGGCGGGACGATCTCGTCATGTACGGCCTGAACCGGACCAGGAGCGCCCTGGAGGCCCTGGCGCGGGAAACGGGCCTCGTTCCCTGCGCCGACGTGGAGGAGCTGGCGCGGCGGTCGGAATGTGTTATCCTGGCCGTCAAGCCGCAACAGGCCCCCGCGGTCTGGCCCCTGCTGGAGCCGGTCCTGTCCCGCAGCCATTTCCTGGTCTCCCTGGCCGCCGGGCTGACCCGGGAGGCGCTGCACCGTGGCGTGGGCGGCGCCTGTCCGGTCGTTCGGGCCATGCCCAACTCCCCGGTCCTGGTCCGGCGCGGGGTCACCGCGCTGTGCCTGGACGACCCCGGCCTCACCGGGCCGCAGAAGGCCTTTGCCCGGGACATGTTCGCCAGCCTGGGCAGTGTGCATGTCCTGAACGAGGAGCTCTTCGACGCCTTCACGGCGGTCATCGGTTCCGGCCCGGCGCTGGTGTTCTATTTCATGGAGGCCATGATCGAAGGCGGTGTGGAGCTCGGCCTGGACCGCGGGGACGCCGCGGCTATGGTCAAGGGGCTGTTCAGCGGGGCGAGCCTGATGGCGGAGGGGTCCCCGAAGCATGTCAGCATGCTGAAGGAGATGTCCACCGCCCCGGCGGGGACGACCACTGCGGCCCTGGCCCACTTCGACCGCACCGCCGTCCGGGGGCATATCATGGACGCCCTGCGCAGGGCCTTTGTCCGCAGCGTCGAGTTGGGCTGAGCCCGGGCCGGACTCAGGCGTCCCGGCCCTGGTCGTCCGGGGCGCCTGCGGCGTCCTGGCCGTCCGGGGCCGGGGCGGGGGGGGGCCAGCGGGAGGCGGATGATGAACTCGGCGCCGCCCCCGGGTCCGGATTCCAGGGTGAAGGTGCCCTTGTGGTTGCTGGTGATGATGAAATAGGACACGGACAGGCCCAGGCCCGTGCCGTCGCCGGGGGGCTTGGTGGTGAAGAAGGGCTCGAAGATGCGCTTGCGGTTTTCGGGGCCGACGCCGGGGCCGTTGTCGCGCACGCGGATCTCGGCGTAGCCGTCCCCGGCGCGGGTGGCGACGGTGATGGCCGGCCGTCCGGGGCGCGCGGGCATGCCGCTCATGGCCTGGGCCGCGTTCTTGAACAGGTTGAACAGGACCTGCTCGATTTCCGTGGCCACGCAGGGCACCGCCGCCAGGGCGGGGTCGAAGTCGCGCGTGATGGCGATCTTGCGGAAGTCGTAGCGCTTCTTGAGGTCGAAGTCGCTGGCGGCCAGGGTCAGGGTGCGCTCGATGAGGGCGTGCAGGTCGGTGGGCGCGTGGCGCGAGGTTGTGCGGCGGCTGAAGTTGAGCATGTTGGCGACGATGGCCGCGGCGCGCTTGCCCGACTCGTTGATCCCGTCGAGCATGCGCAGCACGCCGCGCCGCTCCAGGTAGGCCCGGACGGTGCCCACGTCGGTGCCCAGGTCGGCGGCGGCGCGGTCGTTGGCGGGCAGCCCCGGGCCGATGCGCCGCTGGATGTTCTGGGTGCTTTGCAGGATGCCGCCCAGGGGGTTGTTGATCTCGTGGGCCATGCCCGCCGCCAGGCCGCCCACGCTGAGCATCTTTTCGGACTGGATCATGACCTCTTCCATCTGCGCGCGGGTGGTCACGTCGGTGATGCGTATCACCGCCCCGCCCTTGCCCCCGCTGGCCAGGGGCGCGAAGGACAGGTCGTAGAAGGCGCTGCGCCCGCCGCTGGCGCAGGGCTGGCGCTCCCGGGCGCTCGCGCGGCCCGAGGCCAGGGCGGCCTCCAGGTTGCCGCGCACCTGGCAAAGGACGGGGAAGAGCTCGTAGACATCGCGGCCCGAGGCATGGTCCGGGGAGTCCAGCCCGCACATGCGCGCCGCGGCGGTGTTCATGAGGCTCACGCGGGCATTGGCGTCCACGGCCAGCACGGAGCTGACCAGCGAGTCGATGATGCTGCGCAGGTAGGCGTGGCTGTTGCGCAGTTCGCTCTCGCGCGTGGCGATCATGGCGGCCATGGCGGCAAACTCGCGCTCCATGACGCCAAGCTCGGCGAAGCTGTCGACCCGGGACAGGGCCGCGTTGCGGTAGTCGCCCCGGGCGGCCTGTTGCAGGGCGGCGGCGAAGTCCGCCAGGGGCGCGACCACGCGGCGGCGCAGCTCGTAGCGGAAGCTGGCCGCGACGAGGGAGAAGAACGCCAGCAGGAACAGGATGAGCCCGGCCACGGTGCGCGAGGCGGGCATGAGCACCTCGCGCAGGGGGGTGTACAGGGCCAGGCGCCAGCCCAGCCCGGGCAGGACCTCCACCACCCCGGCGTACAGCACGCCGTCCTGGCGGAACACGGCGGAGGTGCGCTCCCGCCCTTCGAGCCCGGCGAACAGCGGCCAGCCGCCCACGTTGGCCTGCTGGCGGACCAGGGCCTCGTCCGGATGCACGATGAGGTTGCCGTAGGCGTCGGCGAGCAGCAGGCGGGTGGCCTGCCCGGGCGGGGCGAAGTCGCCCAGGTGCTCGCGCAGGGTCGTCAGGTCCAGCTCGGCGACCACCCGCCAGCCCCTGGGGGTGGAGTGGGCGGCGTAGAGGGTCAGCCCGCCCGCTCCCGGGGCGTAGGCCGGGCGCGACAGGCTCCGCCCGTCTTCCGCCGGGGCGGGCAGGAAGGGGAAGTCCTGGCCGATGAGCCCCTCGGGATAGGCGGCGGCGATGTCCGCGTCGGGGTCGAGCCACAGCAGGCGGTCGAAACGGGGGAAGGCCGCGTAGAGGTTGGCCAGGGATGCGGTCAGGGCCGCGCTGGGCTTTGCGGGGTCGTCCAGGGCCGCGTGGGCCAGGGCGTGGGTGGCGTCGTCCATGTAGGCAGCCGTGTAGCGGGCCAGGGACTGGGCCAGGGCGGCGTTGCGCCCGAGCATTTCGGTATACTGGCTGTAGGTGATGAGCGAGCCGAGCACGAGGGTGAAGGCCAGGCTCGGGGCCAGGACCAGCGCCAGCAGCTTGCGGCCGATGATGGCGTTCAGGGGCGGCGCGTTCATGGCTCGTCGATGGTGGCGATGGTCCTGAAGGTGCGCCCGGCCACGGTCACGATGAACGAGGGCCGCCGCACGTCGCCGAACTGGTCGATGCCCAGGGGCGAGGCGACGGCGGGGAAGTGGTCCAGGCTGGTCAGCGCGTCGGGCAGCCGGGCCGGGTCGCCCCCGGCGCGGCGCAGGCCCTCGGCCAGGACAAGGCCGCACTCGTAGCCCAGGGTCGCGGCGAAGTTCGGCTCCCAGCCGAAGCGGGCGCTGTAGCGCCGCGCGAAGTCCTGGAAGGCGGGCCGGGGGTTGTCGGCGCTGTGGCAGGTGGAGAAGTGCAGCCCCTCCGAGGCGTCGCCCGCGGCCTGGAGCAGCTCGTTGGTGCAGGCCCACATGGAGCTGTACAGGCGCAGGTTGTGCCCCTGGTGGCGCAGCTGGCGGGCCAGGGCCGCGAGGTCGCGGGCGGAGAGGGTCGCGTGCGCCGCGGGGACGCCAAGCCCGCCCAGGGCCCGGGCCGCGTCGGCCCAGTCCCCGGCCCGGGAGGAGAGGACCCGCAGGTGGGCGACCACGGTGCCGCCCCCGGCGGTGAACTGCTCGGCGAAGGCGGCCGAGTAGGGCGCGGCGTAGGCCTCGTTGTCCATGTCGGTCAGCAGGGCGATGCGGTCCAGGCCGTCCTGCTCCAGGCAGTGGCGGGCCATGCCCCGGGCCCAGGTCGTGGCGGCGGGGATGACGCGGAAGAAGTGGTCCCGCCGACCCGAGAGCAGGGGGGTGGAGGTGGTGGGCGAGAGCAGGACCATGCCGACCTCTTCGGCTGCGGGCAGGGCGGCCACGGTCTGGGCGCTGGTCATGGGCCCGACCACGGCCAGCACCCCCTGGCCGGCGAGGTCGAGGACGGCGCCGCGCGCGGCCCCCGGCGCCTGGCTGTCGTCGCGGGCCAGCAGCCGCAGGGGGCGGCCCAGAACGCCGCCCGCGGCGTTGATCTCCTCCAGGGCCAGGGTCAGGCCGTTGCGGCCCTGGACGCCCAGGTCGGAGAAGTGCCCCTCCAGGGGGCCGATGAAGCCCACCGTCAGGGGCACGGGCTCGGCGCAGGCCGCCAGGACGGCGCACAGCAGGACCGCGTACAGGGCCCCGCAGGCGCGGCGGGCGGCTGGTCGCTGGAGCATGGTCGGCCTCCTGGATGCTGCGGTGGGGTGTGCCCCCCCGGCGGGGGAGCCTGCCCCATTCTAGCACAAGAGGCGGCGATGGCAAACGGGCAAGGCAGCCGCGCGGCCCTAGTCCTCTTCGAGGACGGAGGTGTCGCCGGGGTCCTGGCCCAGCTCCTCGGCGCGCAGGATGCGGCGCATGAGCTTGCCGCTCCTTGTTCGCGGCAGGGTCTGGCGGAACTCCACGGACTTGACCACGGCCACGGGCCCCAGCTCGCGGCGCAGGTGGGCCCGCAGGGCGGCCACCAGGTCCTCGGCGGTTTCGAAGTCCTTCTGCCAGCCGTCGTTCAGGATCAGGAACGCCTTGGCCACCTCGCCCTTGATCTTGTCGGGGATGCCGATGACGGCGGCCTCGGCCACGCAGCGGTGGGCCACCAGGGCGCTTTCGACCTCGGCGGTGCCGATGCGGTGCCCGGCGATGTTCATCACGTCGTCGGCGCGGCCCATGAGCCAGTAGTAGCCGTCCTCGTCGCGCCGGGCCACGTCGCCCGCGTAGTACACGCCGGGGATTTTCTCCCAGTAGGATTTCCTGTAGCGCTCGGGGTCCTTGTAGATGGTGGTCATCATGGCCGGCCAGGGCCGCTTGAGCACCAGGAACCCGCCCTTGCCCGGGGGCACGGGGCGGCCCTGGCCGTCGACCACGTCGGCCTCGATGCCGGGCAGGGGCTTGTTCACCGAGCCGGGCTTGAGCAGCGAGATGGGCAGGGGGCTGATCATGAACATGCCCGTTTCGGTCTGCCACCAGGTGTCCATGATCGGGCACTCCGAGCGGCCGATGTACTTGTAGAGCCAGACCCAGGCCTCGGGGTTCATGGGTTCGCCCACGCTGCCCAGCAGGCGCAGGGTCGAGAGGTCCTTCTTGCGCGGATACTGCACGCCAAAGCGCATGAGCATGCGCACCAGGGTCGGCGAGGTGTACAGGATGGTCACCCCGTAGCGGGCCACCACGTCCCACAGGCGGTCGGCCTGGGGGTAGAGGGGGTGCCCCTCGTACATCACGGTGGTGGTGCCCGCCACCAGCGGGCCGTAGACGACGTAGCTGTGCCCGGTGATCCAGCCCGCGTCGGCGGTGCACCAGAAGATGTCCGTGGGCTTGAGGTCGAAGACCCAGTCCAGCGTGCGCGCCAGGCCGACCATGTAGCCGCCGTGGGCGTGCAGGATGCCCTTGGGCTTGCCCGTGGCGCCCGAGGAGTAGAGCAGGAACAGCGGGTCCGTGGCCTCCATGACCTCGGTGGCGCACACGGGGCGCTCCTGGCGCACCAGGTCGTCGTACCACAGGTCGCGCGGCTCGTGCATCTCGGTGTCCACGTTCACGCGGTGGACCACCACGCAGGTCTCCACGCACTCGGCCCCGGACCCGGCCAGGGCCTCGTCCACCAGGGACTTCAGGTTGATGATCCGCCCGTTGCGGTAGAAGCCGTCGGCGGTGATGACCACCCTGGCCTGGGCGTCGGCCACGCGCTCGCGCAGCACCTTGGCCGAGAAGCCGCCGTAGACCATGCTGTGGATGGCCCCCAGCTTGGCCACGGCGAGCATGGCGATGGCCGTTTCGGGCAGCAGGGGCATGTAGAGCACCACGCGGTCGCCCTTGGCCACGCCCAGGGTCCGCAGGGCGTTGGCGAAGCGGTTCACCTCGCGGTAGAGCTCGTAGTAGGTGTACTTGCGCTGGTCGCCGGGCTCGCCTTCCCAGATCAGGGCCAGCTTGTTCTTGTTGGCGGTCTCGATGTGCCGGTCCAGGGCGTTGTAGACGATGTTGCAGCGCGCCCCCGGGAACCAGCGGTAGAACGGCGGGTTGGAGTCGTCCAGCACCTTGTCCCACTTCTTGAACCAGTCCAGCTCGTGGGCGGCGTCCTCCCAGTAGCCCAGGGGGTCCTGCTCGGCGCGGCGCTGGGCCTGTTCGAGCTGGTGGGGATTGATGTTGGCCTCGATCACCAGTTGGGGCAGCGGGCGGAAAACCCGCTCCTCCTGAAGAAGGGCGTCCAGGGCTCCTGTCTGGTCCATGCTCGGGCTCCTTGCATTGTGGCCGCCGCGCCGGGGCGGGCGGGCCGTCGGTGCGCCCCTTGGGGGCGCGGGCGGGGCGGGCGCGCCGCCGCCTGGTTCTATAGTCCCAGAATCCGTTTCAGTTCGGTGATGCGCCGCCTGCTGATGGGCAGCTCGATGCGCGTCTTGCCCTGGGTGCGCAGCATGAAGTTGCTGCCGGGCAGCGAGGCGATTTCCGTGACCATCTCCAGGTTGACCAGGTATTTGCGGTGAACGCGGAAGAACCGGTACTGGCGCAGGCGGTCTTCCAGGACCTTGAGCCGGTAGGAGGTCAGAAACTTCTGTCCGGCGGTGTGGACATAGGAATAGTCCTCGTAGGCCTCGACGAAGATGATCTGGGTGTAGGGGATGAGCACCGTGCGCCCGTCCAGGGTGATGGGCAGCTTTTCGATCTCCACCGGGCGCGGGGTGGGGCCGTATTCCCAGGCCTGGGAGAGGGCCTTCATGAAGCGGTCCTCCTCCTCCTCGCCCAGGGGCAGCTGCACGGTCTGCTCGTCCGCGTCGGGGTCCTCGTCGTCGCCCCAGGGCGCGGGCGGGGGAATCTCCTTGAAGTGGGCGCGGAACTGGGCCAGCCGGGTCACCGTGCGCGCAAAGCGCTCGGCCGAGGGCGGCCAGAGCAGGTAGTCCGTGGCGCCCAGCTCGAAGGCCGCGAAGGCCTTGGATTCGTCCGAGGCCAGGAAGACCAGGGCCGGCTTGTGCTTGCGCCCCGAGAGCATCTGGGCCAGCTCGAAGCCCGAGGCGTCGCCGGGCAGGTCCAGCCCCAGGAAAAACACCCCGTAGGGCACATGCTCCAGCAGTTCCAGGGCCTCGAAGGCCGTGACGGCCTCGCCCAGCACGCGCACGAACTCCACCCCGGCCAGGTGCTCGCGCAGGGCGGCGCGCACGGCGGGTTCGGGGTGCAGCAGCAGCGTGTTCAGGTGGCGCATGGGCGGCCCGCGTTCTTGAAAGGTTTCCGGCCCCTTGCCGGAGCCTGCCCTGGAACTACCGCGAAACGCCGCCCCGCGCAAGGCCGCCTTCGGCAAACGGCGCCCCGGGCCCGGCGGGCGGCGGCGCGAAGCATTAGACTTCCGGCTGCAAATGCCTTACAAGGTGCCCACGTCCCGGCCCGGCCCCCGGAGGCGAAGACTCCCCTGGCGGGTGCAAACCAAGCATGACCAGACTCACCACCATACGCAACTTCAGCATCATCGCACACATCGACCACGGCAAGTCCACCCTGGCCGACCGCATCCTGGAGCTGACGGGCCTGGTGTCCGAGCGGGAGCGGCGCGAGCAGTACCTGGACCGCATGGAGCTCGAACGCGAGCGCGGCATCACCATCAAGGCCCAGACCGTGCGCATCCCCTACCGCGCGGCGGACGGGCGCGACTATATCCTGAACCTCATCGACACCCCCGGGCATGTGGACTTCTCCTACGAGGTCTCGCGGTCCCTGGCGGCCTGCGAGGGCGCGCTGCTGGTGGTGGACGCCACCCAGGGCGTGGAGGCCCAGACCCTGGCCAACGTGTACCTCGCCCTGGACCACAACCTGGAGATCATCCCGGTCCTGAACAAGATCGACCTGCCCAGCGCCGACCCCGAGGGGGTCAAGGCCCAGATCGAGGATATCGTGGGCCTGGACTGCAAGGACTCCCTGGCCGTTTCGGCCAAGACGGGCCTTGGCGTGGACCAGGTGCTCGAAGCCATCGTGGCGCGCCTGCCCGCCCCCGAGGGCGACCCCGAGGCGCCCCTCAAGGCGCTGATCTTCGACTCGTGGTACGACTCCTACCGCGGGGTCACGGTGCTGTTCCGCGTGCTGGACGGCGAGGTCTGCGTGGGCCAGAAGATCCAGATCTTCTCCACGGGCCGCCGCTTCGAGGTCACCAACCTCGGCGTGTTCTCGCCCGACGCCAAGGAGGTCCGCCGCCTGGGGCCCGGCGAGGTCGGCTTCCTGTGCGCCAGCATGAAGGAGCTGTCCGACGCGCCCGTGGGCGACACGGTCACCGACGCCAGGCGCCCCTGCGCCGAGCGCTTCCCGGGCTTCAAGAGCATCAAGCCGATGGTCTTCTGCGGGCTGTATCCCGTGGAGCCCGCCGAGTACGAAACCCTCAAGGCCGCCCTGGAAAAGCTCCAGCTGAACGACGCGGCCTTCTGGTACGAGGCCGAGACCTCCCAGGCCCTGGGCTTCGGCTTCCGGGCCGGGTTCCTGGGCCTGCTGCACATGGAGATCATCCAGGAGCGCCTGGAGCGCGAGTTCGAGGCCCGGCTGATCACCACCGCGCCCTCGGTGGCCTACAAGGTGACCACCACCTCGGGCGAGGAGCTGCTCATCGACAACCCGAGCAAGCTGCCCGACCCGCAGAAGATCGCCACCCTGGCCGAGCCCTACGCGCGCATGGAGATCCATGTGCCCAACGAGTATGTGGGCGGCGTGCTCAAGCTCTGCGAGGAGAAGCGCGGCATCCAGAAGGACATGCGCTACCTCACGGCCACCCGGGTCATGATCACCTACGAGCTGCCCTTCGCCGAGGTGGTCTTCGACTTTTTCGACAAGCTCAAGTCCATCACCAAGGGCTACGCGTCCCTGGACTACGAGGTGGTGGACTTCCGCGAGGCGGACCTGGTGAAGCTGGACATGATGATCAACGGCGAGCCCGTGGACGCGCTGTCGGTCATCGTGCACCGCGAGCGGGCCACGCGCTACGGTCGCGCCGTGGCCCTGAAGCTCAAGCACGCCATTCCGCGCCAGTTGTTCGAAGTCGTCGTGCAGGCCGCCATCGGCCAGCGCATCATCGCCCGCGAGCGCAACCCGCCCCTGCGCAAGAACGTCACCGCCAAGTGCTACGGCGGCGACATCACCAGAAAGCGCAAGCTTCTGGAGAAGCAGAAGGAAGGCAAGAAGCGCATGAAACGCATGGGCAACGTGGAAATCCCCCAGGAGGCCTTCCTGGCGGCCCTGCGGGCCGGGGAAGACTAGCAACCCGGGCGCTGCCCGGCGGCCGACGCCGCCGGGCGGGCCCCCGGGCCGGCGGCCCCGGCCCGGCATGGAGAAACGCATCGATGGAACCAAAATGGTCGAAAGTGCTGCGTGAGTGGGTCGAGGCCCTGTTCTTCGCCCTGATCCTGGCCCTGTTCATCCGCTCCTTCGTGGTTCAGGCCTTCAAGATCCCCTCTGGGTCCATGCTCCAGACCCTCCAGATCGGCGACCATCTGCTGGTGAACAAGTTCATCTACGGCATCAAGGTGCCCTTCACCGACTGGACCCTGCTGCCCATGTCCGACCCCGAGTTCGGCGATGTGATCGTCTTCGAGTATCCCAAGGATCCCAGCAAGGACTTCATCAAGCGCTGCATCGGGCTGCCCGGCGACACCATCGAGGTGCGCGACAACCATGTGATCCGCAACGGCGAGCCCGTGGACGAACCCTACCTGGCCGGGCTGCCCGGCTCGGGGGGCTATCTGGCCCGCGATTTCGGCCCCGTCACCGTGCCCGAGGGCAAGTACTTCATGCTCGGCGACAACCGCAACAATTCCCAGGACTCGCGGTTCTGGGGCTTTGTGGACCGCCAGGCCCTGGTGGGCAAGGCCTGGCGCATCTACTGGTCGTGGCGGACCAAGCCCGACCCGCGCCACCCCGGGCACTACGTCACCGACTGGGAGGGCTTCCCCCCCGTGCGCCTGGAGCGCCTGGGCCGGGCCGTGGAATAGCGCCGCCCGAAGGCGGCGCCCCCGCCGGGCGCGCGCCCCGGGGCCCGGAAACGGCGCTTTGCGCGCCGCGCCTGCGCCGCCGCAGGCACGCCAGAGCCAAAGAACGCAACGTCTGGCTGGACGCGGCGCCCCGCGCGGGCGCAATACGGACGGCCCGCCTCCCCCGGGGGAGGCGGGCCGTCCGTATTGCGGGCCGGTGCCCCCGCCGTGCGCGGGGGCGCCGCACCGATTCAGGCCGCCCGGGGCCCGGCGCGGACCACCCGGTCCTTGCCCTGCTGCTTGGCGGCGTACAGGGCCCGGTCGGCGCTGGCCACAAGCCCTTCCCACTCCCGCGCGGCCTCGCCCAGGGTGGCCACCCCGAAGCTGGCGCTCACCGGGATGGCCCGGCCGCCTGCGGTGACGCCCAGGCCGTGCAGCAGGCGCCGCAGGCGGTCGGCCAGCTCCATCGCCCGCAGGCCGCAGGTGTCGGGCAGCAGGATCAGGAACTCCTCGCCCCCGTAGCGGGCCAGGACATCGTGCCCGCGCACGCCCTGGCCGACGGCCCGGGCCAGGGCCTGGAGCACGGTATCCCCGGCCTTGTGCCCGTGGGTGTCGTTGATGGCCTTGAAGCCGTCCACGTCGAACAGGATGACCGACAGCCTGCGGGCGTTGCGCCGGGCCAGGAGCACCTCGCTGCGGGCGCGCTCCTCCAGGGCCCGGCGGTTGAAGAGCCCGGTCAGCGGGTCGCGCTCGGCCAGCTCCACCAGGCGTGCCTCGTAGCGCTGCATGCTCATCCAGACCACCCCGAAGGCGCAGCCGATCATGAAGACCAGGTTGGCCAGCATGCTCAGGGTCTGGACGGGCCCGGCGGCGAGATAGGACTCGCCGGGGGGGAAGAGCGTGGTCAGCACGGCGCGCAGCAGGCAGGCCAGGGCCACCAGCCCGCAGGTCAGGGCCGTGAACCGCCGGGAGGCGTTGCCCGGCCCGGCCTGCGGGTGCAGCACGCTGCGGGCGCACAGCGCGCACAGCACCGCCATGACCGCGCTGAGGAAGACGATGCGGATTTGCAGGTCGGGCTGGATGGCGCTGAAGTAGAACTGCACCGCCAGGGTCAGCACGACGGCCGTGGCCCCGGTCACGCGGTGGCCCCCGCGCCCGCGCACGAACCGCGACATGCCTTCGTCCAGCATGGCCGCCCCGGCCACCACCAGGGCGTTGCCCACGGGGATGGACGCCCAGCCCGGAATCTGCCCGCGCAGCGCGATCAGCGCGCTCCCGGCCCCGAGCAGCAGATAGGCCGCGCCCAGGGCGGACAGCCCCCGGAAGTGGCGCTGGACCGTGCCGAACAGCAGCAGCCCGAGGCCGAAAAGCAGGGCCACGGTGGCCACGACGACGATGGTGGTGAAATTGTCCAGGTGCATCGGGGGGCTCCGGGGAGATGGTTCGCCCCTGGCAATACGGCAAGGGGCGCGGGGTTGCCAAGCCCGGCGGCCGTATTTCTTGCGCCCGGGGCCGATTGCGGATACAGCGGTCGATACCAACCAGACGATATGCCCGGAGAAATCTTGTGCTCGCCGCCATCGCCACCGCCGCCCTGCACGGCATCGACGCCTACCGCGTGGACCTGGAAGTGGACCTCTCGCGCCAGGGCATGCCCGCCTTCAGCATGGTCGGGCTGGCCGAGGGCGCGGTGCGCGAGTCCAAGGAGCGGGTCTTCTCCGCGTTGAAGAATTCGGGTTTCCGCCTGCCGCCCTCGCGTATCACCGTGAACCTCGCCCCGGCGGACGTGCGCAAGGCGGGCAGCGGCTACGACCTGCCCCTGGCCGTGGGCCTGCTGGCTGGCGCCGGGGTGCTCGACGCGGCGCGGGTGGCGGGCTGGTTCCTGGCCGGGGAGCTGTCCCTGGCCGGGGAGCTCAAGCCCGTGCCCGGGGCGCTGCCCCTGGCCACCCTGGCCCGCGCCGAGGGCGCGCGGGGCATCGTCGTGCCCCGCGCCAACGCCGCCGAGGCCGCCGTGGTGGAGGGCGTGGCGGTCTACGGCCTGGACACCCTGGCCGAGGCCGTGCGCTTCCTGGCCGGCGAGCAGCAGGCCGAGCCCGAGTGCGGCGACCTCGCCGCCCTGTGGGCCGCGCGCGAGGTCTTCCCCCTGGATTTCGCCGAGGTCAAGGGCCAGGAGCACGCCAAGCGGGCCATCGAGATCGCCGCCGCCGGGGGCCACAACCTGCTGTTCATCGGCCCGCCCGGTTCGGGCAAGACCATGCTCGCCAGCCGCATCCCCTCGGTGCTGCCGCCCCTGTGCTTCGAGGAGGCCCTGGAGGTGACCAAGGTCTACTCCGTGGCCGGGCTGCTGGACGGCGAGGCCCTCAAGGTGGCCCGGCCCTTCCGCAGCCCGCACCACACCATCTCCGACGCCGGGCTCATCGGCGGCGGGGCCTACCCGCGCCCCGGCGAGGTCAGCCTGGCCCATCGCGGGGTGCTGTTCCTGGACGAGCTGCCCGAGTTCAAGAAAAGCGTGCTGGAGGTGCTGCGCCAGCCCCTGGAGGCCGGGCGGGTGACCATCTCGCGCGCCGCCGTGGCCCTGACCTATCCGGCGGACATCATGCTCGTGGCGGCCATGAATCCCTGCCCCTGCGGGCATTACGGCGACGCGCGCCACCAGTGCATCTGCCGCGCCGAGGACGTGCTGCGCTACCGGGGCCGCGTGTCCGGGCCGCTCATGGACCGTATCGACCTGCATGTGGAGGTGCCCGCCGTGCCCTACGCGGACCTGCGCCAGACCTCGGGCGGCGTGGACTCGGCGACCATGCGCGCGCGCATCGCCGCCGCCCGCGAGATCCAGGCCGCGCGCTACGCCGGCGCCCCGACCATGACCAACGCGGGCCTTTCGGGGGCCCTGCTGGAGGAGCACTGCGCCCTGGGCGGCGCGGAGCACGACTTCCTGCGCCGCGCCGTGGAGGCCCTGGGCCTGTCCGCGCGGGCCTATGTGCGCATCCTGCGCATCGCCCGGACCATCGCCGATCTGGAGGGCGCCCCGGCCATCGCCGCCGCCCACCTGGCCGAGGCCGTCAACTGCCGGACCCTGGACCGGCGCATGTAGCCGCCCCCGCCCCGGGTTGCGTTCCCGGGGGCCGATGGGCTACCCTTGGGAAAAAGCCATGCGGCACAACGCAACCAAGGGGGAGGCCATGAGCAGTCCGACCCGGCAGGGCGACGGCGCGACCGACCAGCTCCAGCTGGTGACCTTTTCCATCGGCGAAGAGGAATTCGGCGTGGAGATCCTGAAGGTCCAGGAGATCGTGCGCTCCATGGAGATGACCCGCGTACCAAGCGCCCCGGAGTTCGTGGAGGGCGTGGTCAACCTGCGCGGCAGGGTCATTCCCATCATCGACATGCGCAAGCGCTTCGGCCTGGAGCGCAAGGAACACGACAACCGCACGCGGATCATCGTCATCGACATGAACGGCGTTGTCACCGGTTTCGTGGTGGACAGCGTGTCCGAGGTGCTGCGCCTGCCGCGCAACACCATCGAGCCGCCCCCGCCCGTGGTGGCGGGCATCGAGTCCGACTACGTCAGCGGCGTGGGCAAGCTGGAGGACCGCCTGCTCATCCTGCTGGACATGGACAGCCTGCTGTCCTCCCGGGAGCAGCGGCTGCTGGGGCAGTCGGTCTAGCCCACGCACTCCCACGCCAACGGTTTCAACCCACGCCCCCGCGAGGGGGCGACGGCGGCGGTCTGGCAGCTCGACTTCACCGTGCGCCTGTTTCAATCCACGCCCCCGCGAGGGGGCGACTCTCGTGTTCGGAGCAGTACAGCCCCTGCCAG
Source organism: Desulfocurvus sp. (assembly GCF_023230885.1). Lineage (GTDB taxonomy): Bacteria > Desulfobacterota > Desulfovibrionia > Desulfovibrionales > Desulfovibrionaceae > Desulfocurvus. The sequence continues at coordinate 1,015 of NZ_JALNWM010000057.1, read as the reverse complement.
TTGTTTCAATCCACGCCCCCGCGAGGGGGCGACGTCTTCTGGTTCGCCTCGCCCTTGCCGATCTTGGTGTTTCAATCCACGCCCCCGCGAGGGGGCGACCGTGGCCCGCAGGGGGTGGCGCTCCACCTCGCGGGTTTCAATCCACGCCCCCGCGAGGGGGCGACGTCGAACCCGCCGTCCGGAAGGATTCCCGCCTCGGTTTCAATCCACGCCCCCGCGAGGGGGCGACGTGTTGCCGGGCGGCGAGTACTCCCTGGGCATCAGTTTCAATCCACGCCCCCGCGAGGGGGCGACCCGCCCGTACGATCTCCTGCACCCGCGCCGCAACGTTTCAATCCACGCCCCCGCGAGGGGGCGACCCAAGCCGCACCAGGAGGGCGGCCAGGTGGGCCGTTTCAATCCACGCCCCCGCGAGGGGGCGACTCCCACCGCGCATCTTCGACGAGGACACCTGGGGGTTTCAATCCACGCCCCCGCGAGGGGGCGACCCGTGGCGGGCACCATCGCGGCGGCGGCCCAGGTGTTTCAATCCACGCCCCCGCGAGGGGGCGACTGCTCGGGTTTGATAATCAGGTGGCGAAGTATCTTGTTTCAATCCACGCCCCCGCGAGGGGGCGACGCAGTCCGCCAACATCCTGATGACGACGATCCAGTTTCAATCCACGCCCCCGCGAGGGGGCGACCTGCCCAGCGCATGGCGGCCTTGACCACCTCGAACGTTTCAATCCACGCCCCCGCGAGGGGGCGACCACTGCCGCGCCTGGTGGCGCGAAAACATGGGAGGGTTTCAATCCACGCCCCCGCGAGGGGGCGACTTGCCCGGCGTTGCTTCATCGGCGAATAGTCAAGTTTCAATCCACGCCCCCGCGAGGGGGCGACAACCGCCGCACGATCTCCCGCACCACCTCAACCGGTTTCAATCCACGCCCCCGCGAGGGGGCGACAGGCCGCCGCCAGCCCTGGCCCGGCGGCGGGCAGGTTTCAATCCACGCCCCCGCGAGGGGGCGACCCGCCG
>NZ_JALNWM010000056.1 GCF_023230885.1 Desulfocurvus sp. | reverse complement strand
CAGGTCGCCCGCGGCGATGGCCTGGGCGAAGCCCACGCCCTTGCGCACCGGCCCGGTGATGGCCCGGGTGATCAGCAGCGCCGCGAGCACCCCGATCACCAGTGCGACGCCTGCGCCGGTGAGGATCAGGCGCAGGCCGGAATCCAGCCCCTGGCGCATGATTTCGCTCTGCCGCGCGCCGAAGTCGTCGACTGTGCCGATGAGTTCCCGCGCGGCGGCGGTCATCTGTGTGCGGATGGTCATCTGCCTCCCGGTGGTTCCGGCGTAGGCCAGGAACCCGTCCCGGTAGGTTTCTGCCGTGCGGGTCAGGGCGTCGACGCCCTGGCGCTGCTCTTCGGGCGCGGCCGCGCGCAGGGCGCCGAGATCGTCCAGCAGCCCGGCGAAGTCTTGCTCCACGAGCTCCAGGCTGCGCTCGTCGAGGGAGACGAGGTAGTCCTTGGCCAGGCCGCGCAGGGTCAGGAAGCGGATCTTGGCCTGCGCGGCGGCGTCGAAGGCGTCGAAGCCCTGGCCCTGGCGGGCCTGGGGCCGCAGGCGCCCGAGCAGGTCGTCCAGGCCGTTCTCCAGGGCCAGGGCGCTCTTGACCGCGTCGCCCAGTTGGACATCGCGCTCCTTCTGCATCCGGGAGTAGGCGTCGAAATGATCCCCGTAGGTCCCGGCCTGGCCGAGGATGGCGTCCACCGAGGCCCGGTCGGCGGGGATGCGGTAGGTTTCGCGGGTTGCCTTGGCGGTGTTTTCCAGGGCGGCCATGTGTTCGGAGAACTGGGCCCGGGACTGGTCGCCGGGTTCGAGGAAGTAGTTGTAGACGGCGATGCGGGCCCTGAACATGGCGATATTGATCGCGTTCATGTCCTCGGCCTTGGCGCTTCTGTTCTTGGCGCCGAGCATGCTGTTCCAGCTCAGGCCGGCCACGGCGGCGGTCAGGGCCAGCACCAGGGCGAAGCCGAGGCCGAGCTTGAATCCCAGTTTCATGTTCTTAAGCATCTTTCCTCCTTGGCGCGGACGACGGGCCGGACGGCGGGAGCCTGTCGCGGGGCGGGCCCACGGTCCCGGATGGTTGGGGCGAGGGGGGGTGAGCGGAAGCGACCGATCTATAGTAGGATGATAGCTTTTCTTGTGGTCCGGTCAACGGGAAATTCGGGGCGGGGGCGGTTTCGGCGCGCGGGGCAGTGCCGGAGCCGTCCGCCGGGGCGCGGCCGTACCCCTAGCGGGGGCCGAGCAGGCCGTGCTTGCCCAGGAGCTCGTAGAGGCGGGCGGGGCGCAGCCCGGCCAGGCGGCAGGCCGCCTGGCGGTCGCCCCCGGTGCGGCGCAGCAGTTCGGAGAAATAGCGCTGTTCGACCTCGGCCAGGGCCTTGGCGCGGTGGTCGCGCCAGGAGGGGAAGCCCTCGTCGCCGCCCGCGGCGCCGGGAAGGGGGCGGGCCGGGGCTTCGGGGGCCGGGGCCGGGCGGCGGGGGCTCCTGCGGCGGTCGGCCACGGCCTCGCGGGCGATGCGCGCGCGCAGGTCCACGGGCAGGTGGCGCCGGAACAGGGTGGGCTCGCCCTGGGCGGCGATGACGGCGGTCTCCAGGACATTGAACAGCTCGCGCACGTTGCCCGGCCAGGAGTGGGCGCACAGGGCCTCCAGGAACTCCGGGGTCAGGCCCTTGGCGGGCTGGCCGTGGCGCCTGCCCAGCTCGGCCAGGCGGTGCAGCACCAGGGGCCCCAGGTCCTCGCGGCGCCCGCGCAGGGGCGGCAGTTCCAGGACCACGGTCTTCAGCCGATAGAGCAGGTCGGTGCGGAAGGCGCCGCGCGCGGCCAGGGCCTCCAGGTCGCGGTTGGTGGCGGCCACGAGGCGGAAGCGGCTGCGCTCCTCGACGCTCGCGCCCACGGGCCGGAAGGTGCGCTCCTGGAGCACGCGCAGGAACTTGGCCTGCACCGGCAGGGGCAGTTCGCCCACCTCGTCCAGGAACAGCGTGCCCGCGTCGGCCTGCTTCACCAGGCCGACGCGGGCCTGCTCGGCGCCGGTGAAGGCGCCCCTGGCGTGGCCGAAGAGCAGGCTCTCCACCAGGGTTTCGGGCAGGGCGGCGCAGTCCACGGTGACAAAGGGCCCCCGGGCGCCGGGTGTGCTGTCGTGAATGGCCCGGGCGAAGAGTTCCTTGCCCGTGCCGGTCTCGCCGATCACCAGCACGTCCGCGGGGCCCGCGGCCGCCCGGGCGGCCTGGTCCAGGCAGTCGCGGATGCCCGGGCTGGAGCCGATGATGGTTTCGCGGCGCAGGGTCAGGGGCGCCGCGCGGCGCTTTTCGGCGCGGTATTGCAGGGCGCGCGCCAGGGGCAGGGTCATGCGTTCCAGGGAGCAGGGCTTTTCGATGTAGTCCCAGGCACCGCTGCGCATGGCCAGCTCCGCGCCGTCGGGGTCGCCCTCGCCGGTGATGATGATGACCTCGGGCGGGTTTGCGCCGTGGCACAGCGCGGGCAGGGCGCCCAGCCCGTCGCCGTCGGGCAGGCGCACGTCGAGGTAGATGGCGTCGAAGCTGGCCTCGCGGGCAAGGGCGAAGGCCTCGGCCAGCTCTCCGGCGGCGGCCGCCTCGTGGCCCATGCGCTCCACCGCGGCGCACAGCAGCTCGCGGATGGGCTCGTCGTCGTCGATGATGAGGATTCTGGCCACGGCCTGTGAACTCCTGATTGCGGTTCCGGCCATGGTCGCACATTCCCGGGGCGGGCGGAAGCGGCGGCGCCGAAAAAAAGTGCCCCGGCCCGGAGGGGCCGCCCGCCTAGCGGCCCCCCAGGTCCATGTCCATGTCGCCCGGCCAGGTGAGGGCGTAGCCGTAATCGATGGTCCGGGCGGCGCCGGGCGCCAGCTCGAAGTCCCAGATCACGGCGTCGTCCTTTTCGCGGGCACCCTCGGCCAGGGTCTTTTCGAGCTTGATGCGCTCGTCGCCGGGGCGCGGCAGGCGGTCCTGCACGCTGACCCGCGCGGGCCCGGCCTTGCCGTTGCGGACCTCGACGGTCCAGGCCCAGCGGTGGCGGCCCCGGCCGCCGAACAGCCCGGCCTCGCCCGAGGCGCGGTCCGTGTTGCGGAAGGTCACGGCCAGTTGCGGGTCGGCCCCGAAGAAGAGGTCGGCCTCGGCCCGGGCCAGCTCGAAGGGCACGCGCTGGACCAGGGCGCCCTCCAGGAGCAGGTCGGCCCGTCCGGAGGGAATGCGCGGGGCGTCGCCCAGGGCCAGCCGGGCGCGCAGGTAGGCGCGCGGCTCGGCGTAGGGCCGCACCAGGTAGTCGAAATCCGCCTTCCAGGTCTGGCGGGCGATGGGCAGGCGCGTGCGGTCGCCGGAGGCCAGGGTGGCCCGGCCCGCGTCGTAGGTGTCGAACACCGCGCCTTCGGTGCGCGGGGCCGGGGCCGCGTCGGCGGCGGCGTAGTTCTCCTGGGCCTGCGGCGCGGCGGCGCGCGTGAGCATGGCGGGTTCGGCCTTGGCCCAGGCGGCCTGGGCGGGCCCCGGCTCCCAGGGCCGCAGCTCGGGCGGGGTGGCCCCGGTGCGGAACTCGGCCGTGGCCAGGGCCAGGCGCACGTCCTTCCAGGGGCGCCCGGAGCCCTGCCAGACCGTGGCGTCCCAGGAGAAGCGCACCACGCCCTCGGCGGGGCGGGCGTCGAGCACATAGACCGGGCTCCAGCCCGCGTCGGGCAGGCGGTAGTGCAGGCGCACGGGCACCCGGGCACCCGGCTCGGCGCGGAAGGCGGCGCGGACCTCGAGCACCGTTTCGGCTCCGCCGGTCAGCCGCTCCAGTTCGGCGCGCAGGTCGGCCACCGTTTTGGCCTGGGCGGCGTGGTCGCGGCGCAGGGTCGAGGCGGCGGCCAGCTCGGATTCCAGGCCCTGGCGCAGGGCCGCGGCCAGGGCTGCGGCTTCGGCGGGGCGCTCCAGGGGCGCCGTGGCCTGGGTGCTCCAGAACCGGGCCGCGCCCTCGCGGGCGGCCAGGGCGTCGGCCAGGGCCTGGGCCTTGGCTTCCTCGCGTTCCAGGGCCGCGCGCACCTCGCGCAGGCGGCCTTCGTCCACCCGGCGCACGGGGCGCGCCTCCAGCCCCGCCAGGGCGGGGGCGCCCTGACCCAGGGGCTGGAGGCCCAGCGTGTCGGCGTCGGCCCCGGCGGGCAGGGTCAGCACGCCGACGGCCAGCCCCTGGTCGGCGACCAGGGTCAGGGTCTGTTCCTCGGTGACCAGGGCCGAGCCGGGATACAGGACGGCCGAAACCACCTCGGCGCGGGCCGGGCCCGCGCCGAGGACGAGCCTCAGCAGGGCCGCGGCGGCGGCCAGGCGCAACCGGGTCGCGATCATGATTCCCCCTTGCGCGCGGCGCGCGCGGCGGTGTGCGCGCCCGCCGGGCAGGCGGGGCGGCAACGATATTACCGGGACGGCCAGGTCTGCGCGCGCCCGCCGGGCGGGCGCTAGGCTTCCAGCACGCGGCGGGACCAGGACTCGTGGCCGAAGACGAAGGCCTCGATCCGGGCGGTGCCGCGCTGGTCCCATTGGCGGGCCAGCACAAGGCCCCTGCCCTGGGGCGTGATCTGGTCCGCCAGCAGGTCGAAGGTGGCGGCGAGGTTCTCCTCGCTCTCCTCGAACATGGCGCTGGGGCCCTCCAGGCGGATGGCTCCGGTGTTCTCTTCCAGGTAGACGTATTCCACGGTCTCGAAGGCGCGCTTGAGCAGCTTGGAAAGCTTGCTGTACTGCCACTCGCCCACGCCGTAGATCCAGCCTTCGTATACCACGCGTCCGGCCTGCATCGCTACCTCGTTGTGTTTGTTGGGGGGCCGCCCGGGGGCGCGCCCCGTTGGGCCCTCCTCATACAGCGTCCCGGCCAAGAGCTCAAGGGCGGCGGCCGGTCCGGGGCGGCTTCTCCCCGGCGCCGGGCCCCGGGGGGCCTTGGCCGGGCGGCCGTTTGCCTTTGTCCACTTTTTTGATATGCGGTGTGTACTTCCGCTGGACGACTTCGGCGGATGCCGGGGAACAGGGAGCTGGCATGTCCGAGGGCAGGATTCTCATCGTCGAGGACGAGGCGATCATCGCCAGGGAGATCAGGCACGCGCTGGAAAGCTTCGGCTACGAGGTGCTGGCGGTCATCTCCCGGGGGGAGGACGCCGTGCCCTTCGCCCTGCGCGAGCGCCCCGACCTGGTGCTCATGGACATCATGCTCGCCGGGGCGATGGACGGCACCGCCGCGGCGGCGGCCATCCGCGAGCAACTGGACGTTCCGGTCATCTTCTCCACCGCCTACACCGACCGCGAGACCGTGGAGCGCGTCAAGCCCACCACGCCCTACGGCTACCTGGTCAAGCCCTTCGAGCACACCCACCTGCGCATCACCGTGGAGACCGCCCTGTACCGCGCGCGCACCGAGCGCAGGCTGCGCGCCCAGGAGGAGCGCCTGCGCCAGGCCGAGAAAATGCAGGCCGTGGGCACCCTGGCCAGCGGCGTGGCCCACGATTTCAACAACATCCTGTCGGCCATCATCGGCTACTCCGAAATGGGCCTGCGCCGCGCGCCCGAGGCCGACCCGCTGCACAAGATGTTCGACCGCATCCTGCGCGCCGGGGTGCGCGCGCGCTCCCTGGTGCGCCTGCTGCTCGACTTCAGCCGCCCCGCCGCCACCGGGGGCGAGGCGGTGGACCTTCGCGCGGTGGTGGACGAGGTGCTCGACGGCGTGCGGGCCGCGTTGCCCCCCGGGGTGGAGGTGGACTACCGGCCCCCCGCGCAGCCCTGCCTGGTGCGCGCCGATCCGACCCAGATGCACCGGGTGGCCCTGAACCTGGTGACCAACGCCGTGGACGCCATGCGCCCCGCGGGGGGGCGGCTGACGGTGCGCCTGGAGCGGCACGCGGGGCACGCCCTCGGGCAGGATCCCCCCGGGCCGCAGGTTGTCCTGGAGGTCGCCGACACGGGGCGGGGCATGCCTGCGGAGGTGCTGCGCCGCGCCTGCGACCCGTTCTTCACCACCAAGCCCTCGGGCGAGGGCACCGGCATGGGGCTGGCCATCGTGCAGGGCGTGGTGCGCAGCCACGGCGGCCGGCTGGCCCTGGACTCCGAACCCGGCGCGGGCACGCGGATCACGGCGACGCTGCCCGCGGCCCAGCCATAGCCCCCGGGGCGGGACGACACCATGGCCAACGTGCTCATCATCGACGACGACGGCATGGTCCGCGAGATGCTTTGCGACATGGTCGAGGACCAGGGCCACCGCTGCGCCACGGCGGGCAGCCTGACCCAGGGCCTCGCCGAGGCCGAGGCCCGGCCCTACGACGTGGTCTTCCAGGACGTGTACCTGCCCGACGGCACGGGCCTGGACATCCTGCCCCGGCTGCTGGACTCGCCGGGGCGGCCCGAGGTCATCGTCATCACCGGCGCGGGCGACGAGCGGGTGGCCGAACGGGCCATGCGCGAGGGGGCCTGGGACTTCGTGGCCAAGCCGCTGGACATGGCCGCGGTCATGGCGCCCCTGGCGCGGGCCGTGCGCTACCGCGAGGACCGGCGCTCCCGCCACCAGGAGCGGACCATCCTGCGCAAGGGCATCGCCGGGTCCAGCGCGCTCATGCGCGCGCTGATGCACACCGTGGCCCTGGCCGGGGAGTCCGGCGCAAGCGTGCTCATCACCGGCGAGACGGGCACGGGCAAGGAACTCTTCGCCCGGGCCATCCACGCCAACAGCCCGCGCGCGGCGCGGCCCTTCGTGGTGGTGGACTGCGCCTCCCTGCCCGAAACCCTGGTGGAATCCATCCTCTTCGGCCACGTCAAGGGCGCCTTCACCGGGGCGGACAAGGCCCGCGAGGGCCTGGTGGCCCTGGCCGACGGGGGCACGCTGTTCCTGGACGAGGTGGGCGAGCTGCCGTTTTCCATGCAGCGGGCCTTCCTGCGCGTCCTGGAAGACCGCACCTTCCGGCCCGTGGGCGCCAAGGCCGAGCAAAGCAGCGACTTCCGGCTGGTGGCGGCCACCAACCGCCAGCTGGAGGCCATGGTCGAGCGCGGCGAGTTCCGCAAGGACCTGCTTTTCCGCATCCGTTCCTTCAGCATCGAGCTGCCCGCCCTGCGCGAGCGCACCGAAGACATCCCCGAGATCGTGGCGCTGCACATGGAAAAGCTGGCCTCCGGCGGCCGCTTCGGGCGCAAGGACTTCTCGCCCGAGTTCATGGAGGCGCTCACGGCCTACCCCTGGCCGGGCAACGTGCGCGAGCTGGTGCAGTGCCTGGAGCGCTCCCTGGCCGCCGCCGGGCCCGAGGCCGTGCTCTACCTGAAGCACCTGCCCGACGAGGTCCGCGTGAGCTACGCGCGGACCCTGGTTTCCCGCGACGGCGCGGGCTCGCAGTCCGCGCCGCCCGCGCCGCCCCGGGCCCCGGGCGTGGTGCCGCAGGCCGGGGCCCCGGCGGCGCTCCCCGCCGCCGCCGGGTCCTGGTCCGACTACCGCGAGACCGTGGTCGGCGCAGCCGAGCACGAGTACTTCTCCCACCTGCTGCGCCGCACCGGCGGCGACGTGCGCCGCTGCTGCGCCGAGGCCGGGGTTTCGCGGGCCCGGCTGTACCAGATCCTGCAAAAGCACGGGCTCAGCCGACGCTGAAGTCCCGCGCGTCCTGCTTGCCTGGATACTGTCCTGGATATATGGACAAGTCCAATTAAAATGGACAAAATGCGCCCCGCACGCCGTCGGCCCCCTCCGGAGGCCGCGATGCCAACGCCCCGGTTTCGCACCGTAAAGGGACGCGGAGCCGGGCGGGCCGTTTTTGGCACGGCTCTTGTTAGGAGTGGGCGGAGGGATTGACCATGACCACCGTCGACACCATATTCAGCCTGGCGCGCAAGGCCTCCAGCGAAGGCATCGCCCTGGAGAGCGCGCGCCTGTGTACCGTCTGCTGGACAGTCCATGTGGCCGACGAGTGCCCGGAATGCGGCGCCCGCCAATGGCTGTTTCTGGCACCCCTGCTCAAGGGCTTCGAGATGGTCGACGCCCGCTGCACGGCCTGCTCCGGGGCCCCGCGCCCCGAGGGTCCGCGCACCTAGGGCATCGTTTTCTCCCCTGGCTCCGGCGGCATATCCTGCGCAGCCGCCGGGGCCGCGAGGGGGCGCCCCCACCTGACGCGCCCCCTCCTCCCCCCCAAAAGAACCGCCTTTCCGCCCCCCCGGAAGGCGGTTCTTCCTGTTGTCAGCCGGGGCTTCGGCCCACGCGCCGCTTTTCTTTTGAGCCGGGTGCTGATAAAAAGGCGCCGATTTCGCGAACCCGAGGGGTTTCCATTGAGCAAGCGCACCCGTCTCATCATCAAGATCCTGCTGGGCATAGTCCTGTACATGCTGGCCGTGCTGGCCTCCGCCGCCGTGGTCCGCGCCGGGGAGGCCGACTCCGGCCGGGATGCGCTGTGGCAGGTTTCCACCATCGATGCCCTGCTGGCCGGGGTCTACGACGGCGCCGTGCCCGTGGGCGAACTGCTGCGCCACGGCGACCTGGGCCTTGGCACCTTCGACGCCCTGGACGGCGAGATGGTCGTGCTGGACGGCGCGGCCTGGCGCGTGGGCGCCGACGGCAAGGCCCGGCCCGTGCCCGCCGACGAGACCACGCCCTTCGCCCAGGTCACGCCCTTCGATCCCGATTTCCGCGTGACCCTGGACAACGTGGGCTCCCTGGCCGAACTCACCGCGCGCCTGGGGGCCGCCCTGCCCAGTGCGAACATGTTCTACGCCGTGCGCGCCCGGGGCTCCTTCGAGCTGGTGCGCACACGCAGCGTGCCGCGCCAGTCGCGGCCCTACAGGCCCCTGGCCCAGGTCGCGGCCTCCCAGCCCGAGTTCTCCCTGGCGGGCACCAGCGGGGACATCGTTGGCTTCTACGGCCCGCCCTTCGCCAAGGCCGCCGGGGTGCCGGGCTTCCACCTGCACTACCTGGACGCCGCGCGCGGCGCGGGCGGGCACATGCTCGACGTGCGCTTCGCCGGGCCGGTGACCTTCGAGCTGGACACCACCACCACCCTGGTCCTGGCGCTGCCCGCCACCCCCGCCTTCGCCGCCGTGGATCTCGCCCCCGACCGCGAGGCGGAGCTGGAGCGCGTGGAGCGCTAGCCGGGCCACGCGTCGGACGCAGCGAGGCCGCGCGGCCCCCCCGGGGGGGGCCGCGCGGCCTCGTCGCGTCCGGCTCCCGGCGTGGCTAGATGGCGCGCTTGTCCACCACGCGGCGGGTCTTGCAGGTCTGGCCCTCGAACAGGCTGGCGCGCTCGACGATGCGCACCGCGAAACCCACCCCGAGGACGGACTCCAGGCGGCCGCGGATCTGCGCGCAGATCATCTGGTGTTTCTTTATCTCGTCGAAGAACTCGTCCGCGCCCGCCTCCACCAGCACGGTGCCCCGGTCCAGCCCGTTCTCGCGCTCCAGCACGATCTGGAAGCAGGGGTCGATGCCCTCGATGGTCGCCAGCACGTTTTCCACCTGCCGGGGATAGACGTTCACGCCCTTGAGGATGAACATGTCGTCGGTGCGGCCCTGGATGCGGTCCAGCCTGCGGTGGGTGCGCCCGCAGGGGCAGCCCCCGGGCAGCAGGCGCGTCAGGTCGCCCGTGCGCAGGCGCAGCATGGGGAAGGCCTCCTTGGTCAGCGTGGTCAGCACCAGCTCGCCCACCTGGCCCTCGGCCACGGGCTCCAGGGTGTGCGGGTCGATGATCTCGGCCAGGAAATGGTCCTCGTTCAGGTGCAGCCCGTTCTGCTCCAGGCATTCCCCGGCCACGCCCGGCCCCATGATCTCCGACAGGCCGTAGTTGTCCGTGGCCGTGAGCTTCAGCCCGTCCTGGATGGCGCCGCGCATGGCCTCGCTCCAGGGCTCGCCGCCGAACAGCCCGTGGCGCAGGGTCAGGGCGTTGGCGTTGACGCCCGCGTCGTACATGCGCCTGGCCAGGTACTGGGCGTAGCCCGGCGTGCAGACCAGGGCCGTGGTCTTGTAGTCCTGGATGATCTGGATCTGGCGCTGGGTGTTGCCGTGGGAACTGGGCACCACCGAGGCGCCCAGCAGCTCCGCGCCGTAGTGGAAGCCGAAACCGCCGGTGAACAGCCCGTAGCCGAAGGCGATCTGGACCACGTCGTCCTTGGTGACCCCGCCCGCCGTGAGCACGCGGGCCGCCAGCCGCGCCCAACGGCGCACGTCGTTTTTCGTGTAGCCGACCACCACGGCCTTGCCCGTGGTGCCGCTGGAGGCGTGCAGGCGCACCACCTCGCGCATGGGCACCGCGAACATGCCGTAGGGGTAGTTCTGGCGCAGGTCATCCTTGGTGGTGAAGGGCAGCCTGCGCAGGTCGGCCAGGTCGCGCACATCGTCGGTGTCCAGGCCAATGGCCTCGAATTTCTTGCGGTAGAACGGCACGTTGCGCGAAATCCGGTACAGGGTCGATTGCAGGCGTTCCAGCTGCACCTGCTCCAGCGCCCGGCGCGGCATACATTCGTATTCGGCATCGAAGTACATGGTCGCTGCTCCTTGGCGGTGTCTTGTGTTTCGCCGCTGCGCACCGGGGGCGGCTTCCCCCCATTTCGTCCCGGGTGCCTGAAACGCCCCCCCCTCTCCCGGCCCCTTTCCCCCTGCCCTGAAGCGGCGCTCCGCGGGGCGGGCAGCCCGGGGACAGCCCGCCCTGGCCCCCCGGTCCGGGAATGCTGCGGCGGCCCCGGGCCGCAGCATTCCCGGACCGGCGTGCGGGGTCAAGGGGCCGTTGGCCCCTTGCGGGGGTCCAGGGGGCGGCGCCCCCTGGCGGGGTCCGGGGCGGCGCCCCGTGTCGCCGTGTTGCCGCGGTGCCCCGGGCTACCCGGCGTCCAGGTCGCGGCCGAGGTAGGCGCGCTGCACGTCGCGGTTTTCCAGCAGCTCCTCGCTGGGGCCCTGGAGGATGATGCGTCCCGTTTCCAGGACGTAGCCCCTGTCGGCGGCGCGCAGGGCCAGGCGCGCGTTCTGTTCGACCACGAGCACCGTGAGCCCGAAGCGCTCGCGCAGTTCGCGGACGTGGCGGAAGATTTCGCGGCTGACCTGGGGCGCAAGGCCCATGCTGGGTTCGTCGAGGAGCAGCATGCGCGGGCGCGCCATGAGGGCGCGGCCGATGGCGAGCATCTGCTGTTCGCCGCCGGAGAGGGTGCCCGCGGCCTGGGCGCGCCGGGAGAGCAGCACGGGGAACATGGCGTACACGGCGTCCAGGTCCTCGGCGATGCGCGCGCGTTCCCGGCGCCTCCAGCGGTGGTAGGCGCCCAGGTTCAGGTTGTCTTCCACGCGCATGGGCTTGAAGACCTTGCGGCCCTCGGGAACGTGGGACAGGCCCAGGCGCACGATGGCGTCGGGGGCGGCGCGGGTGATGTCGCGCCCGTCCAGGAGTATTTCGCCGCCGCTTGGGCGGTGCAGGCCGGAGATGGTGGTCAGGGTGCTGGTCTTGCCCGCGCCGTTGCCGCCGATGAGGGCGACGATCTCGCCGGGGCGCACATGCAGGGAGGCGCGTTTGACGGCGTGGATCCTGCCGTGGTGGATGTCGATGTTGCGCAGGGTCAGCACTGGCGGCCTCTAGAGGTCGTCGTCGCCCAGGTAGGCGCGCACGACTTCGGGGTTCTTCTGTATCTGCCGGGGGGTGCCCAGGGCGAGGTTGCAGCCGTGGTTGAGGACCATGATCTCGTCGGAGATGGTCATGACGAGGTCCATGTCGTGCTCGACCAGGACGACGGTGACGCCGAGGTCGTCGCGGATGCGGCGGATGAGGGCGCCCAGGGCGCGGGTTTCGGCCATGTTCAGCCCGGCGGCGGGTTCGTCGAGCAACAGCAGCGAGGGGTTGGCGGCCACGGCGCGGGCCAGTTCGAGGGCGCGCTGCTGGCCGAAGGCCAGCTCGGCCGCCGGGGTGTCGGCCAGCTCGCCGAGGCCGACGAAGGCCAGCCGGTCCAGGGCGTGGTCCAGGCAGCGGCGCTCCTCGCGGCGGTAGCGCGGGGTGCGCAGCAGGGCGGCCAGGGCGGGGTAGCGCACATGGCGGTGGCAGCCGGTCATGACGTTTTCCACCACGGTCATGTTGGTGAAGACTTCCAGGTTCTGGAAGGTGCGCACGATGCCCGCCCGGGCGCGGGCGTGGGCGGGGCGGGCGGAGATGTCGCGCCCGGCCAGGGCCACGGAGCCCGAGGCCGTGCGGACCATGCCGGTGATGGCGCCGAGCAGGGTGGTCTTGCCCGCGCCGTTGGGGCCGATGATGCTGGTGATGGATCCGGGGCGCACGTCCAGGGCCACGTCGGCCAGGGCGGTGACGCCGCCGAAGCGCACGGTGATTTCGCGGCAGCGCAGGAGCGGCTCAGGGCGCATGGGGCCTCCTGGCCGCGCCCAGGCGCGCCAGCAGCGCGCGGCCCAGCCGCGAGGCGCCCCCGGCTATGCCCTGGGGCACGAAGACGACGCACAGCACGAGGATGGCCCCGTAGAGCAGGGTTTCCACATCCTCGAAGGCGCGCAGGAATTCGGGCAGGACGGTGAGGAACACGGCACCAGCCACGGCGCCCCAGACGCTGGCCATGCCGCCCAGCACGACCATGACGATGAGCGTCACCGAGAAATGGAAGCCGAAGGACGAGGGGGCAACGAAGCACAGGTAGTGGGCATAGAGCACCCCGGCCAGGCCCGCGTAGGCCGCCGAGAGCACGAAGATGAAGCGCTTGGCGCCGGTGATGTCGATGCCCACGGCCTCGGCGGCGCGCTCGCTGGTGTGGATGGCGCGCATGGCGCGGCCCACGCGCGAGTCGATGAGGTTCAGGGCCGCCCAGGCCAGCAGGACGAGCACCCCGCCGACAAGGAAATAGTACTCGAGGTCGGACTCGAAGACGCGGCCGAAGAGCGCCAGGCGCGGGATGCCCACGAAGCCGCTGGGGCCGCCGGTGATGGCGATGGCCTCGTTGAAGACGATGTGGACGATGAGCCCGAAGCCCAGGGTGGCCATGGCCAGGGAGTTGCCCGCCAGCTTCAGGGTGGGGATGGAGATGAGGTAGGCCACGGCGGCGGTGAGCGCCACCCCGGCGGCGCAGCCCGCGCCCACGGGCCAGCCGTGGGCGGCGGTGAGCACGGCGGTGGTGTAGGCCGCCAGGCCGTAGAACGCGCCGTGGCCCAGGCTGATCTGCCCCGCGTAGCCCAGCAGCAGGTTCAGGCCGATGACGATCATGGCGTTCAGGAAGGCCAGGATGAGGGTGGACAGGTAGTAGTCGTTGGGCAAAAGCCAGGGGGCGGCGGCCACCAGCGCCGCGAAGCCCGCCAGGGCCGCCAGGTTCCCGGCGCCGCGCCCGGCAGTCATACCCTGTCGGCGCTCCTTGCGCCGAAGAGCCCCGTGGGCCGCGCGAAGAGCAGCGCCAGCAGGATGATGAAGGTGATGGCGTCCTTGTAGGCCGAGGAGACGAGCCCGGCGCCGAAGGCTTCGAGCACGCCCAGGATGAGCCCCCCGGCGGCGGCGCCGAAGGGGTTGCCCAGCCCGCCCAGGATGCAGGCCGCGAAGCCCTTGAGCCCCAGGAGGATGCCCACGTCGTAGGCGGTCATGGTCAGGGGGGCGAGGATGACCCCGCCCACGGCGCCCACCAGGGCCGAGAGCATGAACGAGGCCAGGACCATGCGCCGCACGTTGACGCCCACCAGGGCTGCGGCCCCGGGGTCGTGGGAGCAGGCGAGCATGGCCTTGCCGTGGATGGTGGCGGTGAAGAAGGCGCGCAGGGCGGCCAGCAGGGTCAGGGTTACCGCCAGCACCCACAGGCTCTGGGGCAGCATGGCCGCCCCGGCGAAGAGGATGGGCCGCATGCCCGAGAAGTGGGGCAGGGCGAAGGTGTCCTTGCCCCACAGGAGCATGACCAGCCCGCGGATGAGGATGGACACGCCGATGGTGACGATGACCAGCTGGATGGGGCTGGCGCCCCGGGCGGGGCGGATGGCCAGGCGCTCCACCAGCCCGCCGGCCAGGGTGGTCAGGGCCACGGCGCCGAGCACGGCGGGCACCAGGGGCAGGCCCAGGGCCTGCCCGAGGATCACGGCCAGCATGCCGCCCAGCATCACGAACTCGCCCTGGGCGAAGTTGATGATGCCGGTGGTGTTGAAGATGATGGTGAACCCCAGCGCCGTCAGGCCGTAGGTGCTGCCCACGGTCAGGCCGGAGACGAGGTATTGCAGCAGGCTGGCCGTGTCCATGGGCTTACCGCAAGACCTTCCAGGCGCCGTTTTCGATGCCGACCATGACGAAGGAGGAGGGGTCCAGGCCGTTGTGGTCCTCGGGGCTGAAGTTGAACACGCCCGTGGCGCCGACGAAGCCGGTGGTGGCCTCCAGGGCGTCGCGGATGGCCCGGGGCTCGGCGGAGCCGGAGGTCTCGATGGCGGCCCGGACCAGGGCCAGGGCGTCGTGGGCGTAGCCGCCGAAGGTCGAGGGCGGGGCGCCGAAGCGCGCGGCGTAGTCGGCCACATAGGCGGCCAGCACGTCCTTCTGGGGGTTGCCGTCCTCGATCTGCTCCACGGCGACCATGCGCCCGGCGGGCAGCAGCAGGCCCTCGGCGGCCTCGCCCGCCAGCTCGATGAACTTGTTCGAGGCCACGCCGTGGCTCATGTACAGCGGGGTCCGGATGCCGAGCTGCACGCGGTTGCGGGCGATGACCGCGGGGCCGGGGTTGGTGCCCCAGCAGACGATGGCGTCGGGGGCGAGGCCCTTGATCTTGGTCAGCTGCGGGGTCATGTCCGTGTCTTTGGGGCCGTAGATTTCGTCGGCCACCAGGGTGAAGCCCCCGGCGGGCAGCATCTCGGCGAGCACGGCGCGTCCGGCCTGGCCGAAGCCGTCGGACACGGTGAGGATGGCCACCCGCGAGAGCCCGGCCTGGCGCAGGTGGTCCAGGATGCGGGCCACGGCCTGGCGGTCGGACTGCGGGGTCTTGAAGACCCAGGGGTTCACGGGCCGGGTGATTTTCTCCGCTGCGGCGCAGGAGATCATCGGCACCTTGGCGGCGGGGAACTTGTTCATCACGGCCAGGGTGTTGCCCGAGACCGTGGGGCCGATGACGGCGACGACGCGGTCTTTTTTCAGCAGCTTGTCCACGGCGAGCACGCATTTGTTCACGTCGGTCTCGTCGTCGTAGATCACAAGCTCCAGGGGACGGCCGAGGATGCCCCCGGCGGCGTTGATCCGGTCCTGCAACAGGAGCAGGGTGTTCTTTTCGGGCTCGCCCAGGAACGATGCCGGGCCGGTGACGGAGAGCACGGCGCCGATCTTGACGGGCTCGGCCGCGCGGGCCGGGGCCAGGGACAGGGTCATCAGACACACGGCCGCCAGGACGGCGAACAGGCGCACGGTTTTCATGCGGGACTCCCTTGGTCGAAACGGTGAGCGGAAAGGGAACCGGGACGGCGGGCCGGGGCTCGCGCGTCCTTGCCGAAGAAGCCGGGGGACCTAGCGGCTAAACTGGAAGATGCCGCCCGTACCCGTCACGCCCCGGAATAGTCGCTGGACCAGGGGGCGGGCGGTGGCGGCGGGGATGGCAGCGGCGGCGCGGCGGGCGCCGGGGGGGACGGGGGCACGCCGGACCGCGCGGGGCCTGGCCAGGGCCAGGGCGTTGGCGGCGGTGCGGGTCATGCGCGTCCTCCTGCGGGGGGCGTGGTCGTGGTTGCGGGTGCCCGGCCGGGCCGGGGCGCTTCCCGTGGCGGCTTGTGCCGCCGGGTTCCTCGTTTGTTGTCGAAACCGGGGCTGTTGTCAAGACCAATAGATTATTGGCGCGGCGCCCGGGGGCGGGGGGCCCGGAGGTGTGGGGAGCTCTTCGCTCCTCCTGGTGCTAGAGCAAATCGAGTTGTTTTGGCGGACTGAACATTATAAAATTGGATATAGTGCGGGACACCTTGACTTGTTTGGTGTGGGCTTCTTTTGTTGTTGTTGTTTCAACTGTTGCGGTGAATTTCAGATCAATAATATCATCAAGATTTTTGTCCTTCATTTTGTCAAGGAATTTTGAGTCTAGAACTTCTGCCCAGAACTCAATTCCTCCACTTTTGAACTGCCATTTTGATTTTTCAGGGGAAAGATAAATTATTGATATGACCTTGTCGTCATTTTCGATTGTGATTT
>NZ_JALNWM010000055.1 GCF_023230885.1 Desulfocurvus sp. | reverse complement strand
GACCATCTCGCTGAACATCTCGACCCCGATGGCCCCCTCGGCCACGGGAAGGCCCGAGATGTGCCATTCCTCCGTGCCCCCGAAGGAGTCGATCCGCTCCCGCAGCGCGGTGTAGATATCATAGCTGAACATCTTGTCCGTCAGCGGGATGTGCAGGCACAGCGCCCTGCCGTCGGCCGACACGAGCTGGCCCACGAGCAGGGGGTTGGACAGGGCCTTGTCGCGTATGGCCAGGGCCTCCTCCCGGGTGGCGGGCGGCCGGGGCATCAGCCATTCGAAGCTGATGGTCCCCGGCCCGGCCTGGCGCATGTGGTCCACCAGCGAGGGCGCCACCACGTCCACCGTGGCCACGCCCACCATCCGCCCCGGATTCTCGGGGTCCTCGTGGCGCAGGGTCAGGGCGAACTCCGTCAGATCGTGGACGCGGGCCAGGGTCTGCGGGTTGAACACCCCGTCCGGGTCGTTCTCCTCGGTAACGCCGACGACGATGACATCGCTCAGGTCGAAGCGTTTTTTTGCGTCGTTGTGGAAAACCCTCGCGGGTTCGGTGGGTTCCAGCATGTTCTCCGGGTCCGTATCCATGACGATGCCCGGGAAGAAACTGGCCGCCAGGAGCACGACGGCCAGCAGCGCGAGGGCGACGAGCCTGTAGTGCCGGACGGGAAAAGCGATGAGCAGGGCCTTGAATGACTTCACGACAAATCTCCCGATACATTAGTTAAGCAGCTTAATCATTAACCCAAAAAAAAACCGTCACGGATCCAGGCGCCTATCCAGGACCTCCCCGATGGCTTCGAACAGCACGGCGATGGTGGCGACCTGGGCGAGGGAAAAGCCGCGCAGCCGCTCCACCAGGGCGTCCCGGTCCTCGCCGTGAACGCGCGCGTGGGCGTCGAAGGCCTTGCGCCCCAGGGGCGTAAGCGTCAGCTGGTATTCCTTGTTGCTGTGGGGCGCCTGCCGCTTGCGCAGGAAGCCCTTGGCGCACAGCTTCGAAACCATCTGGGACGCCGCGCTTTTGGTGATGCCGAAGGCGTTGGCCACGTCCGTGACGCTCATCTGGCCGCGCAGGCCGACGGCCTCGATGGTATGCGCCTCGCGCGTCGTGACCTCGACGCCGTCGCCAACGGCGATGGGCAGCTCCTCGATGCGGGCATACCGGGCCGCCACGCGCTGGAACTGCCGCACCACGTCGAGGATGAGATCGTCCTTCGTTTCCATGTGCCCGTCCCGTCTCCTTTCAGTCCGAAACCAATCGCCGACGGCAAAAGGTAAACCCGCTAAACCATCGTGTCAACCCCGGCCGGGAAGGTTCCGGCGAAGCGCCCCGCAACGCCCCGCCGCGAAGGCACGGCCGGAGGCGCGCCCCGCGCGGCCCAGGCAGGCAGCGCGAACCTGAAAAGCGCCCTCCCCGGCCGGTTCCGGGGAGGGCGCTTCCTCGGGGGGCGCACCCCGCAAATTCGGTGGCGGAAGCGTATAGGAGTCGAACCTACCTGCGAGGGCAAACCCGCACACTGGTTTTGAAGACCAGGCGCCACACCGGTGACGACACGCTTCCGCGCAGGGAAAGGCATCTCTAGCAGCTGGCGCCGCCTTGGGCAAGGGCCGCGCGGCATGCGCAGGCTTCGGCACCGCCCGGCGGCCCCCGGGCCCGCGGGCATTCCCGGCGTGGACAGCGCCGGGCCGCTGTGCTAGTCGGAAAGCTGGCCCGCCACGGCTGGCGCGCGATATTCGACGAAATGCGCCGCCCGCCATTGCCTGGGCCCGCGGGGGGACTTATAGTCCCCCGACCGGGGCCCCGCGCCCCTCCCGACGAGCGCACAACGAGGAGCAGACGCCTTGAACAACGTCACCCGGAACCTCTTTCTCTGGTTGGCCATCTCGCTGGTGATGGTCTTCCTGTTCAACATGTTCAACCAGCAGCCCCGCGCGCAGCTCTCCATGAGCTACACCGAGTTCCTGCAAAGCGTGGAGAGCAACCAGATCGCCGAGGTCACCATCCAGGGCCGCGACATCCTGGGCAAGACCATCTCCGGCGAGCGCTTCACCACCTACTCGCCCGACGACCCGGGCCTGGTGGGCAAGCTGGTCGACAAGGGCATCCAGGTCACGGCCAAGCCCGTGGAGGACTCGCCCTGGCTCACGGTGTTCGTCTCCTGGTTCCCCATGCTGCTGCTCATCGGCGTGTGGATATTCTTCATGCGCCAGATGCAGTCCGGAGGCGGCAAAGCCATGAGCTTCGGCCGCTCGCGGGCCAAGATGATCACCCAGGACCAGTCCAAGGTCACCTTCGACGACGTGGCGGGCGTGGACGAGGCCAAGGAGGAGCTCTCCGAGGTCGTGGACTTCCTGTCCAACCCGCGCAAGTTCACCCGCCTGGGCGGGCGCATCCCCAAGGGCGTGCTGCTCGTCGGCCCCCCCGGAACGGGCAAGACCCTGCTGGCGCGCGCCGTGGCGGGCGAGGCAGGGGTGCCCTTCTTCTCCATCTCCGGCTCGGACTTCGTGGAGATGTTCGTGGGCGTGGGCGCCTCGCGTGTGCGCGACCTGTTCATCCAGGGCAAGAAGAACGCGCCCTGCCTCATCTTCATCGACGAGATCGACGCCGTGGGCCGCCAGCGCGGCGCGGGCCTCGGCGGCGGCCACGACGAGCGCGAGCAGACCCTGAACCAGCTCCTGGTGGAGATGGACGGCTTCGAATCCAACGAGGGCGTCATCCTCATCGCCGCCACCAACCGCCCCGATGTGCTCGACCCGGCGCTGCTGCGCCCGGGCCGTTTCGACCGCCAGGTGGTCGTGCCCACGCCCGACGTGCGCGGCCGCAAGCGCATCCTCGACGTGCACACCAAGCGCACGCCCCTTGGCGCCGACGTGGACACCGATGTCATCGCCCGGGGCACCCCCGGCTTCTCCGGCGCGGACCTGGAGAACCTCGTCAACGAGGCCGCCCTCCAGGCCGCCAAGCTCGGCCGCGACCAGGTGCTCATGGCCGACTTCGAGATGGCCAAGGACAAGGTGCTCATGGGCAAGGAACGGCGCAGCGTGATCCTCTCCGACGAGGAGAAGCGCACAACGGCCTACCACGAGGCGGGCCACGCCCTCATCGGCAAGCTGCTGCCCCACGCCGACCCGGTGCACAAGGTCTCCATCATCCCGCGCGGCATGGCCCTGGGCGTGACCATGCACCTGCCCGTGGACGACCGCCACAACTACAGCCGCGAATACCTCGAAGGCCAGCTCTCGGGCCTTCTGGCCGGGCGCGCCGCCGAGGAGCTCATCTTCGGCCAGCGCACCACCGGCGCCAGCAACGACATCGAGCGCGCCACGGGCATCGCCCGCAAGATGGTCACCCAGTGGGGCATGAGCGACGCCATCGGGCCCCTGGCCCTGGCCGAAAAGGACGATTCGGTCTTCCTGGGCCGCGAGATGATCCGCCACAAGGCCCACAGCGAGGACACCGCCCGGCTCATCGACTCCGAGATCCGCCGCATCGTGGACGAGGCCAACGACCGGGCCCTGACCCTGCTGCGCGACAACATGGACACCCTGCACGCCATCGCCAAGGCCCTGCTGGAGCGCGAAACCATCTCCGGCGCGGACATCGACCTGATCATGCAGGGCAAGCCCCTGCCCAAGCTCGCTGGCCCCGGCGCCCAGGACGGCCCGGCCCTCGGCCGCCCGGCCCCCGGCCCCCAGGGGCCCGAGGGCTCCGGCTCCGGCGGTGCGGGCGCGCCCCCGGCGGCTCCCGGCGGCGCGGCCCCGGCAGCCCCCGCCGGCCAGGGCGGCACCCAGGCCGGCCCCGAGGCGCCCCAGGCGGCCCCGGGGGCCGACGCCGGGCACGCCGCCCCGGAAGACGCCGCGACCGAGCCCCAGGACAGGCCCAAGAGCCTGTTCCGCAAGGTCATGGACGGCGACCTGGACGTGTCCAGGGCCCAGCAGGACGGCGGGGAGTTCCGCCTCGAGCCCGACGACGCCCCGGCCTCCGGCGGCCCCGGCGACAAGGACAAGAGCGGGAACTAGGCAATGCAGGAACGCATTTTCTGGAATGTAACCGGGGGACGGGTTCTTGGCCCGGCCCCCTTTTTCGTGGTCGGCATCGTCAACGCCACCCCGGACTCGTTCTACGACGGGGGCCGCCACGACGCGCCCGAGGCCGCCGTGGCCCACGGCAGGCGCCTGCTGGCCGAGGGGGCGGCGGTCCTCGACGTGGGCGGCGAGTCCACCCGCCCGGGGGCCGAGGCCGTCTGCGCCGAGCGGGAGATGGACCGGGTGCTGCCCGTGGTGCGCGGGCTGGCCGGGCACATCGGCCACGGCCAGCCCCCGGACGCCGCCCCCCGGGCGGTGATCTCCGTGGACACCTTCAAGGCCCGGGTGGCCGCCGCCGCCCTGGACGCCGGGGCCGCCGTGGTCAACGACATCTCGGCCTGCCGCTTCGACCCCGGGCTCCTGGACGTGGTCGGGCAGTACAAGCCGGGCTATGTGCTCATGCACAGCCTGGGCCGCCCCGGGACCATGCAGCGCGACCCGCGCTACGCCGACGTGGTCCACGACATCGTCGCCTTCTTCGAGGAGCGCCTGCGCGCCCTGACCGGCGCGGGCCTGCCCGAGGAGAACATCGTCATCGACCCCGGCATCGGCTTCGGCAAGACCCTGGAGCACAACCTGGACATCCTGCGCAACATCGAGGCCTTCGGCGTGCTGGGCCTGCCGCTGTATGTGGGCCTGTCCAACAAATCCATGTTCCAGCAGCTGCTCGGGCTGCCCGTGGCCGGGCGCGGCGGGGCGACCCAGGCCGCCGTGGCCGTGCTGGCCTCGCGCGGGGTGCGCATCCACCGCGTCCACGACGTGGCCGCCACAGTGCAGACCCTCACCGTGGCCGAGGCCCTGCGCGCGCGAAGGCCCGGCCCCAAGGCCCCGGAGGCCCCGTCCCGTGATTGACCTCGGCTGGCTGCGCATCTCCTGGCGCGAAATCGCGGACATCGCGCTGGTGGCCTTCATCTTCTACCGGCTGATCCTGCTCATCCGGGGCACCCGGGCGCTGTCGGTGCTCTGGGGCCTGTTGCTGGTCGCCGTGGTCTACTATCTTTCCGAAGTCTTCGGCCTGCTGACCCTCAACTGGCTCCTGGCCAACTTCCTGGGCTCCATCTTCCTGGTGGTCATCATCCTTTTCCAGAGCGACATCCGCAACGCCCTGTCCCAGGTGGGGGCGGGGCGGCTGTGGCGCAAGCGGCCCAGCGTGGCCGACGAGGTCTTCGAGCAGCTCGTCACGGCCATGCTGGACATGGCCCGCCAGCGCATCGGCGCCCTGGTGGTCATCGAAAAGAACGTGCCCCTGGGCGACCTGACCGAACGCGGGGTGACCCTGGACGCGCGCCTGTCGCGCGACCTGCTGCTGACCATCTTCCACGTCGACACGCCCCTGCACGACGGGGCCGTGCTGCTGCGCTCCGGGCGGGTGTTGGCGGCGGGCTGCATCCTGCCCCTGGCGTCCGGCGTGCGCCAGAAGTCCTCCTTCGGCACGCGCCACCGCGCGGCCATCGGCGTCACCGAGGAGACCGACGCCGTGGCCGTGGTGGTTTCCGAAGAGCGCGGCGAGGTGTCCGTGGCCATCGGCGGGCGGCTCACCGCCGCCCTGGACGAAGTGCGCCTGCGGCGCGTGCTCAAACGGGCCTGGGAGAAGTAGCCCATGCTGCGCAACTGGCAATACCGGCTCATGGCCCTGGCCCTGGCCCTGGCCTGCTGGTACATCGTCACCGGCCGCGAGAAGGTCCAGACCGTGGTGGAGATGCCCGTGGAGGTCGTCGGCGCCCAGCCGGACATGCTCGTCCTCGACGGGCTGGCCGACAAGATCACCGTGCGCGTGCGCGGGCCCCGGGCCCTGGTGCGGCGCCTGGAGGAGCGGCGCCCGGCCTACTCGCTGGACCTGTCGCACCTGGAGCCCGGCCAGACCAACATTCCCTTCGAGGCCGAGCACATTCCCCTGTCCATGGCCCTGGAGGTGGTGGACATCGCCCCGCCCGGGGTGACCCTGACGGCGGACCGGCTTGTGGAGCGCGAGCTGCCCGTGCGCCCGGTGTGGACCGGCGACCCCGGCAAGGACTATGAGCTGGGCTCGGTTTCCGTCTCGCCCCCGACGGTGCGCGTACGCGGGCCCAGGGCCGTGGTGTCCGAGCTCAAGGACATCGCCACCCGCGAGGCCGTGGTCAACGCCACGGGCCAGGGCGAGTATGTGGTGCGCGCCGACCTGGACCTGCCCCGCACCCTCTCGGCGGACCCCCAGGCCGTGCGCGTGCTGGTGGACTTCGCCGTCAAGCGCAAGAGCCTGTGGCTCAAGCTGCCCGTCAAGGTGCTGCCCGAGGCCATGCAGGGCGTGGGCGTCTCGCCCTCCGCCGTGCAGGTGCGCGCCCTGGTGCCGCTGCCCCTTGCGCGCGACAAGGATCTCGCCGCGCAGTTCATGGCCTATGTGCTGCCGCCCTCGGGCCTGGAGCCCGGCACGCACCAGCTGCCCGTGCGCATCAAGCTGCCCGACGGCTGCACCCTGGAAAAGACGGCGCCGGAAACACTGGAAGTCAGAATCAAAAAGAAGTAGCATCGCGCCGCGTTTTTCAGGCACCCCCCGCCCACGCGACGTTTTCGCGCATCGAGAGGAACAATGGTCAAACGCTTTTTCGGCACCGACGGGCTGCGCGGCCGGGTCAACGAGTTCCCCATGCTGCCCGAGACCGTCCTGCGCCTGGGCCTGGCCGCCGGGCAGTACTTCCGCAACGGCAAGAAGCGCCACAAGGTGCTCATCGGCAAGGACACGCGCATCTCGGGCTACATCTTCGAAACGGCCCTGACCTCGGGGCTTTGCGCCGCGGGCATGGACGTGATGCTCGTCGGCCCCATGCCCACCCCGGCCATCTCGTTTCTCACCCGCAGCATGCGCTGCGACCTGGGCGTGGTCATCTCCGCCTCGCACAATCCCTACTACGACAACGGCATCAAGTTCTTCGACAGCCAGGGCTACAAGCTGCCCGACGCCGTGGAGGACGAGATCGCCGACCTGGTGCTCGACCCCTGCGCCGACTGGGACTATCCGCCCCAGGACCGCGTGGGCAAGACCGCCCGCGTGGTGGACAGCATGGGCCGCTATGTGGTGACCCTCAAGCACACCTTCCCCGCCGACCGGACCCTGGACGGCGTGAAGGTCGTCCTGGACTGCGCCAACGGCGCCACCTACCGCGTGGCGCCCATGGTCCTGGGCGAGCTGGGGGCCGAGGTCGTGGCCATGGGCGTCTCGCCCGACGGCACCAACATCAACGAGGGCTGCGGCTCGCTGCACCCCGACAAGGTGGCCGCCCGCGTGGTGGCCGAGGGCGCGGACATCGGCCTGGCCCTGGACGGCGACGGCGACCGGCTCATCGTCGTGGACGAAAAGGGCACCGTCCTCGACGGCGACCAGATCATGGCCCTGTGCGCCCAGGACAAGATGGAACGCGGAGCCCTGTGCGGCAACCTGCTGGTGGCCACGGTGATGAGCAACATGGCCCTTGAGGTCTTCATGCGCGAGCGCGGCGGCACCCTGCTGCGCACCCCCGTGGGCGACCGCTATGTGGCCGAGGCCATGCGCAGCCGGGGCGCGGTGCTCGGCGGCGAGCAGTCCGGGCACCTGATCTTCTCCAACTACTCCACCACCGGCGACGGCATCCTGGCGGCGCTGCAACTGCTGCGCATCATGACCGCGCGCTCGCGGCCTCTGTCCGAGCTGGCGGGCCTGCTCACGCCCTACCCCCAGGAGCTGATCAACATCCCCGTGGCGGGCAAGCGGCCCTTCGAGGAGCTGCCCGAACTGATGGACGCCGTGGCCCAGGCCGAGGCCGAACTGGCCGGACGCGGGCGCGTGCTGCTGCGCTACTCCGGCACCGAGCCCAAGGCCCGGGTCATGGTCGAGGGCCAGGACGCCGCCCTGGTGCGCTCCCTGGCCGACGCCCTGGCCGACCTGGTTCGTCGGCTCTTGAATTAGTCGGCGATTCCAGTATCCTGGACCCGGGCAAGGACGCAAACCCAAGGAGGATCGGGCATGGACATCCGTAAAGTCGTGATTCCCGTCGCGGGCTGGGGCACCCGTTCCCTGCCGGCGACCAAGAACGTCCCCAAGGAACTGCTGCCCATCTACAAGAAGCCCGTGGTCCAGTATGTGGTCGAGGAGGCCATCCAGACCGGGCTGACCGAGGTGGTCTTCATCAACAACCAGACCAAGACCATCATCGAGGACCACTTCGACCACAACTGGGTGCTCGAAGAGCTCCTGGAACGCAAGGGCAAGACCGAGCTGCTGGCGGAGATCCGCGCCGTGGCCGAAATGGCCAACATCATCTCCGTGCGCCAGAAAAAGCAGCTCGGCCTGGGCCACGCCGTGCTCTGCGCCCAGGGCGTCATCAACGACGATCCCTTCGCGGTCATGGTCGGGGACGACCTCATGTTCGGCATGGAGCCGGGCATCAAGCAGCTGGTGGATGTCGCCAGGGCCGAAGGGCTCTCCGTGGTCGGCGTGGTCGAGGTGCCCCGCAACAAGGTCGACCGCTACGGCATCATCCAGGGCGAGGAGTTCGCCCCGGGCATCTTCCGCGTGAACCAGATGGTCGAGAAGCCCGCCGTGGCCGACGCGCCCTCGCGCATGGCCGTGGTCGGCCGCTATGTGCTCATGCCCGAGGTTTTCGAGCACCTGCGCGGCCTCAAGCCCGGGGTGGGCGGCGAGATACAGCTCACCGACGCCCTGGAGATCATGGCCAAGGAAAACCGCCTGCTGGCCGTGCGCATGCGCGGGCGGCGCTTCGACGCGGGCGACTGGGCCGAATACCTGACCGCCAACATCTACTTCGCCCTGCAGGACGAGGAGCTGCGCGACGACGTGGTGCGCAACCTCCAGGAACTGCTGTCCTGCAAATAGGGCGGGGCAAAACCCCGGGCGCGGGCGACGCCGCGCCAGGGCCCCCGGCGCGCACACCGCGCCCGGGGGCCTTGCCGTGCCCCGGCCCCGGGCGGATCCGCCCGCGCCTTGACGGCCCGCAGGCCCGGGGGCAGGATGCCCCTGGCGCCCCGAGGCCAGCCCCGGCCCCGGGCGGCGCCAGCCCAAACCCATGACCCGGACAACGACAACGCCCCCCGACGCCCAGGAGCGCGGCTGCTGGCAGGTGGCCCTGCTGGGCGCGCCCTTTGCCGTCTACACCTACGCCGAGCCGCCCCACCTGCCGCCGCAGACGTGGGTGGCGGGGCTGCGCGTGCTGGTGCCCGTGGGCGCGTCCGCGCGCCTTGGGGTGCTCGTCGCCCGCCAGGACGCGCCGCCGCCGGACATGCCCGCCGACGTGCGCCTGCGCGCCCTGGTCTGGCCCGTGGAGGCCCGGCCGCTGCTGGGCCCGGACTACATGGCCCTGGCCGCCACCCTGGCCACGCGGCAAATGGAGCCCGTGGGCCGCGTGCTGGAAAACCTCCTGCCCCACGGGCTGCGGGCCCTGCGCGTGAGCTTTCGCGTCTTCGACCCGCGCTTTCCCGCGCGCCTGGGGGCCTCGACCCTGGCGGGCATGGCCGACCGGGAGCCGGAAACCCTGGCGGAACTGGCCGTCCTGTGGGCCGAGGGCCGCATGCGCGTGTGCGCCGAGCGGCGCCACGAAAAGGAGCAGGAATACTGCTTCGTGGCCCAGGATCCGCCCTGGCCCGTGCGCCCGGCGGCCCGGCGGCAGATGGAGCTCCTCGAATACCTGTGGGACGCGGGGCCGGTGCCCAGGCCCCGGCTGCGCGAGGCCCTGGGCCCGGCTTCGGCCCAGGCCCTGACCCGGCTGGTGGCCGCCGGGCTGGTGCGCATCGGCCCGGCCCCGGAGTTCCACGAAGCGGACGCCTGCGCCCCGGGGCACGGCGAGACCCCGGGCGGCGAGGCCCCCGAGCTGACCGATGAACAGCGCGACGCCCTGGACGAGCTGACCCAGGCCCTGGCCCGGCCCGAGGGGCAGGCCCGGCTGGTCCACGGCGTCACGGGCAGCGGCAAGACCCTGCTCTACCTGCGCCTGGCCGAGCGGGCCGTGGAGGCCGGGCGGGCGGTGCTGCTGCTGGCGCCCGAGGTGGCCCTGGCCTGCGCCCTGCACCGCGCGGCGGTGGCGCACTTCCCGGGGCGCGAGGTGCGCCTGTACCACGGCTACCAGAACCCGGCGCGCCGCGAGCGGACCTTCACCGAGACGGCGGCGCAGCGCGGGCCGCAGGTGGTGGTCGGCACGCGCTCGGCCCTGTTCCTGCCCCTGCGCGACCTGGGGCTCATCGTCCTGGACGAGGAGCACGACTCGTCCTTCAAGCAGGAGGAGCGCCTGCCCTACCAGGCCAAGGAGGTGGCCCACTTCCTGGCCGCGCGGTCCGGGGGGCTGCTGGTCCTCGGCTCGGCCACGCCCGATGTGAAGACCTTCCACGCCGCCGCCCAGGGCGCGGTGGGCAAGGTGGTGCTGCCCTCGCGCGTTGGCGGGCGGGCCCTGCCGCCGGTGGAGCTGGTGGACCTGCGGGCCGAGCCGCCCGCCGAAGGGCCCTTCGCGGCGGTCACCGCCCGGGCCCTGCGCGACACCGTGTCCTGCGGCGACCAGGCCGTGATCCTGCTCAACCGCCGGGGCTACGCGCCGGTGATGTACTGCCTCGACTGCGGGCAGACGGCGCGCTGCGCCCAGTGCGACGTGGGCCTGACCTACCACAAGGCCCGCGAGCGGCTGGTCTGCCACTACTGCGGCGCAACCGAGCCCTTCCCCAGGGTCTGTGCCTGCGGCAGCTCCAACTGGCTGCCCCTGGGCGAGGGCACCGAGAACCTGGCCGAGACCCTGGAGCGCCTGGTGCCCGGCGCGGGAGTGCTGCGCCTGGACCGCGACAGCACCCGCCGCCCCGGGCGCATGGAAGAGATCCTGGCCGACTTCGCCGCAGGCCGGGCCCAGGTCCTGGTGGGCACGCAGATGCTCTCCAAGGGCCACCATTTCCCGGGGGTGACCCTGGTGGCCGTGGTCGAGGGCGACATGGGCCTGAACGTACCCGACTACCGCGCCGCCGAACGCATGTTCCAGCTCATGGTCCAGGTAGCCGGGCGCGCCGGGCGCGGCGACAAGCCGGGGCGCGTGCTCATCCAGACCCGCAGCCCCGAGCATTACTGCTGGCGCCACGTCCGCGCCAGCGACTACGAGGGCTTCTTCGCCCAGGAGCTGGCCCTGCGCCGCAAATACGGCTATCCGCCCTTCACCAAGCTCGCGCTCCTGCGCATGAACTTCCCGGCGGACTACGAGCCCGGCGCCGCGGCGGTGATGGAGCTGGCGCGGACCCTGCCGCCCCTGGGCCAGCGCCAGGGGGTGCTCGTCCTCGGCCCTGCGCCCTCGCCCCTTGGGCTGCTGCGCGGGCGCAGGCGCTTCCAGTGCCTGCTCAAGGCCCAGGACTGGCCCGCCGTGCGCGCCCTGTACGCCGAGGCCCGCCGCCGCCTCGCCGCCCACCCCAAAATCCGCACCGCCCTCGACCTGGACCCGGTAAGCATGCTCTAGGACGCGGCGGTGCCGCGCGCCGCATTGACGGGTTCTCGCCATTCGGGCTATCGTCCCGACAATGACAGGAGAATCCATGCACGACGCAAGCGCTTCCGCAGGGGCCAACCCCGTGTTCTTCGCCAAGCAGCCCGTGCTCGACGCCAAGCGCCGGATCTGGGGCTACGAGCTCCTGGGCGGCGAGGTGCGCGAGGGCATCTTCCACCTCTTCCCCGGGCATGAGGCCGCGACATCCCTGGGGTCGAGCACCTACTTCGGCCTGCGCGAGGCCCTGGACAGGGGCAAGAAGGTCATGGTCGCCTTCGACGCCGCGGGGGTGCTGGCCGGGCTGCCCCGGGCCCTGCCGCCCCAGGGCGGCTGCCTGCGCCTGCGCCTGGAGGCCAAGCCCGGGCCCGAGCTGCTGGCGGCCCTGGAGGCCCTGCGCGCCGAGGGCTATCTCGTGGCCCTGGACGTGGCGCCCGGGTCCCCGGCCCTGGGGGCCGCGCGGCTGGCCGACGTGCTGATCATGGAACACCGCCCCGGCGCCCTGCCCCCGGCCATGGCCCGGCTGGCCGCCAAGAAGGCCCAGATGCTGGCCAGGGGCGTGCGCAACATCGAGCAGTTCCAGGCCGCGCGCGACCAGGGGCACACCCTGTTCCAGGGCCCCTTTGTCAAGGAGCCGGAACTCGTCCCCGGCCGCAAGCTGACTTCCAACGAAGTCTCGCGGCTGGAGATGCTGCGGCTCATGGAGGGCGACGCCCCGAACCTGGAGGGCATGGCCGACGCCGTGCGCGGCGACGTGGCCGTGAGCTTCCGGCTGCTGGCCCTGCTGAACAGCCCGGCCTTCGGCCTTGCGCACAAGGTCGACTCCGTGGACCACGCCGTGCGCCTGCTGGGCTGGGACAAGCTCAAGGGCTGGCTGCGCGCCGTGCTGCTGGCCGACATGGCCGGACAGGGCGAAACCCCCCAGGAACTGGCCGCCCTGTCCATGCAGCGCGGGCGCTTCCTGGAACTGGTCACCACCCGCTACGACTACTGGGACTTCAACCCCGGAACCATGTTCCTGCTCGGGCTGTTCTCCCTGCTGGACGCCATCCTGGGCATGCCCATGGCCGAGGTCGCCGGGCTGCTGCCCCTGGACGCCAAGCTCCAGGCAACCCTGCGCCGCGACCCCGGCAACGACCACGAAGCCCTGTTCCTGCTCATGGAGGCCCTGGAGGACGGCGACTGGGACGGCCTGCGCGCCATGTGCGCCCGCCTGGGCTTCGACCTGGAGGCGGTCAAGGGCGCCTACGCCGCCGCCGGGCAGTGGGCCGACCTGTTCCTGGCCGTGCGCGACTAGCCGCCCGGCCCGCGCCGCCGGGGCGAGACCCCGGGCCTTGCCGTTCGCGCGCCCGGGCGCTGTGGCCCGTGTTCTATAGTTGCTCGGCGCGCCCGGGTGCTGTGGCCCGGCTCCGGCGCCGCCCGTCTTCGCTGGCGCCGCCAGGGCGCATGGCCGCCCGCCCCCGGCGCCGCTGCCCCGACCCCCGGCTCCGCCGCCGACCTTCCCTTGGCCCCCGGCCCTGACGCCGACCTTCCCTTGAGCCCCGAAATGCGCTATTCCGCGCCGATAGATTATTTCAACAACCCTGCATCCGAGGTGTCCCGCCCCATGAAACGTCGCGAATTTCTGAAGAAATCCGGCATGGGCCTGGCCGCTGGCGTGGCCGTCGGCGCCGTGGCCGCCCCCGCCGTCCTGGCCAAGCAGTCCTTTTCCTGGAAGATGGTCACCTCCTGGCCCGCCGGGATGCCCATCCTGCAAACCGGCGCCGAGCGCTTCGCCAAGCTGGTGGGCGAGATGTCCGACGGCGAGCTGACCATCGAGGTCTACGCCGGGGGCGAGCTGGTGCCGCCCATGGGCGCCTTCGACGCGGTGTCCCAGGGCATGGTCCAGTGCTACCACAGCGCGTCCTACTACTGGGCGGGCAACCACCCCGGCACCCAGTGGTTCACCTCCGTGCCCTTCGGCATGAACACCGCCGGCTACAACGCCTGGTTCCACGCGGGCAACGGCCTGGCCCTGTGGGAGGAGCTGTACTCGCGCTTCAACCTCGTGCCCCGGCCCCTGGGCACCACGTCCTTCCAGATGGGCGGCTGGTTCAACAGGAAGGTGGACTCCCTCGAGGCCCTGAAGGGCATGAAGCTGCGCTTCCCGGGGCTGGCGGGCCGCGTCTATTCCAAGGCCGGAGCCTCGGTGGTCCTGCTGCCCGGCGGCGAGGTCTACACGTCCATGGAGCGCGGCGTCATCGACGCCACCGACTGGGTCGGCCCCGTGCTCGACCTGCGCATGGGCCTGAACCGAGTGGCCAGGTACTACTACACCCCCGGCTGGCAGGAGCCCACGGGCTTCACCGAAGTGGTCTTCAACAAGGCCGCCTACGAGGCCCTGCCCGCGGACCTCAAGGCCGTGCTCGACGCCGCCGCCGCCAAGATGACCAGCGTCATGGCCGCCGAGTTCGACATCCTGAGCGCCCGGGCGCTGGCCGAAATCCGCGCCGAGGGCAAGGTCGAGATCGTCTCCTTCCCCGCCGAGGTGCTGGACACCTTCCGCACCCTGGCCGCCGAGGTGCTTGAGGAGGAGGCCGCCAAGGATCCCCTGGCCCGCAAGATCCACGACGACTACAAGGCCTTCATGGCCGAGTGGCTGAGCTGGACCGCGGTCACCGACAAGGAATACTTCGCGCGGATGGTCTAGCCCCCGCGCGGCCCAGGCAGGCGAAGGGCCGCCGCTCCCCGGGGAGCGGCGGCCCTTTTCGTCCCTGCCCGGCGGCCGGCCGGGCGGGCTCAGCGCATGGCCGCTGGCAGCCACAGCAGTAGCTGCGGGAAGGCCGCGCACAGCCCAAGGACCAGCACCTGCATGAGCACGAAGGGGATGATGCCCTTGTAGATGGCGCCCGTGGAAACCCCGGGCGGGCACACGCCCTTGAGGTAGAACAGCGAGAACCCGAAGGGCGGCGTCAGGAAGGAGGTTTGCAGGTTCACGGCGAAGATCAGCGCCAGCCACACGGGGTCGAACCCGGCCTCGATGAGCAGCGGGGCCACCACGGGCACCTGGATGAAGGTAATCTCGATGAAGTCCAGGAAAAAGCCCATGACGAAGACCAGGGCCATGATCACGGCCAGCACGCCCCACTTGTCGAAGGGCAGCGCGGCGATGAAGTCGCGCACCAGGTGGTCGCCGCCCAGGCCCCGGAAAACCAGCCCGAAGGCCGTGGCGCCCACCAGGATGATGAAGATCATGCTCGTCAGCCGCGTGGTGGACTCCATGACCTCGCCGAGCATCCTGCGGGAGAGCCTGCCGTGGGCCGCGGCCAGCCCCAGGGCGCCCACGGCGCCCACCCCCGCGGCCTCGGTGGGCGAGGCCACCCCGGCGAAGATGGTGCCCAGCACGGCCACGATGAGCAGCAGCGGCGGGCCGAAGGCCGCCAACAGCTGCCGCACCCCCGGCACGGCCCCGGGCGCCGCGCAGGCGTCGTCCCCGCCCGAAAGGCCCGAAACCAGGGGCGCGCGCTCCGGATACAGCCGCGCGTAGACCAGGATGTAGGCGATGTACAGCCCGACCATCATGAACCCCGGCACCAGCGCGCCGATGAACAGGTCGCCCACGGGTACGCCGATGATGTCGCCAAGCAGGATGAGCACGATGGAGGGCGGGATGATCTGGCCCAGGGTGCCCGAGGCGGCGATGGTGCCCGTGGCCAGGGGGTGGGCATAGCCGCAGCGCAGCATGGCCGGCAGGGCCAAAAGGCCCATGGTCACCACCGTGGCGCCGACGATGCCCGTGGAGGCGCCGAGCAGCGCGCCCACCAGGACCACCGCCACGGCCATGCCCCCGCGGACGCGCCCGAAGAGCAGGCCCATGGACTCGATGAGCCGCGTGGCGATGCCCGAGCGCTCCATGGCCATGCCCATGAAGATGAACAGCGGCACGGCCGTGAGGGTGAAGTTGCTCATCACCCCCCAGATGCGCAGGGGCAGGAGGTTGAAGAAATCCAGCCCGAACCCGGCCAGGCCGAAGGCCAGGGAGGTGCCCAGCAGGGTGAAGGCCACGGGGAAGCCCAGCAGCAGGAGCCCCGTGGCGCTGACGAAGAGCCATCCGGCCAGCGCGTGGTCCATGCTAGCGCCCCGCCCCGGAGGGCCCGCGGCCCGCAAGCACGCGCAGGTTGGCCAGCAGGAACGAGACGCCCTGCAAGGCCAGGAGCCCGAAGCCCGCAGGGATGAGC
Organism: Desulfocurvus sp.; assembly: GCF_023230885.1. GTDB lineage: Bacteria > Desulfobacterota > Desulfovibrionia > Desulfovibrionales > Desulfovibrionaceae > Desulfocurvus. The sequence goes on along the minus strand of NZ_JALNWM010000055.1, from coordinate 297 downwards.
GCCTTGGCCAGCCAGCGCGCGGGCAGCCCGCCCGGGTCCGGCGAGACCTCATGCATGGCCCAGCTGAACTTCACGAAGGGGATGGAGGTCTTGATGACCAGCCAGCAGCCCGGGAACAGGAAGAGCAGGCAGCCCAGCACGTTGATCAGCGCGCGGGTGCGCGGGGAGAAACGCTGGTAGAGCACGTCCACGCGCACATGGTCGTCGTGGCGCAGGGCATAGGCCCCGCCGAGCAGGAACAGCGCGGCGAAGGCGTGCCACTCCAGCTCGCGCAGGGCCGTGTTGCTGTAGTTGAAG
>NZ_JALNWM010000054.1 GCF_023230885.1 Desulfocurvus sp. | reverse complement strand
TCCAGCGCGAGTACTTCAAGATCGTCAAGGGCGAGAACCCCAAGTACGACGCCTGGCTCGACAAGTACGAGATCTAGGACCATATCCGCCCCGCGCCGTGCCCCTCCGGGCCCGGCGCGGGGCAGGGCCGCCATGAGCCAGACCCACCTGACCCACAAGTACCGCCCCCAGCGCTTCGCCGATGTCGCCGGGCAGCAGGTCATCAAGACCATCCTCTCCCGCGCGGCGGCCACGGGCGCCGTGGCCCCGGCCTATCTTTTCAGCGGCACGCGCGGCGTGGGCAAGACGACCATCGCGCGCATCTTCGCCAAGGCGCTGAACTGCGAGCAGGGCCCGGCCGCCGAGCCCTGCAACCAGTGCGCCCGCTGCCGCCAGATCCAGGTCGGCGCCGCCGTGGACGTGATGGAGATCGACGGCGCCTCGCACACCGGCGTGGAGAACGTGCGCTCCCTCAAGGAGGACGTGGGCTTCGCGCCCATCGACTGCCGCTACAAGGTCTTCATCATCGACGAGGCGCACATGCTCTCCAAGGGCGCCTTCAACGCCCTGCTGAAGACCCTGGAGGAGCCCCCGGCCCACGCGACCTTCATCATGGCCACCACCGAGCCGCACCGCTTCCCGGCCACCATCATCAGCCGCTGCCAGCACTACATCTTCCAGCGCCTGGGCCACAGGGAGCTGGAGGCGCACCTCGCCGGGCTGCTCAAGGCCGAGGGCCTGGACTACGACGCCGACGCCGTGGCCCTGCTGGCCCGGCGCGGGGCGGGCAGCGTGCGCGACTCCATGTCGCTGCTGGGGCAGGTGCTGGCCCTGGGCGGCGGGCGGCTGACCAGCGCCGATGTGCGCCAGGTCCTGGGGCTGGCCGGGCGCGACATCCTGTTCCGCCTGCTGGAGGCCATCCACGGGCGCGACTGCCTGGGCGTGTCCACCGTGCTGCGCGAGATCCTGGACCAGGGGCTGGACCTGGGCTTCTTCCTGCGCGAGCTGACGGAATGCTGGCGCACGCTGTTCCTGCTGGGCCAGTCGGGCGAGGCGGCCCTGGCCGTGCTGGATATTTCCGCCGACGAGGCCCCGCAGTGGATGCAATGGACCCGGCGTTTCGACCCGGCCCACGTCCACGCCGGCTGGCAGCTGACCCTGGAGGGCCAGCAGCGCGTGCGCAACAGCCTGGAACCGGCCCTGGCCCTGGAGCTTCTGCTGCTCAACCTGGCCTGCCTGCCCCGGCTGCTGCCCCTGGGCGACATCGCCCGCACGGGCGCGGCGCCAGCGGCCCCGCCAGCCCCGGGCGCCGAGCCGGGCCCAGGCGCCGAGGCGCCGCCCGCGCCGCCGCGCCCCGCCGCCGCGCCCCGGGGCGCCGCCAGGGCCCGCGAGGCCGATGCTCCCGCCCCCGCCGGGGAGCCGGGCCCCGAGGACGACACGGACCCCGGCCCGGACACGGATCCCGGCCCGGAGACGGACCCCGACGCCTGGCGCGCCCAGGTGGCCGACCCGGACCCCGGACCGCAGGACTCCGACCCCGGACCGCAGGACTCCGACCCCGGCCCCCGGGAGGCGCACGGGCTGCCGCCTGCGCGGCCCCGCGCGGCGCGGCGCGCCACAGCCGCCCCCACGGTGCGCGACCACGGCGTGCCCCTGCCCGACGGGCCGCGCACCTGGGAGGGGTTCCGCCAGTTCGCCCAGGCCGTGCAGGAGCGCACGGGCCGGGGCGTGGGCGGACTGATGCAGGCCGGGGCGCGCTACGCCGAGGGCGTCCTGACCCTGGAGTGCCAGAACCAGATGCACTGCACCCAGATTCGCCGGGGCGAGGCCTTCGCGGCGCTCACCGCCCTGGTGGAGGAATATTTCGGCCCCGGCACGCAGGTCGGGTTCCAGGTGCCCGAACGCCGGGAGGCGACGCACAAGGAACTGGAGGCCAAAGCCAGGGCCCATCCGCTGGTCCAGTCCGTGATGGGCGCTTTCGACGCCGGATTCGTGGACGCCCGCCCGGCCCCGGCTAAGGCTGGGGACGCCCCTTCACCTGAACACACCGAAATAGATGGAGAATAAGCCATGCGTGGCATGAACGACCTGATGCGCCAGGCGCAGATGATGCAGAAGAAGATGGAAAAGCTCCAGGCCGAGCTGAAGACCCGGGAGGTCGAGGCCGGCGCCGGGGGCGGTATGGTCAGCGTCACCGCCACCTGCGCGGGCGAGGTCAAGGCCATCCGCATCGACCCGGCCTGCGTGGACCCGGGCGACGTGGAGATGCTCCAGGACCTGGTGCTGGCCGCCGTCAACGAGGCCGTGAAGAAGGGCAAGGAGACCGCCGAGGCCGAGATGAAGACCATCACCGGCGGCGTCAACATCCCCGGCCTGTTCTAGGAGTCCTGGCGTGCAGCAGCTTCCCGAGCCGCTCCGGGCGGTGGTCGACCAGCTTTCGCGCCTGCCGGGCCTGGGGCCGAAATCGGCCCTGCGCGCGGCCCTCGAACTGCTCAAATGGCCCCTGCCCAAGGCCCGGGGCCTGGGCCAGAGCATCCTGGAGCTGCGCGAACGGCTGTTCTTTTGCGAGCGCTGCGCCAGCCTGTCGGACTGCAACCCCTGCTGCATCTGTTCCGACCCGGCCCGCGACGGCTCCCAGCTCATGGTCGTGGCCGAATGGGACAGCCTGCTGGCCATCGAGGACGGCGGGTTCTACAAGGGCCGCTACCTCGTCCTGGGCGGGCTGCTGGCCCCGCTGGAGAACGTGACCTCCCAGAACCTGGAGATTCCCCGGTTGCGGGCGCGGCTGGCCGAGGGGCGGGTGGCCGAGGTCATCCTGGCCCTGGGCACGACCCTGGAGGCCGAGACCACGGCCACCTTCATCAAGGATCTCGTGGCCCGCGCCCACCCCGGGGTGCGCGTCAGCCGCCTGGCCCAGGGCATCCCCCTGGGCGCCGAGGTCAAATTCGTGGACCGCGAGACCCTGCGCCAGTCGCTGCGGTTCCGCCAGGACCTCTAGCTCCGCGCGCCCGGGCGCCCGAGCGGGACAGGACATGGCCGAGACCCTGAAGGCCGAAGTCAAGAGCGTGGTCTACCACAATCCGGCCAACGGCTATACCGTGGCCCGGGTCCGCGCCCGGAACGAGGCCGGGGATGTGACCGTGGTCGGCGTCATGGCCCAGGTCTGCCCCGGCGAGATGCTCGACCTCACGGGCCGCTGGGTGGACCACCCCAAGTTCGGGCGCCAGTTCGAGGTCCATGTGGCCCAGCAGGCCATGCCCGCGACCATCAACGGCATCCGGCGCTACCTCTCCTCGGGCAACGTGCGCGGCATCGGCCCGAAGCTGGCCGCGCGGCTGGTGGACCACTTCGGGGCCGCGGTCCTGGACGTGCTCGACCAGGAACCCGAACGCCTCCTGGAGGTGGAGGGCCTGGGCCGCAAGAAGCTCGCGGCCATCCGCGAGTCCTGGGCCGGGCAGCACGAGGCGCGCAACCTGATGATCTTCCTGCAATCGCATCAGGTTTCGCCCACCCACGCGGCGCGCATCTGGCAGCGCTACGGCAGCGGGGCCGAGGCCAAGCTGCGCGAGAACCCCTACGAACTGGCCTACGAGATCCGCGGCGTGGGCTTTCGCACCGCCGACGGCATGGCCCTGCGCCTGGGCTTTTCGCCCGACGCGCCCCAGCGCGTGGAGGCCGGGGTGGTCTACGCCCTGTTCTCGGCCAGCGAAAAGGGCCACCTGTTCCTGCCCGAGGACGAGCTGGTGCGCCATGTGCTGGGGCTTCTGGCGGGCTGGGAGCGCGTGCTGGCGGCGCCGGGGGACGAGGGCGGCCCCGGCACGGAACCCGGCGCGGGCGGGGAGCCGCAGGACCAGGACGGACCGCCGCCCTGGCTGCTGGAGGACGACCCCGGCCTTGCGGACGCGGGCGCCGGGCCGGGCCCCGAAGCCGTGCGCGCCGCCGTGGCCGCCCTGGAGCACCGCAAGCGCGTGGTGGTGGAGGAGCTCCCGGCCCAGGGGGTGCCCCGTGCCGTGTTCCTCATGCATTTCTATCGCCACGAGACCGAGACGGCCACGCGCCTGTACCATCTCATCGAGCATCCCACGCCCCTGGACCTGGCGGCCATCCGCAGGGTCATGCCCGGGGTGGAGGCCGCGGCGCAGGTGGAGCTGTCGGCCGAGCAGCGCGCGGCCGTGCTGGCCGGGTGCGAGAACAAGGTCTTTGTCATCACCGGCGGCCCCGGCACGGGCAAGACGACCATCACGCGCACCCTGGTCAGCGTGCTCACGGCCCTGAAGTTCAAGGTCAAGCTGGCCGCGCCCACGGGCCGGGCGGCCAAGCGGCTGGCCGAGGCCACGGACCATCCGGCCTCCACCCTGCACCGGCTGTTGCAGTATTCCCCCGAGGGCGGCTTCCAGCTCGGCGAGGACAACAAGATCGAGGCCGCCGCCGTGGTGGTGGACGAAGCCTCCATGCTCGACGAGTCGCTGTTCCTCGCACTGCTGCGGGCCCTGCCCCTGACCTGCCGCCTGGTGCTCATCGGCGACGTGAACCAGCTGCCCTCGGTGGGCCCGGGCAACATCCTGGGCGACATCCTTGCCAGCCAGGCCGTGCCCCACGCGGTGCTCACGCGCATCTTCCGCCAGGCCCGCGAGAGCCTCATCGTGACCAACGCCCACCGCGTCAACGCGGGCCAGCTGCCCGAGAACAACGAGCCCCCCGGCCCGGCGGACGACTTCTTCTGGGTCCGCCGCGCGGACCCCGCCGACATCCGCGACTACATCCTGGAGCTGGCCACCCAGCGCATCCCCAGGGCCTACGGCCTGGACCCGCGCCGCGACATCCAGGTGCTCACGCCCATCCACAAGGGCCCCCTGGGCACCCAGGCCCTCAACCGCCTGCTCCAGGAGCGGCTGAACCCCCGGGGCCGGGAGATCCGGCGCGGGGAAACGATCTTCCGCCAGGGCGACCGCGTGCTCCAGCTGCGCAACAACTACGACAAGGACGTGTTCAACGGCGACCTGGGCTGGATCGCGGCGGCGGACCCCGCCGAGGGCGAGCTGCTGGTGGAGTTCGACGGCCGCGAGGTGGCCTACGAGGCCCACGAGCTGGACGAGCTGGCCCCGGCCTATGCCGTGTCGGTCCACAAGTCCCAGGGCAGCGAGTACCCGGCGGTGATCATGCCCGTGGTGCCGCAGCACTACATCATGCTGGAGCGCAACCTGATCTACACCGGCCTGACCCGCGCGCGCAGGCTGGCCGTGCTCATCGGGCCCGCCCGGGCGATGGCCATCGGCCTTGGGCGCGCCAACAGCCGCAAGCGCAACACCAACCTGCAATACCGCCTCCAGGCGGCGTTCAACCACTGAGAGACGGAGGCACTCCATGCCCGAAACCACGCGCAGGCCCGCGCAGATACTGACCATCGCCGGATCGGACCCCGGCGGCGGGGCGGGCATCCAGGCCGACCTGAAGACCATCGCCATGCTCGGCGGCTACGGCATGAGCGTTATCACGGCGCTCACGGCCCAGAACTCCCTGGGCGTCACGGGCATCGAGGCGCCCGCGCCCGGTTTCGTGGGCCTGCAACTGTCCACCGTGCTGGAAGATTTCCGCGTTGCGGCGGCCAAGACCGGGATGCTGTTCTCGGCGGCCATCATCGACGCCGTGGCCGACGGGCTGGAGGGCAAGTCCTTCCCCCTGGTGGTGGACCCGGTGTGCGTCAGCCAGAGCGGGCACCGCCTGCTGGAGGAGGACGCCGTGGACGCCCTGCGGCGGCGCATGCTGCCCCTGGCGGACCTGCTGACCCCCAACCGGCCCGAGGCAGAGCTGCTGGCGGGCATGGAAATCCGCAGCCCCGAGGCCGCGCGCCGGGCCGTGGGGCGGCTGTTGGCCCTGGGCGCCCGGGCCGTGCTGCTCAAGGGCGGGCACTTCAGCGGCGAGCACCTGGAGGGCCCGGACCCCGGGCGCATGGCCGACCTGCTGGGGCTGGCCGACGGCAGCTTCCTGGTCCTCGACCAGCCCCGGGTGGACACGGAAAACACCCACGGCACGGGCTGCACCCTGTCGGCGGCCATCGCCACCGGCCTGGGCCAGGGGCTGGGGCTGCCCCAGGCCGTGGCCCGGGCCCAGCGCTACCTGAACCTGGCCCTGCGCCACTCCTTCGCCCCCGGCCACGGGGCCGGACCCGTGGCCCACGGCATCCCCCTGGCCCTGCTGGCGCGCGGGGCCGATCCGCTGGAGGCCGCCCTGCGGGAGCCCTGAGGCGCGCCCCGGGCGGCGGGCCGGGGCGCGGCCCGGGTGCCACGGGCTTGACAGGGCGGGGCAAATAGGGTTTCTAGCCTGCGCACCGTGGGATGATTGACACCCCCGTCCGGCGTGGCTAATGCATGTCCTTTTGCAGGGCCGGGGTGCGCCCGGGCGCCAGGGGCGCCCCGGCGCGGACGGTGCCGGACGGACGGGCCGCACCGCAGGCGGGACGGCCCCGGGCGTCCGGTCGCCGTCGTTTCCATCTCCGGAGTCATATTTTCGCCCGCCGGGGGCACCGCCCCGCCGCGCCGGGCGGGTTCGCGCCACGCAGGGGTGGTGGAATTGGTAAACACGCTGGTCTTAGGAGCCAGTGCCGCAAGGCTTGAGGGTTCGAGTCCCTCCCCCTGCACCACGCCGCCCGCGCTGGCCAACGATTTCCTCTTCCTGCGGGAACGAGGCAGACGCACAAGGAGCCGAACACATGGAATACAAGGTCGAAGAACTGTCCCCCGTCGAGCGCAAGGTGGTTGTCTCCGTTCCCGTCGAGGAAGTGGACGCCGCCATCCAGGCCACTGTGGCCGTCTACCGCACCACGGTTGACATCAAGGGCTTCCGCAAGGGCAAGGTGCCGTCCCAGATGGTGGAGAGCCGCTTCCGCCAGCAGATCGCCGAGGAGGCCACCACGGACCTGGTCAACGTCCACCTGAACGAGATCATGGGTGAGCTGGGCGTGCAGCCCATGTCGCGCCTGGATGTCGACGCCGGGCAGCTGGCGCGGGGCGAGGCCTTCAGCTACAGCGTGAAGTTCGAGGTCGCCCCGACCTTCGATGTGCCCGAGTACATGGGCCTCGAAGTGGAGCAGGAGAAGCCCGAGGTCGACCCCGCCGAGGTCGACGCCGTGGTCGAGCGCATCCGCGAGAACCTGGCCGAGGCCCGGACCGTGACCGAGGACCGCACCGCCCAGGACGGCGACATCGTCGTGCTGGACTTTTCGGCCTGGCAGGACGGCAAGGCCGTGGACGAGATCAAGGCCAACGGCTTCCAGCTGGTGCTGGGCGAAAAGCAGTCCCTGCCCGAGTTCGAGGCCATCGTGAAGAAGCTCAAGCCCGGGGAGAACGGCGAGGACGACATCACCTTCCCCGAGGACTTCATCAACCGCGATTTCGCGGGCCGCACCGTGACCCTGCGCGTCAAGCTGCATGAGATCAAGGCCAAGGTGCTGCCCGAGATCGACGACGCCTTCGCCAAGAAGGCCGGCGGCTTCAAGGACGTGGCCATGATGCGCGAGGCCATCGAGAACTCCTACATGGAGTCGCGCCGCAACCTCGTGCGCTCCGACGCGCAGAAGAAGCTGGTCGACCAGCTGCTGGCCCAGGTGGACTTCCCCCTGCCGCCCATGGTGGTGGAGGAGCATGTGGCCCAGCTGCTGGCGGACTTCAAGCACCGCGTCGAGAGCCAGGGCCGCCGCATGGAGGCCCTGGGCAAGACCGCCCAGGAGCTGCGCGACGAGTTCCGGCCCAAGGCCGAGGAGATGGTCCGCACCCAGATGCTGCTGCTGGCCGTCGCCGCCAAGGAAGGCATGGCCGTGGGCAACGAGGAGGTGGACCGCCACCTGCTCCAGGAGGCCATCCGCACCAAGCAGGACCCCGAGACCGTGCGCCGTTACTACGAGGAGAACAACCTCATGTTCGCCCTCAAGGACCGGCTGCTGGCCGACAAGGCCGTGGACAAGATCTACGCCAGCGCCAAGGTGATCGAGGTCGCGCCCAAGGCCAAGGCCGAGGGCGGCGAGGAGGCCCCGGCCAAGCCCGCCCGCAAGGCCCCGGCCAAGAAGGCCGCCAAGGATGCGGCCGAGGAGGGCGCCCCGGCCGCCAAGCCCGCGGCCAAGGCCAAGAAGGACGGCGCCGAGAAGAAGGCCCCGGCCAAGAAGGCCGCCAAGCCCGCCAAGGCCGACGAGTAGCCAGGCACTTTCGGGGCGGGGTTCCGGTGCCGGGGCCCCGCCCTGTCCTTTCCGGGCGGCTGGGCGCCCGGCCCAGCCCGCGTCCAGCGGGCACGCGCGTTTTGAGGCTGGACGCGCCAAGGGCCCTTGGCGTATGCTGATTCATGGGTCCCAAGGCGTCCGGGGCCCGTCTTTCACCGGCAATCAAGGGGGATATTCCCAATGCCCACCGTTCCCATAGTCATCGAGACCACCGGGCGCACCGAGCGCGCCTACGACATCTATTCCCGCCTGCTGCGCGACCGGATCATCCTGCTGGGCACGGCCATCGACGACCATGTGGCCAGCCTGGTCTGCGCCCAGCTCCTGTTCCTGGAGTCCGAAAACCCGGAAAAACCCATCAACCTGTACGTCAACTCCCCGGGCGGCGTGGTCACGGCGGGCATGGCCATCTATGACACCATGCAGTACATTTCCGCCCCCGTGTCCACCGTGTGCATCGGCCAGGCGTCGAGCATGGGCGCCGTGCTGCTCGCGGCGGGCGAACCTGGTATGCGTTTTGCTTTGCCTCACGCACGGATCCTCATCCACCAGCCTCTGGGCGGGATGCAGGGCCAGGCCACGGATATCGACATCCACGCCCGCGAGATACTGCGCATGCGCGAGATGCTGAACGGCATCCTGGCCGCACACACCGGCAAGAAGCTCAAGAAAATCGCCGAGGACACCGAGCGCGACTATTTCATGGGCCCCCAGGAGGCCAAGGACTACGGGATCATCGACAAGATCCTGGTGTCGCGCAGGGAACTGCCGGAACAAGCCAAGGAGTAGAAGGCACATGTCCGACAAGAAAACGGGCCTGCCCCCCGAGCTGAGCTGCTCGTTTTGCGGCAAGGGGCAGGACGAGGTGCAACGGCTCATCGCGGGGCCCGATGTCTACATCTGCGACGAGTGCGTCGGCCTTTGCAACGAGATCATCGCCCAGGAGGGCGTGGGCGAGGAGACGCAGGACGGCCGCCTGCTGACCCCCGAGGAGATCAAGAATCTCCTGGACGAATACGTCATCGGCCAGGGCACCCCCAAGAAGACCCTGGCCGTGGCCGTGCACAACCATTACAAGCGCGTGTTCCACGCGAGCCGCTCCAAGAGCGACGTGGAGCTGGACAAGAGCAACATCCTGCTCATCGGCCCCACGGGCTCGGGCAAGACCCTGCTGGCCCAGACCCTGGCCCGCGTGCTCAAGGTGCCCTTTGCCATCGCCGACGCCACGACCCTGACCGAGGCAGGCTATGTGGGCGAGGACGTGGAGAACATCCTCGTCCAGCTGCTGCAAAACGCCGACTACGACATCGAGGCCGCCTCGCGGGGCATCATCTATGTGGACGAGATCGACAAGATCGCCCGCAAGGGCGACAGCCCGTCCATCACCCGCGACGTGTCCGGCGAGGGCGTGCAGCAGGCGCTGCTCAAGATCATCGAGGGCACCGAGGCCAACATCCCGCCCAAGGGCGGCCGCAAGCACCCGCAGCAGGAGTTCATCCGCATGAACACCTCGAACATCCTGTTCATCCTGGGCGGGGCGTTCATCGGCCTGGAGAAGATCATCCAGGGCCGGCGCGAGGGCAGCGGGCTGGGCTTCGGCGCGCAGCTGCGCAAGACCCAGGAGGCCAAGACCGATGAGCTGATCCGCGACGTGAGCCCCGACGACCTGGTCAAGTTCGGGCTGATCCCCGAATTCGTGGGCCGCATCCCCGTGGTCGCCAGCCTGGAGGAGCTCACCGAGGACGACCTTGTGCGCATCCTCACCGAGCCGCGCAACGCCCTGGTCAAGCAGTACCAGAAGCTCTTCGAGCTGGACGAGGTGCGCCTGCGCTTCACCGCCAACGCCTTGACGGCGGTGGCCAAGAAGGCCCTGGGCCGCAAGACCGGCGCCCGCGGCCTGCGCAGCGTGCTCGAGGGCGTGATGCTCGACATCATGTACCGCCTGCCCTCGCTAGAGGGCGTCAAGGAATGCGTGATCAACAGCGCCGTGGTGGAGAACGCCCAGGAGCCGCTGCTGATCTTCCAGTCCGAAGTCAAATCCGCCTGAGGGACCGCCGCGCCGGGGCCGCCCCGGCGCGGCGGCGCCGCGCAGTTGACATCCGCCTCGGCGGTCATAGCTTGTCGGAGTCCGGGCCCTGTGCCCCTCACCGTTTCCCGGAGGAATAGATGTCGAATTTCGTCATGGTGGACAACGACCCCCGCTCCGAAGAATTGCGCCTGCCGCTCATGTCCCTGCGCGAGGTGGTCATGTTCCCGCGCTCCATCGTCCCGCTTTTCGTGGGGCGCGAGGCCTCGGTGAAAGCCATCGAGACCGCCCTGGCCAACTTCAACAAAAAGATCTTCCTCGTCGCCCAGCGCAGCCCCGAGCAGGAGCGCCCGACCCCCGACGATCTTTTCGACATCGGCACCGTCAGCAAGATTCTCCAGCTCCTGCGCCTGCCTGACGGCACCATCAAGGTGCTCTTCGAGGGCCTGTACCGCGCCCGCTGGACCCCCGCCGAGGGCCTTGTGCCCCTGGACTCCAAGGACGGCAAGGCCGAGTTCCCCATGGCCGTGGTGCGCCGCGTGCCCGACTTCGAGGCCGACTCGGCCGACGCCGAGGCCCTGGTGCGCGCCACCCATGAGGCTCTGGAGGAGTACGGCAAGGTCAACAAGAAAATGGCCGCCGAGACCATCGTGGCCATCTCGTCGCTGACCAACGCGGGCCGGCTGGCCGACGCCGTGATGCCCCACCTCAAGGTGGACTATGTGCGCAAGCAGGAGATCCTGGAGCAGGCCGACCCCATGCGCCGCCTGGAGGAGACCTACGCGCTGCTGCAAAGCGAGATCGAGATCGCCTCGCTGGAGAAGAAGATCAAGTCGCGCGTGAAGGACCAGATGGAGCGCAACCAGCGCGAGTACTACCTGAACGAGCAGCTCAAGGCCATCAACAAGGAAATGGGCCGCGAGGACGACCCCAACGTCGAGGTCGCCGAGCTGGAGAAGCGCCTGGCCGAGAAGGTCATGCCCGAGGAGAACCGCGACAAGGCCCTGCGCGAGCTCAAGAAGCTCAAGCAGATTCCGCCCTCGTCGGCGGAATATACCGTGGTGCGCAACTATGTGGACTGGATCCTCGACCTGCCCTGGAACGTCCACAAGGAAACCGACCTGGACATCGAACAGGCCCGGACCATCCTCGACCAGGACCACTTCGGCCTGGAAAAGCCCAAGGAGCGCATCCTCGAATACCTGGCCGTGCAGAGCCTGGTGGAGACCATGAAAGGCCCCATCCTGTGCCTGGTGGGCCCTCCCGGCGTGGGCAAGACCTCCATCTCCAAGTCCGTCGCCCGCGCCACGGGCCGCGAGTTCGTGCGCCTGTCCCTGGGCGGGGTGCGCGACGAGGCCGAAATCCGCGGCCACCGGCGGACCTATGTCGGCGCGCTGCCCGGCAAGATCATCCAGGCCCTGAAGCGCGTGAAGTTCAACAACCCCGTCTTCTGCCTGGACGAGGTGGACAAGATGTCCATGGACTTCCGGGGCGACCCGTCGGCGGCGCTGCTCGAAGTCCTCGACCCCGAGCAGAACTCGACCTTCAACGACCACTACCTGGACATGGACTACGACCTGTCCAAGGTCTTCTTCATCACCACGGCCAACAGCCTGCACTCCATTCCCCTGCCGTTGCAGGACCGCATGGAGATCATCAAGCTGCCCGGCTACCTGGAAACCGAGAAGATGCAGATCGCCCGCAACTTCCTGGTGCCCAAGCAGATCAGGGAGCACGGCCTCAAGCCCGAGAACCTGACCCTGACGGACAACGCCCTGACGGAAATCATCCGCCGCTACACCCGCGAGGCGGGCGTGCGCAACCTCGAGCGCGAGGTGGCCGCCGTGTGCCGCAAGTCGGCCATGAAGCTGGTGGAGGAGGGCGACATGGAAAAGACCGTCAAGGTCACCAAGCAGCAGCTGGCGCAGCTGCTTGGCGTGCCCAAGCACAGCTACGGCGAGAAGGAGGACGCCCCCCAGGTGGGCGTGACCACCGGGCTGGCCTACACCGAGCTCGGCGGCGAGCTGCTGCTTGTGGAAACCGCGCTCATGCCCGGCACCGGGCGGGTGGAGATCACCGGCAAGCTCGGCGAGGTCATGCAGGAGTCGGCCAAGGCCGCCCTGTCCTACATCCGCTCGCGCTCGGACCTCTTCGGCCTCAAGCGCGACTTCCACAAGGAAATCGACATCCACGTCCACGTTCCGGAGGGCGCCATCCCCAAGGACGGGCCCAGCGCGGGCATCACCCTGGCCACCTCCCTGGCCTCGGCGCTGCTCAACCTGCCGGTGGACAACGAGCTGGCCATGACCGGCGAGATCACCCTGCGCGGGCGCGTGCTGCCCATCGGCGGCCTGCGCGAGAAGCTCCTGGCCGCCCACCGGGGGCTGATCAGGAAGGTGCTCATCCCCAAGGAGAACGCCAAGGACCTGAAGGACGTGCCCGCGGCCATCCTGCGCGACCTGACCATCGTCGAGGTCGCGAGCATGGACGAGGTGCTCTCCCACGCCCTGGTCTGCGCGGATCCGGAGAAGATATTCTCCGGCCGGGGGGCGGACCTGTGCCCCGTGGCGGCCTCGCTGGCCAAGGAAGCCGTGGAGGGCCCGACCCACTAGGGCCGGGCGCCGTCCCGCCCCGCCACGGCGGGGCGAGCTGCGAACAAAAAGGCCGGAGCGCGTTGCGCTCCGGCCTTTTCGCGTTGGTCGCCGGGGCCGGTGGGGGCGGGCCGCCTATTCGGTGAAGTCCAGCAGGGTCGGTTCCTGGCTGGCGGCGCCCAGGGTGCGCACCGGCGCGGGCAGGCTCCACTGGGACATCCCCAGGGCCCGGGCCGTGCGGGGGGCCCAGGCGGTGTCCACGCTGGGGCGGACCCGCGCGGCCTGGGCCCGGGCGTCCGTGTCCAGCAGCTCGGCGGTCTCGGGCGTGAGGCGCACCGTGCCCGAAGCCATGGCCAGCACCTCGCCCGTGGGCGCGTGCAGCAGGCGGATGTTGAAGCGCACGCTGCGCGAGGTCTGGCTGTAGGTGCCCGCCAGCAGCACCTCGCTTTGCGGGCTGCGCTCGCCAAGCAGGCGCACATCGCGCGAGAGGGCCAGCTCGCCGGTGGCGGGGTCGAGCATCAGGTTGCGCGCCCGGCGGATCTCCTGGACGCGGTAGCCGCTGGCCACGAACCAGGAGGCCAGCTCCTCGCCCATGAGCCGCGCCAGGGGCGAGCTTTTTTCCAGGTCGCCCAGGTCCACGGGGGTGGAGAGGATGAGGGAGGTGCCTCGGGCGGGGCCTTCGAGCAGTTGCAGCCGCTCCACGAGCTGGCCGTCGAGCTGCGCGGCGATGGCGGCGGCGGTCTGGGGCACGCTCTGGGCGGCCGGGGCCGGGGCGGCCAGGGCCAGGGCAGCGGCCAGGGCCAGGGCGGCGGTCAGGGGGCGAAAGATGGACATGGGGCCTCCTACCTGTTGGAGAGGATGATGCGGTCCGTGGCTTCCAGCTCCCGGGCCAGGGTGTCGCGCATGGCGTCGTCGCGGGCGGCGGCCAGGCCGTGCATGAAGGTTTCGCGCGCAAGCTCATGGCGCCCCTGGGCCTGGTATTCGCGGCCCAGGGCCAGGCAGCGCACGGCGTGTTCGTGGTAGGCCACCGGATGCGGGGCTGCCTTGGGCGCGGGGGCCACGGCCTGCCACAGGGAGCAGCCCCCCAGCAGCAGGGCCAGCAGGGCGGCGGCCAGAAGAGGCGTTGCGGAGATGCGCATGGTGCGTCCTTGGCGTGGGCCTAGTGGAGCGTGTTCTGCTGGAACATGAACTGCAGGCTCGTGTCGTCCTTCATGTCCGCCAGCGATTTGACTTCGGTCTGGGCGGCGCGCAGGCGCATGCCCCCGCCCTTGGTCAGCATGGCCCTGGTCACGGGCGTCTGGGGGAAGACCATGTTCGCCGTGCGCAGCACCAGCCCGTCCTTGGTGTCGAACAGGCGCGCGTTGACGAACACGTTGTGCTTGTCGAAATAGTAGGTGCCCGACAGGGCCAGCCCCGACGGGCGCGGGCGCGCGGCCTGGGCCATGTCGCGGGTGATGACGAATTCGCCCTCCTCGGGGCGGGTCAGCACGCTCTTCATGGTCCGGTATTCGCGCACGGGGATGCCCAGCTGGTTCAGCTCGTAGAACATCTGCTCGGCGATGTAACGCCCGAAGGCCGAGGTGCTGTCCAGGTCGTCCTGGTTCACGAAGGAGGCGGGCAGGGCCACGCCGCTGCCAAGGCCCGTGGTGCCGCGTTCGAAGAGCTGGGCGGCCATCTCGCGGATTTGCAGACGGATTTCGCGGGCGGCGACGTGCTCCTGGCTGGGCGCGGGGACGGGCTCGGCCGTGCCGATCCAGACGTATCCCCCGGCGCCGTCGGGGGTGAGCACCCCGGCGGGCACCCCGGGGGCTGCGAATATGGGCCGCCGGGCGCCGTCGACCTGGGCCTTGCCCAGGTGGCGGGCGGTGGTCCCGGCTCCGGGATCCAGGCGCGCGGCGCCGGCGGCCGCATCGGCGTTGCGCCGGGCCAGGGCGGCGGCGGTGGCGTCGTCGGCCCCGGCGGTGGCCGGAAGCAGGACGGCGGCCGCCAGCAGGACGGCCAGCAGGGCCGGGCGTAAGCAATGGCTGGACATGGTGCTCCCCCGAAGGGTCGTTGACGGAAATGGCTCTGGAGGCTCTATCGGCCGGGGCGGGGAAAAGCTTTACACCCCGCGCGGGGCGGGGGAGGGGGGCTGCCCGGGGCGGGCGGGGGGGCTTGCGGGCGCGGGGCCCGGGCGGGGCGCGCGGCCGGGGGTCAGATCCGGTCGCAGGGGATGTTGAGCATGAATTCCTCGATCTGGTCGAGGTATTCGGCGTAGGCGTCGAGCTTGAACTTGCCGCCGCACTGGCCGCAGAAGAGGTAGACCTCCCGGCAGGAGCGGATCACGCGCAGGGAGCCCTGGCATTCCTTGCACGCCATCCGGGCGTCGGCCTGGCGGGGGCCGCCGAACAGGGTCGGGGTGTTCCACATGGTGGGGAAATCCTCTGGTGTTGTCGGTTGTGCGCAAGGCCGGGGCGGGTCGGCCGCCGCGGCGGATAATGCACCATTTCAGGCCCGCGGGCAAGTCCCTCCTGTGGTGGTGGGAAATAGGCGGGCGAATTGCCCGCGGCGGTTTATTCCCGCGCGTTTTTCCGCTATGCAGGGAACAGGATCACCGCGCCCGCCACCCGGGGCCGGGCTCCGGAACCGTTTCGCCCGGGACAAGGAGAACCCATCATGCCCGAACATTGTGTCAACCTGATGATCGCCGGGGCCGCCGGCCAGGGGCTGTCCACCGTGGGCCAGCTGCTGGCCAGGAGCCTTGTGCGCGGCGGCCATGAAGTGCTGGTGCGCCAGGATTTCATGTCCCGCGTGCGCGGCGGGCACAACACGTTTCTCATCCGTGCCGCCGACTTTCCCCTGGACGCCCCGCGCGAGCCCCTGGACCTGCTCATGGCCCTGAACCAGGAGGGCGTGGACCTGCACCTGGAGGAACTGGCGCCGGGCGGCATGGTTTTCGCCGACGCCGGGCTGGACCTCAGGGACGCGCCGGGCCGCAGCGTGCCCTTCGCCGGGCTGGCGCCCAAGCCCATTTTCCAGAACGTCGCGGCCCTGGGCGTGCTGGCGGGCATCCTGGGCCTGGACCCCGCCATCCCCAAGGCCCTGCTGGGCGAGACCTTCGCCGCGAAGGGCCGGGACGTGGTGGCCCGCAACCACGAGGTTCTCGACGCCGCCTACGCCTGGGTGCGCGAGCAGGCGCCGCCCTTCGCCCCGCTGGCGCCGGTGGCCGACCCGCCGCGGCGGCTGATGCTTACGGGCAACGAGGCCCTGGCCCTGGGCGCCCTGGC
>NZ_JALNWM010000053.1 GCF_023230885.1 Desulfocurvus sp. | reverse complement strand
TCCGGGGCAGGGAAGGCAGGGGGCAAAGGAAAGGGCGTCGGGTACCGGCCCCGTGCCGGGTGCCGGATGGGCTCCGGGTGCGCCGGGAACGTGGCCGAAAGGCCGCCGGGCGACGCGGCGCGAAACACGCAGCGGGCCCGGAAACACGCGGCCCGGACCCCGGTGCGGGGCGGACGCCGGAGGCGGGGGCGCGACAAGGACGGGGACGGGCCACAGGCGGGAACCAGGACCGCGGCCGGGCGCGTCCCGGACGCCGGGTACGCGGCAGCAATGCTCGACGCGCAGTGCGGCGCAGCACGCGACGGGGGCGGGCGGCGGCCCGGACCCCGGTGCGGGGCGGGAGGGGAACGGGCGCCAGGCACGCCGAAAACCCGGCACGGACGGCCCCCGTGGAACCGGAGAACCGACACGGAAAGCCGTATCCCTTTTCCCGGACAGCAGTCTCACCCCCGTTTCCGGCTGCAAGCACCCGAACGCGGGGCGGGTTGAGGGCTGCCCCTGTTTCCGGCTGCACACACCGGAGCGCGGAGCCGGTTCAGGCCCGCGCCCGGGCGGGAGCGCCGGGCTCCGGGTGCGGACGCCTGCGCCGGGGGCGCGAAGTGACGCCCGGGCCGGGGCGCAAAAAAGCCAACGCGACGGGCGCACCCGCGCGTTGGCTCCGGCATCCGGAAGAAATGGGGACTTTTTCCTTGACCGCCGCCGCCAGTGGGGTACACCGGCGGACCCGGACGGACTAGTGGCCGCCGTGCTGCTTGATGCGGTACAAGGCAGTACCGACGATGACCGCCATGTAGATGAAAATCAGGGACACGCCCAGGTAGCCCTGGGGGCTGCTGTGCAGCATGTTCTTGGCGAGTTCGAAAACGACGCTCATGGCCTGGCTCCTTCGTTGGCGTTGGAACCCCCAAATTGTCCGAAACCATGAAAATGTCAAGGGCTGCGGCCCCGGAAAACAACCAATGAGCGAAAAAATTCACAAGGACGCGGAACTGGAACTGGCCGTGGACAAGATGGCCTTCGGCGGCCAGGGACTGGCCCGGGTGGACGGCTTCGTGGTCTTTGTGGACGGCGCGCTGCCCGGCAGCCGGGTGCTGGCGCAGGTGACCAAGCCGGGCAAGCGCTTCGCCCAGGCCCGGGTCATCCGGGTCCTGGACCCCGGCCCCCACGCCGTGGAGCCCTTCTGCCCGCATTTCGGCAAGTGCGGCGGCTGCCTGTTCCAGGACCTGGACTACGGCGAGCAGCTGCGCTGCAAGACCGGGCAGGTGGCCGACGCCCTGGCGCGCCTGGGCGGAGCGCGCCATTGCGAGGTGCTCCCGGCCCTGCCCTCGCCCGCCGTGCACGAATTTCGCAACAAGATGGAGTTCGCCTTCGCCGGAACCGGGGAACGGCTGGCCCTGGGCCTGCACCGGCGCGCCTCGGCGAGCCTGGTCAACGTGGAGGACTGCTCCCTCCAGGCCGAGCCGTGCATGGACGTGGTGCGCCACGCGCGCGAGTTCTGCCGCCGGGTGGGCGTCCCGGCCTACGACGAGCGCACCCGGCGCGGGGTCTGGCGCTTCCTTGTGCTGCGCCGCTCCGAGGCCACGGGCCAGGCCCTGGCCCACGTCATCACCGGCCCCGGGCCCGACGGCGGCGCCGCGCGCGCCCTGTGCGAGGAACTGCTGGCTACCTTCCCGGCCCTGGCCGGGGCCGTGCATTCCGTACGCGCCAACAACGCCGCCGTGGCCCAGGGCGAGCGGCAGGTGTCGGCCCACGGTCGGCCGTGGATCGAGGAGCGGCTGCTGGGCCTGACCTTCCGCGTCTCGCCCGACGCCTTCTTCCAGACCAATACCCCCGGGGCCGAGGCCCTGTACGGCGCCGCCCTGGAACTGGCCGGGCTCACGGGCGCCGAGGCCGTGCTCGACCTGTACTGCGGGGTGGGCGGCCTGGCCCTGGCCGCCGCCGGGCGCGCCGCGCGCGTCACGGGCATCGAGATCCACGCCCCCGCGGTGGAGGACGCCCGGGGCAACGCCGCGCGCAACGGCATCGGCAACTGCACCTTCCTGGCCGGGGACGCCGGGGCGCTGCTGGCCGGGCTGGACCACGTCCCCGACGTGGCCTTCGTCGATCCGCCGCGCGCGGGCATGACCCCGCAGGCCGTGGCCGCCCTGGCCGGTCTCGGGCCGCGCCGGGTGGTCTATGTGTCGTGCAACCCCGCGACCCTGGCCCGCGACGCCGCCCTGCTGGCCGAGGCGGGCTACGCCCTGACCCGGGCCCGGCCCGTGGACCTGTTCCCGCACAGCCCGCACATCGAATGCGCGGCCCTGCTGGAGCGCCCCGCCCAAACACCCGGCGGAACGGTTGAAATCGCGCGCGATCCGGTGTAAGTGAATTTTTCCTCAACCAACCAAGGAGCGCGACTATGGACTTCCTGTTCTTCATCCTCGGCCTCTTCCTGGTGGGCTGCTGCCTGTTCTACATCAAGCAGTCCTGGAAGAACGGCGAGTACTAGGCCCCCGGCCCGGCGACGGGCCGCCCCGGACTCAGCCCCCCGTGGCCGCTCCCCGGAGCCGCCGCGCGACGCCCCGTTCGGCGCAGCCTGCGCCCGGACGACGGGTGCGTCGTCGCGTTGCGGAGCCGGGGTTGCGTTTTTACGGGTTGCGGGTGGCTTTTCCGGCCCGCACGGGGCCGCGGTTGCGACGAGTGCGGCCCTGTCGGGCCGGGCGGCACGGCGGCGCGGCGGGCAGGCGAGACAAATTCCCCAGGCGTGCACCTGGCCCGCGCGGCGCGGCGGCGCCGGGCGTACGCGCCATGCGAGCGGGCAGCGGAGCCGCCAGGAACAGGCGCACGGGGTCGCCCGCGCGTAAGGGCCGCATGAACGGCCAGCGGCCCGGCCGCCAGCAGGCGGCCCGCGCGCAGGGCGGGACGGGGGCGAGGGTCGCGCCCATCCCGGGACGGGAAACCCAGCACCCCCGGAGCGCAGGCGCGCACCGGCGCCCACGGCCCGGCAGGGGGCGCCCGGCGGCAGGCCCCCGGCGACAGACGCCCGACGATAAACGCCTGTGCCCCACGCGGGCGGGCAGGCGGCGAGGTTCCACGGATTCCTGGTTCAACGCTCCAGGCATGCCCGGGGCCACGCGGGCGGGCAGGCGGCCAAAGCCAGCGTCATACAGGCGGCGGGCATGACCTAACGGCCCGCGCGGGCGGCAGGGGCGGGGCAGGGGACCAGCCACCGAGCGCCCTGCCCCCAGACGGGCAGGACCCCGCTTGCCGACATGTTCCGCCGCGTCCGCGCGGCAAGGCCGCGACAGGGAAAGGTGCCGGGGATCGACCCGACAGGCCCCGCCGCACCCGCGCGGCAGGGCCGGGCCATTGCCCCCGCCGCCCGGGCTACACCTCCACCCAGCTCCGCCAGGCGGGCCAGTCCGCCACCTGGGCGGCCATCTCCGCATAGCCCGCTCCCGTGGGATGTATGCCGTCGTTGGCGGCCACGTCGGCCAGATAGGCCCCCGAGGACACCAGCCGCCCGAACATGTCGAAATAGCCCACGCCCAGCTGGGCGCAGACCGTGCCCAGCTCGCGGTTCAGCTCGCGGATGCGCGCCGTGAGCGGCCCCGAGGCCACGGGCGGCGGGCCCACGAAAAGCACCTCGTGCCCCTCCAGGGCCTGGCCGAGCAGTTCCCGGGCGTTGGCTGCCGTGTCGGCCGCGGGCAGGTTGCGCCGCCCGTCGCGGTCCACCGCGTCGGCCACGCCGAAGGAGAATACCAGCCGCGTGGCCGCTCCCGGCAGGGCCCGGCGGCCGCTCTCCTCGCGCCAGCGGGCCAGGATGTCGGCGCTGGAATGGCGCCGGGCGCCCAGGTTGTAGCACGTCAGGGCCCGGCCCCGGGACAGGGCCTGCACGCAGATGCGCCCGGCCCAGCCCAGGCAGGCCGCGTCGCCCGTACCCAGGGTCAGGGAATCGCCGAAAAAGCAGATGACCATGGCGTCCTCCTGCCCGGTTATAGCCCCCGGGCCCGGCCCCGGCAACCAGCCGGCCCGCCCGCCCCGGGGGCGGGAGTCCGCCACCGGCGGCGCGGAGGCCCTCCGCCGGGGCCCCGCCGCGCACCGCGTTCCGCACCGCCTTGACAAAACCGGCCCGCCCCCGTTATGCACGCTCCATGCGCAACGCCATCGAACTCGTCGCCCTTTCGGGCCAGTGGTGGTGGCTCTGGTAACAGAGCCGCGCGTGTTGCGTTTGGATCATCGAGCAGGACAACAAACCACACTCATCGACCGCGGCAGGACCACCAGCCGCGGTTTTTTTGTTGCTCCGCGGCCGGTGGCGGCCAGCAAAGGAGCAAGACCATGACCACCACCCCCGACGCCAAAGGCTTTTTCGGCGAGCACGGCGGCAGCTTCCTGCCCCCGGCCCTCGTTCCCGTCATGGACGAGCTGGTCCGGGCCTTTACGCGCTACCGCGACGACCCCGAGTTCCTGCGCGAATTCGACTACTACCAGCGCCATTTCACGGGTCGGCCCTCGCCGCTGTACTTCTGCGCCAACCTCACCCGCCGCCTGGGCGGGGCCAGGATCTACCTGAAGCGCGAGGACCTGAACCACCTGGGCGCCCACAAGGTCAACAACACCGTGGGCCAGATCCTGCTGGCCAAGCGCATGGGCAAGACGCGCATCATCGCCGAGACCGGCGCCGGGCAGCACGGCGTGGCCACCGCCGCCACCGCAGCGCTCATGGGCATGCAGTGCACCATCCACATGGGCGCCGAGGACATCGAGCGCCAGAAGCTCAACGTCTTCCGCATGGAGATGATGGGCGCGCGCGTGGTGCCGGCCATGAGCGGCCAGCGGACCCTCAAGGAAGCCGTGGACGAGGCCCTGGCCGCCTGGATCCAGGACGCGCAGAACACCTACTACCTGCTGGGCTCCGCCGTAGGGCCGCACCCCTACCCGCTGATGGTCCGCCAGTTCCAGTCCGTCATCGGCCGGGAGGCCCGCGAGCAGATCCTCGAACTGGAGGGTCGCCTGCCGCACACGGTCATCGCCTGCGTGGGCGGCGGCTCCAACGCCATCGGCCTGTTCTCGGCCTTTCTGGACGACGCCGGGGTGGCCATCCAGGGCGTGGAGCCCGCAGGACGCGGGCTGACCCCCGGCGACCACGCCGCCACCCTGACCCTGGGCAGCCCGGGCGTGCTGCACGGCTTCCGCTCCTACCTGCTCCAGGACGAACAGGGCCAGCCCGCGCCGGTCTACTCCATCTCCGCCGGGCTGGACTACCCCGGCGTGGGCCCCGAACACGGGCACCTCAAGGACATCGGCCGCGCCCAGTACGTCACCGCCAGCGACGCCGACGCCGTGGAGGCCTTCTTCACCCTGTCGCGCACCGAGGGCATCATCCCGGCCCTGGAGTCGGCCCACGCCCTGGCCCAGGCCATGCGCCTGGCCCCGACCCTGCCCGCCGACGCCATCATCCTGGTCAACCTCTCGGGCCGTGGCGACAAGGACGTGGCCCAGATCGAACAGATGCTGCGCGCCGGGGAGATCAGCATCCCCGCGTAGCCAGCCGCCCCGGCCCCGGGCGGGACGATTCTCCGCCCGGGGCCTGTGGGGCTTGCCTTTTCGTGCATCCCGCCTTATTTTCCCTCTCCCGGTCCACCCCTCATCCTCAAGTCCTCCGGAATCCGCACATCTCCAGACGATGACGCACCACCCAGCCCCCCGCGACAGCGCCCTGCGCACCGCCCGCACCGTCACCGGGCGGGTCTCCCTGTTCGACCTGGTGGGCGGCCTGTCCGCCGCCCTCGACCTCATCAGCCCCCAGGTGGTGGACCATCACCTGCGCGTGGGCTTCCTGGCCGGACGGCTGGCCGGGCACATGGGCCTGCCCGGGGCCGACACCGCCCGGGTCGTCTTCGCCGGGCTGCTGCACGACGTGGGCGCCTTTTCCCTGCAAACGCGCCTGGACACCCTGGCCTTCGAAACCGACAGCGTGGAACACGCCGCCATCGGCTGGACCCTGCTGCGCCGCTTCGCGCCCCTGGCCGGGGTGGCCGACGTGGTGCGCTGGCACCACCAGCGCTTCGACCAGGCCGACGCGGCCGACGCCGACCCGCAGACCCTGCGCCTGGCCGGGCTGGTGCATGTCGCCGACCGGCTGGACATCCTGCTGCGCGGCGCGGGCCCGGCCTGCGTCCCGCCCGGGGTCCTGCGCCAGCGCCTGGAGCACGGCGCGGGCGGCATGTTCGACCCCCTGGCCGTGGAGGCCGCGGGCGAACTGCTGTGCGCCTCGGCCCTGGCCGAGGAGGCCGCCCGGCCCGGCCCGGCCCTGCGCGAGGCCATGCGCGCCCTGGCCGCCCCGCGCGACGCCATGCTCGACGCCCCGGCCCTGGTGGATTTCTCCGGCCTCGTGGCCCAGATCATCGACTTCCGCAGCCGCTTCACGGCCACCCACTCGCGCGGGGTCGCCGCCACGGCCAGCGCCCTGGGCGCCCTGGCGGGCATGGCCCCCGCCGAGGCCGAGCTGCTCTACGTCGCCGGAAACCTGCACGACCTCGGCAAGCTGGCCGTGCCCCGCCGCCTGCTGGAGAAAAAGGAACCCCTGACCGACGCCGAGTTCGAGACCATCAAGCTCCACGCGGCCCACTCCGACGCCATCCTCACGCGCATCCCCGGCCTGGAGCCCGCAGGGGTCTGGGCCGCGCGGCACCACGAGCGCCTGGACGGCGGCGGCTACCCCCACCGCCTGGATGCCGGAACCCTGGACACCGGCGCCCGCGTCCTGGCCGTGGCCGACGTGTTCACCGCCCTGACCGAGGACCGGCCCTACCGAGCGGGGATGACCCGGCCCCAGGCCGCGGGGGTCCTCGGCGCCCTGGCCGGGCGGCGCGCCCTGGACCCGGCCCTGGTGGCCCTGCTGCTGGACAACTACGACGAGGCCGACGGCCTGCGCGCCCAGGCCCAGGAGCGGGCCCGCCAGGATTTCCTGGCCTTTTCCGGCGCCCGGCCCTAGCGGCGCGCCCCGAAACGGCGACCCGCCGCGCCAGCGCAAGGGCCCGGGCCGCCCGGCCATGCGGGGCGCGCCGCGCGCCCCGGGCTTTTCCGCGTCCCCGCAGCCCGCAGTTTCCGACCGGCCCGCGGCCCCCGGCCTCCCCCTGCCGTCCGGGCGGGGGCGCGCCGACCGGCCCGTGGCGGGAGCCATTGCCCTGCCAGGACAAACGCGCTACCCTGCCCCGGCATGGACACCACCCCCGAACCCATGGTCCGGGTCCAGCATGTGTCGCACAACTTCGGCGCGCACTGGGCCCTGCGCAACGTCACCTTCTCCCTGGGCAAGGGCGGCTTCCTTTTCCTGTGCGGCCCGTCGGGCGCGGGCAAGACAACCCTGCTGCGCCTGCTGCACGGGGCCCTGCCCCTGGGGCGCGGCGCCGCCGAGGTCGCCGGGTTCCAGCTCAAGGGCCTGTCCGGCGCCCGGGTGCCCCTGCTGCGCCGCCAGGTGAGCGTGGTCTTCCAGGATTTCCGCATCCTGCCGGGGCGCAGTGTGGCCGACAACGTGGCCCTGCCCCTGGAGGTGCGCGCCGTGCCCCGGGCCACCGTACGCAAGCGCGTCAACGCCGTGCTGCGCAGTCTGGGCCTGGACGACAAGGCCCTGTGCCCCTGCTCGTGGCTGTCCGGCGGCGAGCAGCAGCGCGTGGCCATCGCCCGGGCCATAGTGGTCAACCCCCAGCTGCTGCTGGCCGACGAACCCACGGGCAACCTCGACCGCGCCCTGGCCCTGCATCTCATGGAAATTTTCAAGCAGTTCAACACATTCGGCACGACGATCATCCTGGCGACCCATAACCGCGACGTGATGGCCGCCGTGCCCGGCGCGCGGCACCTGGAGCTGACCGACGGGCGCGTGACCGCCGCCAGCTGGCGCGACGCCGACCTGGAGGTCGCCCCGGCCGAGCCCGAGGACGGCCCGGCCCGGCCCAAGCCCGGGGGGCGGCGATGATCGCCCGCATGGCCCGCCTGCTGCTGCGCGGGGTCGCCGACCTGGGGCGCAACCCCCTGGCCCAGGCCCTGACCCTGTGCGCCGTGACCCTCACGGCCTTCCTGGCCGGGCTGTTCCTGCTGCTGCTGGTCAACCTCAACCAGGCCCTGCTTTCCGCCGGGGGCGATTTCGTCTTCCAGGTCTACTGGGCGCCCGGCACCCCCGAGGACGCCCTGCGCGACCAGTGGGCCCGGCTGGACGCCCTGCCCGGCTTCCAGGCCAAGACCACCTACACCCCGGCCCAGGCCCTGGACGAGCTGGGGCTGGCCCTGGGCGGCGAGGCCAAGGCCATCGGCGGCCTCACCGGCGGCGCCCTGCCGCCCACGGCCGTGGTCAGCCTGCGCGCGCCCGAAGCCGACCCCGCAGTCTTCGTGCAGCAGACCCTGAGCGCCCTGCAGGGCCTCCCGGGCGTGGCCGACATCCACTACAGCGCCCTGCAGGTCGACCTGGCCCGCTCCTGGCAGCGCTTCGCGCGCACGGTGCTCTGGCCGCTCATCGGCCTGCTGGGGTTCACGGCCGCGCTGGTGGTGGGCAACACCGTGCGCCTGTCCCTGGCCGGGCGGCGCGACGAGGTGGACATCCTGCGGCTTGTGGGCGCCGGGCGCTGGTATATCCAGCTGCCCCTGCTGGTGGGCGGCGCCGTCCAGGGGCTTGCGGGGGGCGCGCTGGCCCTGGGCCTGCTGGCCCTGGCCCATCTCGCCCTGGCCGACCTCGCGGCCACGCCGCCCCTGAACATGACCTTCGCCTTCCTGCCCCTGGGCCACTGCCTGGCCCTGGCGGGAGGCATGGCCCTGGCGGGCGCGCTGGCCAGCCTGGTGGCCCTGCGCGAGTAGCCGCGCGGCCCGGGCTCAGCCGTTCCAGCCGTGGCGCGCGCCGGTCATGGACTCGATGTCCAGGCGCATCACGCACGTCCTGGCCAGCACCTTCTCGGGGAAGGCCTCGTCGGGGAACTCCCTGCCCGTGTAATGAGCCATGATCGCCCGCAGCCCCTGGCGTTTTTCCGCCAGGGAATCCAGGGCCACCACGCGCCCGAAGCCCACGATGCTCTTGAACTTCATGCTGAACCCGCAGGGCTTGTCGTCCTCGATGAGCGCCACGTCCGTTTCCAGCTCGAAGCAGACCCGGGGGTCCGCCCGCAGGGTGCGCGCCTTGCGCCCCGAGCACGAGGAATGCAGGAACAGGCAGCCCTCGCCCATGCCGTAGTTCATGGGCACCACATACGGCCCCTCGGGGCCGCACATGCCAAGGCGCAGGATCTGCGCCTTGCGCAGTACATGGGCCAGTTCCTCGGGGTCGGTGATCCGCCGCTCCGGCTTGCGCTCGATCATCTTCACTTCTCCAGGGTTGGGCAGGTTTCGGCAGGCCCCACTCTAGGGCACCCGGCCGCCCGGCGCAACGCATGGCGGCGGCGGGCACCTTGGGCCTTGCGGGCGCGGGCCGGGGGCCGTATAGTCGCCCGGTCATGGACCTTTTCCGCGCGGATCTGCACATCCACTCGCGTTTTTCGCGGGCCACGAGCAAGGCGCTCTCGCTGCGCCTGCTGGCGGCCTGGGCGCGCATCAAGGGCCTGGACGTGCTGGCCACCGGCGACTTCACCCACCCGGGCTGGCGGGCGGAGATCGGCGAGCAGCTCGAGCCCGACGGCTCGGGGCTGCTGGTGCTCAAGGACGCCCGGCGCCTGGAGCGCGAGGTGCCGCTGCTGGACGGCTACCCCCTGCGCGGGCAGACCCGCTTCATGCTGGGCACGGAAATCAGCTCAATCTACAAGCGCGGCGGCAAGACGCGCAAGGTCCACAACCTGGTCTTCATGCCCAGCCTGGACGCGGCCGACGCCTTCACGCGCAAGCTCGCCCAGGTGGGCAACCTGGAAAGCGACGGGCGGCCCATCCTGGGGCTGGACTCGCGCGACCTGCTGGAGATGGTGCTGGACATGGGGCCGCAGGCGTTCCTGGTGCCCGCGCATATCTGGACGCCGTGGTTCTCCCTGTTCGGCTCCAAGAGCGGCTTCGACTCCGTGGAGGAATGCTACGGCGACCTGGCGGGGGAAATCTTCGCCATGGAAACGGGCCTGTCCTCGGACCCGGAGATGAACTGGATGTGGTCGGCCCTGGACCGCTACCGGATGATCTCCAACTCCGACGCGCACTCGGGGGAGAAGCTGGCCCGCGAGGCCAGCCTGTTCAGCGGGGAGCCGTCCTACGAGGGCATCTACCGGGCCCTGCGCGGCGAGGCCCTGGGCCACAAGTTCCTCGGCACGCTGGAGTTCTTTCCCGAGGAGGGCAAATACCACCTCGACGGGCACCGGGCCTGCGGGGTGGTCATGGAGCCCCGCGAGACGGCCTCGCGGGGGGGCGTGTGCCCCGTGTGCGGCAAGCCGCTGACCGTGGGCGTGCTGCACCGGGTGACCGCGCTGGCCGACCGCGAGGCGCCCGAGCGCCCGGCCGACGCCCCGGGCTTCACCTCGCTGGTGCCCCTGGCCGAGGTGCTGGGCGAGGTCCTGGGGGCCGGGCCGGGCACCAAGAAGGTTCAGGCCTTCTACGGGCGGCTCGTGGCGCGCTTCGGCTCGGAGCTGGCGGTGTTGCAGGACGTGCCCGCCGAGGAGCTGGCGCGCGTGTCCGCCCCGCTGGCCGAGGGCATCGGGCGCATGCGGCGCGGCCAGGTCTTCAAGCGCCCGGGCTTCGATGGCGAATACGGCGTCATCAGCGTGTTCTCGCCCCAGGAGCAGGCCGAGCTGAAGCACGGCAAGGCCCTGGTCAGGCTGCCCGGGGCGCGCGGCCCCGCGCCGCGCCCGGCGCCCGGGGCTCCGGCCCCCGCGCCCGGCCCGGGGGCGGCCCTGCCCCCGCTGGCGCCCCTGGCCCGGGCGGCGGCCCCGGCGCCGGACTACAACCCCGCCCAGCGCCGGGCCCTGGAGGCCGGCCCGGGGCCGGTGCTGGTCCTGGCCGGGCCGGGCACGGGCAAGACGGCCACCCTCATGGGCCGCATCCGCCGCCTGCTGGACGGCGGCGAGACCCCGCGCCACATCCTGGCCCTGACCTTCACGCGCCGCGCCGCGGGCGAGCTGGCGCGCCGGCTGCTGGAGCTGCGCGGCGAGTCCCAGGCCCTGCCGCGCGCCGACACCATGCACGCCCTGGCCTACGAATGCTGGACCCAGAGCTACGGCGAGGCGCCCGTGGTGCTCACCGAGGATGGCGCCCGGCGCGTATTCGCCGAGGCCAACCCCCAGCTGGAGGCCCGCGAGATGCGCGCCCTGTGGCGCAGGCTGAACCTGGACCGCGAACGCATGGCCGAGCCGGGCCCGGACCTGGCCCAGGCCGCCCACGCCTACGCCAAGACCAAGGAATCCTGGAATCTCGCCGACTACACGGACCTGCTGCATTTCTGGCTGGAGCAGATCGACGCCGACATCTGGCCAAACCCCTACACCCATATCCTGGTGGACGAGGTGCAGGACCTCTCGGCGCTACAGCTGGCGGTGGTCAAGGCCCTGGCCTGCCCGGGGGGCAAGGGCGTCTTCGCCATCGGCGACCCCAACCAGGGCATCTACGGCTTCCGGGGCGCGGCGGGCGACGCCCTGGAGCGCATGCGCGCCTGGTGGCCGGACCTGGAGGTCGTCGGCCTGGGGGACAACTACCGCTCGGCCCAGGCCGTGCTCGCCGCCGCCGCCGCCCTGACCCCCGGCGCCCCGCGCCTGGTGGCCCGCAACGACAGGCCCGCCGAGGTCCGCCTGTTCAGCGCGCCCACCGCCGCCCGCGAGGCCAGCTGGATCGGCGAGCGCATCCGCGCCCTGCTGGGCGCCACGAGCCACTCCCTGGCCGACGGCGGCGACGCGGGCCAGAACCTCTCCCCCGGCGACATCGCCGTGCTGGTGCGCATGAAGGCCCTGGTGCCAGTGCTCAAGTCCACCCTGACCCGCCTGGGGCTGCCCTGTTCCGTGCCCGAGGCCGAGGCATTCTGGGCCGAGCCGCGCGTGGCGGCCATCCTCGACGCCGCCGGGCACACCTTCGGCATCGCCCCGCCCGGGGCGGACGCCGCCGGAGGCGCCGACGCGCGCCTGGAGCTGCCCGAGCGCGTGCTGGTGCGCGGCCCCGTTGCCCTGCAAGCCTACCTCCAGGGCAACGCGCCCTTCGACCGCATGTTCTGGCAGAGCCCGGAGTTCCTGCAACTCAAGCGCTCCTTCGCCGAGATGGGCGGCTGGCAGGCGCTGCTCAACTGGGTCCACCTGCAAAGCGAGCTGGACATGGTCCGCGACCGGGCCGAGAAAATCCAGATCATGACCCTGCACGCGGCCAAGGGCCTGGAGTTCGAGGCCGTGTTCCTGCCCGCCCTGGAAGACGGGCTGCTGCCCCTGGCGGGCACGGGCTTCCTGCTCGGACAGACCGAGACGACCCTGGACGACGCCCAGCTCGCCGAAGAGCGCCGCCTGCTCTATGTGGGCATGACCCGCGCCAGGTCGCAGCTCCACCTGAGCCACAGCGCCACCCGCACCCTGCACGGCCGCGAGCTGCGCCTGCCGCCCTCGCGCTTCCTGGCCGAGCTGCCCCAGGACGCCCTGGCCCGCACCCGCCTGGTGGGGCGCACCGTCCAGCAGGCGCACCAGCTCGGGCTGCTGGGCCAGTAGCCCCGCCGGAAGCGGCCGGAACGTGTGCGCGGGCCCTTCCCGCGCCCGGGCCCCGGCGCCCCCCGACCTCCGCGAACCAGCCCCCGCCCCCCGGGGGCGCAGGCCTGCAAAACGGTGCCGCGCCATGCACGAGGAACGAAGACAGGAATTCCGCCGGGCCGGGGAGCGGCTCACGCGCCAGGGGCGGCCCTGGGCCGCGCCGTCCTTCGTGGTGCCCGACACGGTGGCCGGGAACTGCCGCTTCCTGGCCGGGCTGGCCCCGGAGGTGGGGCTGCTGTTCTTCGAGACGCAGGCCTGCCTGGAATACGGGCCACAGGACCTGCCTGCGGAGCTGGCGCGGCTGGGCCTGCGCTGCCATGTGCACCTGCCCCTGGACCTGCCCTGGGAGCGCGGGGCCGGGGCGGTGTGGGACGCGGTACGCGGGCTGGCGGACAAGGCCGCGTTCCTGAAGCCCCGCGCCTATGTGCTGCATCCCCCGGCCACGGTGCGGGAGCTGGAGGCCCTGGTGGCCCTGTGGGCCGGACACGGGCTGGACCCGGCGGCCCTGCTCCTGGAGAACGTGCGCGGCAACGACCTGCGGGAGCTGCTCGCGCCCTCGGCGGCCCTGGGCCTGTCGCTGTGCCTGGACTTGGGGCACCTCATGGCTTACAACCAGCCTATGCCCGCCCTGGCGCGCGACTGGGAGCGCGTGCGCATGCTGCACCTCTGCGCGCCGGGCCCTGGCGGGCGGCACAGGCCCCTGGCGGAGCTGGACCGGACCGGGCGCGCGCTGCTGGAGCGCCTGCTGGCCGAAACCGGCCCCCAGGCCGTGCTGATGCTCGAAATCTTCGAGGCCCCCGGCCTGTTCGCCTCGGCGGCGCTGCTGGCGGACTGGATGGAACGATGGAACGCGGCCACCTGACCCTGATCCTTGGCGGCGAAAAGTCGGGCAAGTCGGACTACGCCCTGCGGCTGCTGGCGCGCGCGCCGGGGCCGGGGCTGTTCGTGGCCACGGGCCGCGCCCTGGACGCGGGCTTCCGCCGGCAGATCCAGGCCCACCGCGCCGGGCGCGGGCCGGGCATCCCCGTGCGCGAGGTGGACACAGCCCTGCCCGAGGCCCTGGCCGACGCCGCCGGGCACTACGGCACCGTGCTGGTGGACAGCCTGGACTTCTGGCTCTTCGCCTGCCGCCGCGCGGGGGACGAGCCCGGGCGCGTGGCCGCCCTGCTGGCCGCCCTGGACGGCATGGGCCCCACCCGGGTCATCATCGTTTCCTGCGAGGTCGGCCTGGGGCCCGTGGCGCCCACGGCCGAGGTCCGGGCCTTCGTGCGCTCCCTGGGGGCCCTGAACCGACAACTGGCGCAGCGCAGCGCCCGGGCCGTCCTGGTGGTGGCCGGGCGGGCCCTGGCCCTGCCCGAGGACTAGACCGTGGCCTATTTCCGCACCCTGCCCCGACTCGAAGACCTGCTGGCCCTGTTCCGCAAGCAGGAACGCTGGCTCATAGCCATCAACGCCGATCCCGACGCCCTGGCCTCGGCCCTGGCCCTCAAGCGGATCATGGTCCACCGCGTGCAGGACGTGGGCATCGCCCACGTCAACGAAATCTCCCGGCCCGACAACCTGGAGATGATCGCCAGCCTGCGCATCCCCACCCGGCGCATGAACCCCAACTACACGGCCCAGTTCGACCGCTTCGCCCTGGTGGACTCGCAGCCCCACCACCACAAGGACTTCGCGGCCCTGCGCTTCTCCATCGTCATCGACCACCACCCGCGCAGCGACGAGCACCCCGTGGAGGCCGACTTCGTGCACATCCAGCCCGACTACGGCTCCAACTCCACCCTGCTCACGGAATACCTCTACAACATGGACATCCGCCCGGGGAAGTTCCTGGCCACGGCCCTGCAATACGGCATCAAGACGGACACGTCCTCCTTCGAGCGCGCATTCTGCGAGGCCGACCTGCGGGCGTTCCAGTACCTGAACAAATTCGCGGATTCCCTGCTGCTGCGCAAGATATACCGCTCGGAATTCCAGCTCGAATGGCTGCGCTACTTCTGCCAGGCGTACTTCAAGATGCGCGTCATGGGCGACGGCCTGTTCGCCTTCCTGGACCACGTCGAAAGCCCGGATATCCTGGTCCTGCTGGCGGACCTGTTCCTGCGCGTACAGGGCCGCTCGTGGACGGCCATCTCCGGCATCGTGGACGACAGGGCCGTGGTCATCTTCCGCGGCGACGGGCTGCGCCGCGACATGGGCAAGTTCGCCCAGCGCTGCTTCGCCGATGTCGGCTCCGCCGGGGGCCGCGTCAACGCCGCCCGGGCCGAGATCCCCCTGGCCGCCGCACAGGACGACCCCTCGGTGGAGGCCTTCGTCTGGAAGCGCCTGCACGCCAAGCGCAAGCGCCCGCGCAAGCCCGCCCCGGAAACCCCCGCCCAGAACCAGTAACCCGCCGCCAGGAGCTTCCATGTCCCTCAAGGACCGCCTCGGGCTGGAGCAGGACCCCGTCTTTCTCGTGGACGGGCACGCCTTCCTCTACCGTTTCTTCTACGCCAACCCGGGCATCTCGCGCTCCGACGGCTTCCCCACCAACGCCGTGTTCATGTTCGTGCGCATGCTCTTCGGGCTGCTGCGCACCGAATCCGTGCGCTACGCGGGCTTTTTCTTCGACGGCAAGGGCCCGACCTTCCGCCACGAGCTGTTCGCGGACTACAAGGCCCAGCGCCCGCCCATGCCCGACGACCTGCGCGCACAGGTGGACCACGTCCTGCGCGCCATCGCCCTCATGGGCTTCAGGACCGTCACCAGCCAGGGCGTGGAGGCCGACGACTGCATCGCCGCCCTGGCCGCGCGCCTGGGCCCCCGGCGCCCGGTGGTCATCGTCGGCGCCGACAAGGACCTGCGCCAGTGCCTGAGCCCGCGCGTGGTCATCTGGGACCCGGGCGCCAAAAAGGACAGCGTGCTGACCCTGGAGGACTTCCGGGCCGACACCGGCCTCGCGCCGGCCCAGTGGCCCGACTTCCAGGCCCTCATCGGCGACAGCGCCGACAACATCCCCGGCGTGCCCAAGGTCGGGCCCAAGACCGCCCTGCGCCTGATGCACGAGCACCCGACCCTGGAGGCCCTGCGCGAGGCCGTGGCCTCGGGCGCGGGCGACTTCACCCCCGCCCTGCGCCAGCGCCTGGCCGAGCACATGGACCAGGCCTTCCTCTACCGCAGGCTGACCACCCTGGACATCACGGCCTGTCCGGAGCTGGACCTGGACGACCTGGCCTGCGCCGCGCCCGACGCCCGGGGCATGGCCGACTTCCTGGCCGAGTTCGAGCTGCGCTCCCTGGGCCGCGAGCTGCCCGCCGTGCTGGCCCTGGCCGCCAAGGCCCCGGCCGGGGCCACCGCCCCGCCCAAGGCCCCGGCCGCGCCCGGCGCCCAGCGGCAGGGCACCCTGTTCGACCTGGCCCCGGCCCGGCCCCAGGCCGAGGCCGACATCCAGGAGGCCAACGCCCCGGCCGCCCTGCCCGATGCCGCCGGGCAGGTGGCCGGACTGCTGCCGGAGCCCGCCCAGACCCCCGGCGACGACACCTTCCTGGTCGGCCTGGGAGACGAGGAACTGCGCACCCCCGGGCCCGTGGCGGCCCTGGCCGCCCACCTCGCCCCGGCCCGCGCCGTGGCCACGCCCGACGTGAAGACCCTGCTCGCCCGCGACCCCGCC
>NZ_JALNWM010000052.1 GCF_023230885.1 Desulfocurvus sp. | reverse complement strand
GACGGCGGGCTTGATGGCCGTACGGAAGCCATCAAGGATGCTGTCGAGGCCGTGGGCGTCGATCTGTGCTCCATCGTCAAGTCCAAGCTGATCGACCGCACCGCTGGCGCGGGCACCGTGACCGGCTACAGCATCCCCAACAACAACGCCATGTGCAAGGGCGACGCGACGGGCGGCACCAACGTGATGAACCCCTGGCAGGCCCAGGTGGACGGCGAATACGCTGGCCCCACCGTCGTGTCGGTTGACCTCGTGGCCCTGAACCTGACCATCGGTGGCCGTGTGCTTCAGCGCAACGTGATCGTGTTCTACAACGTGCCCACCGACGTTGCCCAGGGCATCGACACCGCCGTCGACGCTCGTAACGACGGCCTGGCGGGCAGCTGCGTCGGCCTGGGCGCTGGCTACCTGCGCAACGGTGGCGCCCAGCTGGCCGCCGGGGCTGCTATTGAAGCCACCGCCTGGCGCGAAGCCGTTTCCCAGACCAGCAACCAGGCGCTGTGCCAGACCGTCGGCATCATCCTGGACTACTGATCCTCTTCAGTTTCAGGTCGCTTTCAAGAGACCCGGCCCCGGCCGGGTCTCTTTCTTTTGGCGTCCCCTCCGCAGCGGGCGCCTGGGGTGGGCGGGGATTTCAGAACTGCTCCGCTGTGTCCGGAACATATTGTCATGGCCGATGAATGACGGTATGGACTGGGAGAGATGGAACACAAGGAGTACAGCCTTGACCAATGATGTCTTCGACGTGCTGGGCCTGAAGCACAATCCGTTCTCCATGGCCGCCGACACACCGGGCTATTTCCACACCGAGACCACCAAGCAGATTCTCGACGAGCTGGCCTTCGGCATCCTGTCGCGCAAGGGATTCCTGGTCTTGAGCGGCGAGGTCGGCGTGGGCAAGACTTCGCTGCTCTACCAGCTCCTGCGCCGCCTGGAGGGCGAGCAGCTAGTGACCTCCTGGATATTCAATACCATGCTCAACAAGGAGGAGCTGCTGCACGCCATTGCCCGCGATTTCGGGCTCGAAGCCCCGCGCGAGGCCAACGTCGCCCAGCTCGTGGAGCTGCTCCAGGGTTTCCTGGTGGAACAGAACGCCGCCGACCGCAACTGCGCCATCATCGTGGACGAGGCCCACAACCTGTCCCTGCCAGCCATGGAAGCCCTGCGGATGCTCTCCAACCTGGAGGCCAGCGGTCGCAAACTGGTGCAGATCCTGATGGTCGGCCAGCCCGAGCTCAAGGAGCGCATGGACGAGCCCAAGCTGCGCCAACTGCGCAGCCGCATCACCATCTACCGCGAATTGCAGGCCTTCACCGCAGAGGAGACCGGGCGCTATGTGAATTTCAAGCTGGCCGCCGCCGGGTCGCAGCTGCGCATCGCCAAGGCGCCGCTCAAGCTTTTGCACATGGCCACCGAGGGCAATACGCGCATGATCAACCTGATCATGGAGCGCAGCCTCTATGCGGCCCTGGCCTTCGGGGATCGCGAGCTCACCCCGCGCGTGTTGCGCGCCGCGGTGGACGAGATCGCCTCCTGCCAGATCGATGTGGCCGCGCGCCTTGCCGCACGGCGGCGCCGGGCCGTGCGGCTTGTGGCGGCCGCAGTGGTGCTTGTGGTCTTCGCGGGGCTGGTTGCGCCGTGGGTCCCCGGGGCCGGGGGCGCCCGCAGCCCCCTCGGGCTGGCCGTGGAGGCGTATCTCGCCCGCGGCGCCGCGCAGGACGCGCCTTCACAGCCGCAGGCTGTCGCGTCCGCAGATGATGCTGGGCGCAAAGACGACAGCAACAATGCATCCCCGGCACCTTCCACACAAGCTCCTGCCACAGAGACACAAAAAGTTGCCGTCGCGGAAAATGCAACGCAGCAGAGCGCTGTTGCGGATTCTGCAGGCACGACACAGGGAAATAACTCCTTGACAGGAATTTCCAAACCTGAGACAGACTTGGCAAATGCAGACGGTTCGCTGCAAGCTCCGGCGCCAACGCAGGAGATGATGGCCTTCCTGAAACCCTTTGGGCTGGAAGGGAAGGCGGGGGATCTGGCGGCGGCCTTGCAGAGACGCGAACTCGTACTGTTTGAAAACGTCTTGCCCCAGCGCTTGCAGCTGCTGCGGCTGGACAGGCTGCCCAAGGAGGAGGGAGTTCCCTTTGCGGCCCTCCCCTGGAGCGATGCAGCCGCCGAGAGCCCTTCGTGGCTGGTGCTCTGGGAGCCTCCCTTCGTGGTGCAGGATTTCTACTACGGCTACCGGAACGAGAATATCCTGGCGCTGCAAAGAATGCTCAAGCGGCTGGGGTACTACTGGGGCCCGGACGATGGGATGGTCGGCCCGGTGACGTGGCGCGCGATCAACAGCTTCCAGAAAGACATGAAGCTCAAGCGCACCATGTGGCCCGACCCGGAGACTGTTTTTTGGTTGAACGTCATGTCGAAGCAGGGTTGACGCGAACAGGCGCGTTCCCGAAACGCCAAACCCTCCGCGAGGAGGGGACGGAAAGCCCACGGGTCTCTCGCAGACGGCCGGGCCACCGAAGGACGCACCGGGCGCAATCGCGCTTCGGCGTAATTCCGAAGTCAGGTGGACCACATGGCTGCTCCAATTCGAATCGGCGACCTTCTGCGGGAAAAAGGCTACATCGGTGACGAGCACATCCGCTACGCCTTGCAGGTGCAGCGGGTGACAAAGGAAAAGCTGGGCCAGGTGCTGACCCGCACGGGCCTGGTTTCCGAGTACGACCTCGTCTACACGGTGGCCCAGCAGCTTGGCATCGACTACGTCAAGCTCGACAGCGTCCAGCCCGACTTCCAGCTTCTCAAACGCTTCAACCGCAACGCCTGCCTCGCCCAGCGGGTGTTCCCCTACGGCCAGACCGCCGAGGGCGAGGTCGTCGCCGCCATTTCCGACATCCCCGACCCCAAGCTCGACCAGTTCATCCTGCGCGCCACGGGCATGCGCCCGCATTATGTGATGGCCGAAGAGTCGCGGGTTGTCTCGTCGATCTACAACTTCTTCTACTTCCTGGACAACCCCGTCGAGAAGCTCATGCAGCGCGAGGTCGGCATCATCGCCGCCGACACCAGCCGCACCGTGAGCCCCGACGCGCTGATCAACTACATTCTGCTGCTGGCCGTGAAGCAGCGCGCCACCGACGTGCACCTGCGGCCCATGTCCCACGGCATCGCCGTGGCCTACCGGGTCGACGGCGTGATGGTCAACGTGGCCTTCCTGCCGCCGCAGCTTTCGCGGCTGGCCACGGCCATCAAGCTCCAGGCGGGCATGGACATCGCCGAGCAGCGCCTGCCCCAGGACGGCCGCTGGACGGCCAACCTGCTGGAACGGCGCTACGACATCCGCGTCTCGTCCATCGTCACCCCCTTTGGCGAGAACATCGTCATGCGCCTGCTCTCCCAGGAGCGCGCGAGCTTCAGCTTCCCGGCCCTGGGCTTCCTCCAGGAGGACGTGAGCATCCTCGCGCGCATCTTCGACGAGCCCTTCGGCATCCTGCTGCTCACCGGCCCCACCGGCTCGGGCAAGTCCACCACCCTGGTGGCGGGCCTGACCTCGCTGGACCTGCTGGGCAAGAACGTGCTCACGGTGGAAAACCCCATCGAATATGTGGTTCCCCTGGCGCGGCAGACCCAGGTCAACGAGACCGCGGGCTACGATTTCTCCAACGCCATGCGCCACTTCCTGCGCCATGACCCCGACGTGATCCTCATCGGCGAAATGCGCGACCAGGAGACGGCCTCCACGGCGCTCACGGCGGCCACCACCGGCCACCTCGTGCTCTCCACCCTGCACGCCAACACGGCCATCGGCGCCCTGCCGCGGCTGCAGGGCCTGGGCATGGACACCCAGATGCTCTCCGAGAGCCTCATCGGCGTGGTCAGCCAGCGCCTGGTGCGCACCATCTGCCCGCACTGCAAGGTGGCCTACCGCGCCGACGCCGACGAGCGGAAGTATCTCGGCGTGAACGTGGATACCCTCTACAAGGGCGAGGGCTGCGACGCCTGCAACCACACCGGCTACATCGGCCGGACGCTCATCTACGAGATACTGGTGGTCGATCGCGAGGTGCGCCAGGCTATGGAGAAGGACATCGAGCTGACCCAGCTCGAGGACATGGTGAGGCGCAAGGGCTTCCGCAACATGTACGACGTGGCGGTCATCAAGGTCCAGCAGGGCGTGACGACGGTCGAGGAAATCCAGCGCGTGCTGGGCAAGACCCGGTACTAACCCGGCCCCGGGCCGGCAGGCAAACCACGGACGACAGCCATGGCATTCTTCAGATTCAAGCTGCTAACAGCCAACGGGCGCATCGACCGGGGCGTCGTGGAGTTGCCCTTCAACGACAACCCTCCGGCGATCCGCTATCTGGAGCGCCAGGGCGGGGTGGTCATCGACATCCACCGGCTCGGCGCGGCCATGTCCTGGCTGACCCGCGTGGTGACCCAGGGTTTCACCCGCGTCAAGCGCCCGGAGCTCGCCGAATTCTTCAACAACATGGCCATGCTGCTTGGCGCGGGCGTGCCCGTGCTTTCGGCCATGGAAGAGATCATGCAGGAGATCAAGAATCCGATGCTCCTGATGACCCTCAAGTTCATGCGCACCGACATCGAAAGCGGTCAGACCTTCGGTGAGGCCCTGTCGCGCCATCCCAAGGTTTTCAACCCGCTGGTCCAGTACATGTGCCGCATCGGCGAAGAGACGGGCATGCTGGACAAGATGTGCGCGAAATCCGCCAAGCACCTGGAGCACGTCGAGCAGATCGTCAGCGGCACCAAGCGGGCTCTGGTCTACCCGGCCTTCATCCTCACCGTGGTCGTGGCCGCCTGCGCCTTCTGGTTCTATGTGGTCGTGCCCAAGATCCTGGCCCTGTTCATGGACATGAAGGTGGCCATCCCCTGGCCCACCAGGGTGCTCATGGAGATCTCCAACTGGTTCCAGAACTATTTCGGTTGGAGCATCCTGGGTTTTATCGCCTTTGTGTTCCTGGTCGGCTTCTTCCGGCGGCGCAGCACCTGGTTCCACTACCGCACGGATTGGGTGATGCTGCACATCCCGGTGCTCAGCAACATCATCCACCTGTCCACCAACGCCCGCATCTCCGAATATCTGGGCATCCTGGTGGGCGCGGGTGTGGGTGTCGTGCGTACCCTGGAGATCATCACCGACTCCATCGAGAACCTCGTCTACAAGGGACGGCTGATCCTGGTGCAGGACTCCGTGAAGAACGGCAACCCGCTGTCCGACTCCATGCGCCAGGCCGAGGCACTGCATCCCTTCGCGGTGCGCATGGTCTCCGTGGGCGAGCAGACCGGGCGCATCGAGGAGCAGACCAGCTATGTGGCCGAGATATATCGCCAGAAGCTCGACGGCATGGTCGAGGTCCTGGGCAAGACCCTGGAGCCCCTGATGCTGGTCATCATGGGCGTCATGTTCGGCGCTATCTTTGCGGGACTCATGCTGCCCATCTACGAGATGATGGGCCAACTCGGATAAAGGGGGCAGAGCAGTTATGCGTTGGCTTGTCAGTATAGTGGTTTGCGTGGCCTTCGCCGCCGGGGCCGTCCTGCTCTTCCAGTCTCTGGGCGAGTACAACACGGCCAAAACCCAGCTCATCGCGCTCCAGCAGGAGCGCGGCGACTACGAGCGCCTGGCGCGCGACTACGACACCCAGGAGCAGCGGGTGGCCGCCGTCAACAGCCTGTGGGGCGAGCTCCAGAGCGTGAATCTCAAGCCCGGCGACTGGACGCGCTTCCCCCTGAGCGTGTCCAAGGCCCTGGACTGGAAGGACGTTGAGCGCCTGCTCATCCTGTCCTCCAACCGCCTCAAGGACGACCCCGGGTACTATTTCAAGCCCGAGATGCTCCGGCTTTCGCGGGTGGTGGTGGGCCAGGACGGCCAGCCCGTGACTGCGGGCGAGTCCGCTCCGGGCGAGGCGGCTGCGGGCGTGGCGGCGGGCCTGGCCCCGGTGCAGAAGTTCGACACGACCATACGCGGAGCGTTCCTCATTCCCAAGTCTGCGGAATAGGTTTCGTTTCACGAATATGAAGCGGGGTAAAGCATGACCGAAGATCGGAAAAAACCCACTGTGCCCGGCACCCCCGGTTCCGCCGCGCAGGGGAGGGACGTTCCCGAGCTGGAACTCGAAGACGTTTCCTGGGAAATCGAAGGCCAGGGAGCGCCCGGGGCCCAGGCGGACGAAGCGCCCGCCCAGGCCGGGGAGTATGACATCCCCGAGGTCGAGGCCGAGACCCTCGAAGCCGGGGAGCCCGAGGTGGACGAGACGCCCGCTCCGCAGCCGACCAGGCCCCAGGCCGCGTCCCGGCTGATGCGCGAGAGCTATGTGGACCCCGAGGCCGACTACGCCGCCGATTGGGGCTGGCGCACGAAGACCTCCGGCTTCCAGGCGTTCGTGTTCAGCCTGCATGGCCGCAAGATGCTCGTCTCGCCGCGCGGGGTGGAGCCCATCGACGAGGTGGGCGGCATCGGCCGCTATTTCAAGTATCTCACCGATTACGCCGATTCCCCGGGCATGGGCATCCTGACGCTCAACACCGAGGCCAAATACGCCGAGGTGCTGGCGCGCAAGCAGCTCGAAGAGGCGGGTGAGCTGTCTTCCGAGGGCATCCTGCACGTCTTCTCCAAGCGCAAGCTCGAAGGCGGCCAGATCAGCGTGTTCTACGAGATCCTGCCGCGCGACCGCTTCGTGGGCGTCAGCGAATCCTACGCCGGCTACCCCCAGGGCTTCGTGATCCTGGACACCGTCTCCCTGCTTTACGGCCTGCTCAAGCGCCACGGGCGGGGCGCCCATGTCCTGGCCCTGCATATTCCCGGGGCCATCGTCATGGTCGCGGGCAAGAACGGCGAAGTCTACCTTTCGCGGCGCTACACCCTGGTGGGCGATGACGGCGATGCCCTGGTCGAGGGCATCTTCGCCCTGGAGCAGGACGTGGCGGCCCTGGAAAAGAACCTGGGCCAGCGCGTCAGCCACATCAACTGGATCGAGGGCCTGACCAACACCTTGAATCTGCCGCGCCCGGACGTGGAGATTCCCCTGGTGCCCTATCCGGTCCACCGCCTGCAGCACGGCGGCGAGACGGTCTGGTCGGCGTTGCCCGAGGCCGTGCAGGATGCGCCCATGTCGGCCATCCTCGGCCCGCGCGAGGAGCGGCTGCTGCGGCCCCTGGAGCTGGCCGAGAAGTACGTCTGGGCGGCCATGCTGGCTGCGGCCCTGGTGGCCTTCGTTGGCTATGGCTACGTCGCGTCGGCCAAGGGCGAGGTCATGCAGCGCCTGGCGGCGATGCAGTCCTCCAACGGCGCCCTGGAGTCGCAGTTGCAGGCCCGTTCCGCGCAGCTGACCTTCGAGGATGTGGGCAGCGCCATGCAGACGGCCTCGGAGCTGCGCACCGCCGCCCTGTCGCCGCCCCTGGGCGAGATGTGGAACTACCTGTCCTCCCTGCGCCCGGACTATCTGCGTGTGGACGGACTCGAGTTCGCCTACGCGCCCGAAGGGGTCTCCGTGCGCCTGGAGGGGCAGGTGGAAATGGATATCTCCACGGCCCAGCACGGGTTCGTGAAGTTCGTCAGCAGCCTGGAGCGCCAGGGATTCACGATCCAATCCAAACAGATCGACCTTGGGCTGGAAGGCAACTACTACTCGCTCAACGCCCTGTGGCCGTTGAAGAAGAAGGGGGACTAAATGCACCCGGGCAGGAGAAGCATTCTGGTCCGCTGGATCGCCTACGCGGTGGTCGTCGTGGTCACGGCCGCCTGGCTGTATGCCAACCAGCGGATCGACGTACCCCAGCAGTCCGGCATCGCCGAGCGGCTGGCGCCCAAAGAGGTGGCCCTGCCCCCGGACGAGGTCGCGCAGACCATCCGGGAGGCCGTGGGCGCGCTGACGAAGAAAATTCCCAACTACGGAGCCGTGGAGAAGGTCGACCCCACCCTGGTGGTCCTCGACCCCGAGGTTCTGGACGATTCCGAACGCTACGCCGCCTTGAGCCTGAGCGCGCTGTTCCTGGGGCCGCCCGCGAAATACGCCATCCTGAACGGGGTGGTGTATCGCGAGGGGGCGGAGCTGCCCGACGGGCGTGTGCTCCAGGGGATCGACGCCGACGGCGTGACCCTGGGCAAGGGCGGCGAGACGGAGCGCATCGAGTGGATGCCGACGTACCGCGTGGAGCTGAAAAAGGTCGCCGGCGAGCCCGGCGTGCGCCGCTCGGCCGAGGCCGAGGCCGGAACTGAGGGTGAAGCCGCTCCCGCGGCGCAGGGCCCCGCTGTCGACCTGGACAACCTGCCTCCGGACCTGACCCCGGACCAGGCGCTGCAGGTTCTCCAGCAGATGGGGCAGCAGCAGTAACGAGAGGGCGACATGGCCATATCCGCAAGCAAACAGGGCCACTCCCCTTGGGGGAACTGGAAGGAAAAGGGGCGACATATGCGCAGGAGTCTTGTCTACATCGGTTTCATTGTTCTGGCGCTTTCCCTGGCGGCCTGCCAGAAGGCGACGAAACAGCTTGAGAGCAGCCTGAACTACGACGCGCTCTACAAGCAGCTCAGGAAGGAGGACGAGCAGTTCACCAAGTTGCGCGCCCAGGAGGCGCAGCATCTTGAGCGGACCGCCGCCGTGGACGAAGGCATCATCGAGCCGGTGCTGCCCGAGTTCAACCCCCTGGAGGAGACCACCATCTCCATCAGCGTCCAGGAGGAAACCCTCCATAACATCCTGTACATCGTCGCCCGCAACGCGGGGCTGAACCTGGTCATCGAGCCGGGCATCAGCCTGGACAACCGGGTGACCATCAGCTTCGAGGACGCCTCCAGCGCGCTGGTGGTGGAAAAGCTCCTGGCCGCCTACGACCTGGCCTGGGAAGTCAACGACAACATCCTGATGGTGTCGCGCTTCGCCGAAAAGGTCTTCTACCTCGACTTCGTGAACACCAACGCCGAGGTGGCCTCGGCCAGCGGCGGCGACATCTTCGGCAGCGCGCTGTCCGGCCAGGGCCAGCTTTCGGGCACCTTCTCGGTGGCCAACACCCTGAGCGGTGCCTTCAGGGACGAGTCCATCTATGGGCAGGTGCTCAAGAGCGTTGACTCCATCCTGTCCGAGGAGAGCGCCTTCGGCGAGCAGTCCACCACCGGCGAGGAGCCCGATAACCCGGGCTACTTCGCCCTGGATCCGCTCACCGGCGCCCTGTATGTGCGCTCGACCCCCGGCAAGCTGCGGGCCGTCGCGCAGATGCTCAACAACCTGAAGACCAAGCTCTCGCGCCAGGTGGTCATCGATGCGCGGATCATGGAAGTGCGTCTTTCCGACGAATTCCGCTTCGGCATCGACTTCTCCTGGGTTGCCCAGCGCATGGCCTGGGGTGACGCCACCACGACGATGAGCTGGCTGCAGCGCGGCTCCACCGCCATCGGCAACCGCACCTTCGCCGACAACAACACCGCCGCCACCATCACCGGCTTCCGCAAGGGCGACGACGCCTTCAGCGCGGCCCTGGAGGCCATGCAGACCTTCGGCGGCGTGAAGGTCGTGGCCAACCCGCATGTGCGCGCCAAGCACGGCCAGCCCGCGCTCTTCACCGCCGGCAGCTCCCGCC
Source organism: Desulfocurvus sp. (assembly GCF_023230885.1). Lineage (GTDB taxonomy): Bacteria > Desulfobacterota > Desulfovibrionia > Desulfovibrionales > Desulfovibrionaceae > Desulfocurvus. The sequence continues at coordinate 6,834 of NZ_JALNWM010000052.1, read as the reverse complement.
AGTATGTCTCGGGCATCGAGCGCGACGTGGACGACGCCGGCAACGTGACCTTCACGGTGAACACCGCCTCGGTCTTCGACGGCGTGATGCTCGGCGTGCTGGCCTATGTGAGCGACGACAACAAGGTCGACCTGCAGATCTTCCCCATCAAGAGCGAGGTCCAGGAAACCAGCCTCGCCCTGGTGGAAGTCACCAGCGCGGGCGACAAGCTGACCCTGCCCCGGGTGGACGTGAAGAACGTCGTGACCACGGCCCGCGTGAACGACGGCGACACCATCATCCTGGGTGGCCTCATCGACAAGAACACGGACAAGGAAGACACCGGCGTTCCCCTTGCCGGTGACATCCCGATCCTCGGATGGCTCTTCAAGACCCGCGTCGAGACTGATGCCGTCCGCGAACTGGTCGTGGTCATGAATATCAAGGTGGTCCAATGAGCGTCATCTACCGCAGCCTGCAGCAACTGAAACGGGAGGAGGCCGAGCGGAATTCCCGCCAGGCGCCTCAGGCGGTTGCTCCGAGGATGAGCAAGCTCTTCCTCAGGGGCCTGCTGTTCCTGCTGGTGTTCGTCGTACTGGCCGGTTCCGGGCTGTACTTCGTCCAACGCGAGGTCACGCAGCTGGCCTTGCCGGAGGACCCGGTGCAAAGCGCGGCCGGCGAGCGCCAGGCGGTTGTCGAAAAAACCGTGGAAGAGGCCGCGACCCCGGCGGAGGAAAAGCCGACGGAGGTCGCCCAGCTCGCTCCGGCGGTCACCCAGGCGCCCATCGTGCAGCAGCGGCTGTATCGTGAGCCCGAGCCGGAGAAGCCCAAGGCCATCGACCTTTCCAAGCCCTCGCGGGCCCTGGAGCAGCACTTCGCCCAGCGCGCCAAACAGAACGAAAGCGTTCTGGCGCTGGAGCGGACCCTGGTCCAGGCCACGCGCCGGGGCGACGGCGGGCAGTCGCGGGAGATCCTGGACTCCATGTCCCGCGAGATCGGCAAGCAGGAAAGCGCCACGGCCTACAAATGGGAGGGCTACCTGGCCCTGCGCGAGAAACGCTACGCCGAGGCGGAGGGCTTCTTCCGCCGTGCCGTGGCCATCCGCGCCTCGGACTACGTCAGTAACATCAACCTCGTGTACGCCTTGCTCGGCCAGGGCAAGCGCGATGAGGCCGTGGTCATCTACCGCAAGCTCATCGACCGCTACCCCACCAACGACCGCGTGGTGAAGCTCGGCAAGGCGCTGGGTCAACTCTAGCATGTCGCATATGTCGCCGCAGCGGGCCGGGAGGGCACTCCCGGCCCGCTTTTTTCGTTGATTCTTTGCACTTGCGCCGGATAGGGATATACTTGTCTTGTTGGCGGGTGTCGTGAACGGGGACGACTGTCGAGGGGGCGGATATGGCCGGGCGGGATGAGGATCGCGGGGACAAGGGGCGCGGGAACAAGGCAGCGGACGGGGCGGCGCGCGCCGGGCGGCCCGAGGCCGCGCTGTCGGCCTTCCAGCTCTATCATCTGGGCAAGTATGCCGAAATCGGCATGGCCCTGTCGGGCGAGGACAACGTGGCCCGGCTGCTGGAGATGATCGTCCACGAGGCGCGCGAAATCACCGACGCCGACGCGGGAACTCTGTATCTGGTCAACGCCGAGCGGACCCACCTGGACTTCGCCATCCTGCACAACGACACCATGAAGACGCGCATGGGCGGAACATCGGGCGTGCCCGTCACCCTGCCTCCTGTGCCGCTGGATGTGGACGGCGAACCCAACCACGCCAACGTCTCCTCCTATGTGGCCCTGACCGGCGACATCATCAACATTGCCGACGTTTACGAGTCCGAGGAGTTCGACTTCACCGGCCCGCGCAAGTACGACCAGGCCACGGGCTACCGCTCCAAGTCCATGCTGGTCATCCCCCTGCGCAACCATGAGAACGACGTGATCGGCGTGTTGCAGCTGCTCAACGCCCAGGACGTGGCCCGGGGCGGGGAGGTGGGCGAGTTCGCCGACGACCGCGTGGGGCTTGTGGCCTCCCTGGCCTCCCAGGCCGCCGCCGCGCTGACCAAGACGCGCCTGATCCAGGATCTCAAGGATCTCTTCTACGCCTTCATCAAATCCATCGCCAACGCCATCGAGGAAAAGTCGCCCTACACCGGCGGGCATATCAACCGCGTGGTGGACATCACCATGATGATCGCCCGGCGCATCAACGAGACGGACGAAGGGCCCTTCGCGGAGGTGCATTTCAACGAGGACGAGCTGGAGGAACTCAAGCTGGCGGCCTGGCTGCACGACATCGGCAAGATCACCACCCCCGAGTGGGTGGTGGACAAGGCGTCGAAACTCCAGACCATCTATGACCGCGTGGACCTCGTGCAGCAGCGTTTCGACCTGGCGGCCCAGGTGCTGCGAACCCGCAGCCTGGAGCGCAAGGTCGCCCTCCTGGAGGGCGGCGCCCCGGCCCAGGCCGCGCAGGACGAGGACCGGGCCCTGGCCGAGGCGCTACGGGCCCTGGAGGAGGACCGGGCCTTTGTCATCGGCTGCAACGAGCCGGGCGAGTTCATGAGCGACGAGCGCCGCGAGCGCGTGCGGACCATCGGCGCGCGGACCTTCGATGTCGACGGCCAGCCCCGGCGCCTGCTCACCGAGGACGAGGTGGCCAACCTGTGCATCCGCAAGGGCACCCTGACCGACACCGAACGGGCGATCATCGAGAACCACGCCCGCGTTACCGGGCGGATGCTCTCGGAGCTGCCTTTCCCCAAGAAGCTGGCGCGCGTGCCCGAATACGCTGCCGGGCACCATGAAAAGCTCGACGGCAGCGGCTACCCCGACGGCCTGGACGAGAAGAACCTGCCGCTCCAGGCGCGGATCATGGCCGTGGCCGATATCTTCGAGGCCCTGACGGCCCAGGATCGGCCCTACAAGAAGCCCATGCCCCTGTCCCAGGCCGTGAAGATCCTTGGCTTCATGAAAAAGGACCGCCACATCGACCCCGACGTGTACGACCTGTTCCTGTCCTCCAAGCTGTTCCTGCGCTACGCCGAGCAGGAGCTGGCCCCGCAGCAGTTCGACGCGGTGACGGTGAACCCGGCCCTCAAGGGCCGCCGGGTGCTGGTGGCCTCGCGGCGCGACGTGTCGGGGCTTGTGGCCCTGCTGGAGAGCTGGGGCGCGCGGCCCGAGGCCGTGGACGGGCCCGAGGGGGCCCGCGAGATGCTCCTGGCGGCCTTTCGCGACTGCCACCCCTACCGGCTGGCCTTTGTGGACGACGACTTCTGCGTTCCGGGTCTTTTGGAGGATCTGTGTTCCCTGGAGGGCTTCCCGGGCTACAGCGTGCTTGTGCTGTGCGAGGGCACCGGAGCCGGAGGGCAGGGGCGCCTGGCCCTGCCCGTGGAGGAGAACGCCCTGCGCGAGGCCGTCTTCGCCGTGCTGGAGGGCCACACCTTCCGCGAGGGCGTGAACCCGGCCCTGTGCCTTGTGGGCAGCGCCGCCGTGCGCCCGCGGCGCAGTCCGGGCCCGGCCATCCTGCTGGTGGACGACTCGGCCAACACGCGGATGATGCTGCGCTACCACCTGCGGCACACCGACGTGACCCTGGACGTGGCGGCCAACGGCCGCCAGGGCGTGGACGCCGTGACCCGTCAGGTCTACGACATGGTGCTCATGGCCACGCGCCTGCCGGTGATGGACGGGCTGACCGCCGCGCGCGCCATCCGCGCCTGGGAGCGCGAAAGCGGCGCCCGGCCCGTGCCGCTGGTGGCCATGACCCTGGCCTACATCCCCCAGGACGCGAGCCTCAGCCTGGATGCGGGCTTTTCCACCACGGTGGAGCGCCCCGTGACCCGGGCCCGGCTTGATGAGCTGTTGCGCAGGTATCTTCCGGCCGGGCCGGATGGCGGGGAGCCCTGAGCCGGGAATGGTTTGCATCTTGCATGTCCTGCCTGCCCGGGGCCGGATTGCCAACGCGGCCGCCGGGCGGTAGAAGGGACTCCGGCGGGCGGCGCCTCGGCGCGGGCCGTCCCGGACGGGGAGCCCCGGGCGGCGCCCTGCGGCGGCCCCCCAGCACTGAACCTCCCCCGGCGGCAGATTCTGCCCGGGGCAAGCGCGGGAAGCGTTCATGAGCAAGATTCTCGACCAGGACGAAGTCGATGCGTTGTTGCGCGGGCTGTCCGGCGGCGAAATAGAGGCCGAGGCCGACATACCCGAGGACGATTCCGGGGTCGTCAGTTTCGACCTCGCCAACCAGGACCGGATCATCCGGGGCCGGATGCCGGTACTGGAGATCGTCAACGACCGTTTCGCCCGGCTGTGTACCAACGCCCTGGCCAACGCCATGCGCAAGCGCGTGGACCTGAACCCCATCTCCATCGACATGTCCAAGTTCGGCGACTTCATGCGCTCGCTGCCCGTGCCCACGTCCATCAACATCTTCAAGATGGACCCCCTGCGCGGCAACGCGCTGCTGGTGGTGGATTCGCGGCTGGTCTTCGCGCTGGTGGAGAATTTCTTCGGCGGCGCGGGCTCGCAGCCCAAGGTCGAGGGCCGCGATTTCACGCCCATCGAACAGGCCATCGTGGACCGCGTGGTCAAGATCGCCCTGTCCAACATGGAGGACGCCTGGCGCCCGGTGCACGAGGTGCACATCGAGCTGACCCGCTCGGAGATCAACCCGCAGTTCGCGGCCATTGTGCCGCCCTCGGACGTGGTCATCGTCGTGACCTTCGAGGTGGAGCTGGAAAACGCCATCGGCTCGCTCATCGCCTGCCTGCCCTACGCCACCCTGGAGCCCATCCGCTCCAAGCTGCACGCCTCCTTCCAGTCCGAGCGGCTGGAGGTGGACCATGCCTGGATCGCGCGCTTCAAGGAGCGGCTCATGGAAACACCGGTGGAGATGATCATCGAGCTGGGCCAGACCAAGATCACCGGCCGCCAGCTGCTGAACCTGGATGTGGGCGACATCCTGCTGCTGAATACCGACACCGAGCAGCTGCTGGAGGCCGAGGTGGAGGGCGTGCGCAAGTTCTACGGCCTGCCCGGAGTGGTCAAGGGCAACAAGGCTTTCCAGGTGGTGCGCGAGGAAGAGCCGCGCTACGCGTAGCGCGCGGGGGGCGCACGGTTTTCCGGCGGCCGCTGCCCGCGCAGCGGCCGCCTTGTTTTTGCCCCTTGGCGGCGGGGGCGGATTGGCATAGGAGCAGTCCCGTGCGCCCGCAGGCGCGCGGAACGGGGGAGAACGATGCGTGGCCTGATTGCGAGCGTTGCGGCCTGTGCGCTGGCCCTGGCGGCCTGTGCCGCCGGGGCCCAGGTGCCCGACGGCTGGACGCCGCTGGTCCTGCCCGGGCGCCCGGCCCAGGGCGAGGCCGCACCGGAGCATCCGCCCCGGGCCCCGGGCGGCCCGGCCGCGCAACCCGCCCCCCAGGCCCCGGCCCGCGCCCGGGACGCGGCGCCGCCCGCCGCCGGGGGCTCGGGCACGGTCCTGCCGAGCTTCGGCTCCCCCCCTCCGGACAGCGAGGCCGGCCCTCGTCCCGCCGCTGCGCCCGTGCGTCGGCGTTTCCGCCTGCGCCCGCCGGGCGCGGACCCCGGCGCGCCGTCCCCGCGCCCGCCCGTGGAACAGGAAACGCTGGCCCCGGATCCCGATCCCTGGGTGCCCCTGGTGCCGGAAGCCCAGGCCGGGGAGGAACGGCCCTGGGTGCCCCTGGTGCCCGAGGCCGCGCCCGCGCCCGGCCCAAGGCCCCCGCGCAAGGGCGCGCGCCCCGGGAGCGGGGAGCGGCCCGCGCGCTGCACCGGGGGCGAACCGGAAGGGCAGGAGAAGCCCTGGGTGCCCCTGGTTCCTTCCGCCTCCGCGCCCGCCCCTGGCGCGGCGTCCCCGTCCGGCGGCGGGGCGGACGCCCCCGCTTCCGCGGCGCCCCGGCCCTGAGGGGGAGTCAGGGCCGTTGCCCTCCCGGTGGGCAGGCCTGGGGAACTCCCCGCCGCCTTGCCCTTCGAAGCCCCGCCAGGCGGCAGGCTCCCCTCCGGTCTGTTTCGCTCCCCGTACCTTCGTTTGTCGGCGCCGCCGCATCCGCCCGGCGGCGCCCTGGCGTTGGCCGGGGGGCAGTGCCGCCAGCGGAGTTGGAACAAGGGGTGTACAGCCGGAAACAGGGGCAGCCTTCTGTCCGGGAGCATGGGCAATGTCTTCGGTGTCTGCTCTTCGGCTCCGCGGGACCGACCGGCCCGTGGGGCCGGATTTTTCCAGCACGCCCGGCAGGCCGATCCGGCGGACCGCCCGGCCCTGCGCGGCCGCGTCCCGCAGGCGCGCCCGTCCGGCGGCGCTGCCCTGCATTCGTTCCGACGGCCTTGCGCGGGCGTGCGCCCTGTGGCACATCTTGACGATGAAGTCGCGTTCCTCCTCGTTGCGCCGGGGCCTGCTCGGGCTGCTGGCCGTCCTTGCGCTGCTGGCGCCTGTCCCGGCTTCGGGGGACATGGAGTGCGGGGAAAACCTGTCCCCGGCGGACAGGGTTCACTGCGAGAATCTTTTGCTGGACGCCGTCGACGCGGAACTGAACCGCGTCTACCGCGAGGCCCTGGGTGCCCTGGATTCCCGCGGGGCCGAGCTGCTGCGCGCCGCCCAGCGCGCCTGGCTGGCCTACCGCGACCACAATTTCGAAACCTTCGCCGCCGCTGGCCCGGCCCAGGGGCAGGCCGGGCTGGCCGAGCGCGTGCGCGACCTGCGGCTCCTGACATCCAGCCGTACACGGGAGCTGGAACGCCTGCTGACCCTGGCCCGGAGCGAGGCGGCGGACCGCGCGGCCCTGGTTCCCGGCCCGCCGGGGGCGCTTCCCGAGCTTCCCGGCGCCGGGCCGGCCGGCCCTCCGGGCGAGG
>NZ_JALNWM010000051.1 GCF_023230885.1 Desulfocurvus sp. | reverse complement strand
CTTCGGCGTGCTGACCACCGACACCCTGGAGCAGGCCATCGAGCGCGCCGGGTCCAAGGCCGGCAACAAGGGCGTGGAAGCCGCCTCCGCCGTGCTGGAGATGGTCCGGGTCATGGAGCAGATCTAGCACATGAACACGCAGAAAAAAGGCGGCCGCCGCTCGGGCCGCCGCCGCGCCTTCGAGGTGCTCTACGGGCTGTGCTTCGCGCCGCCCGAGGGCGACGACACGGCGCGCGCCGTGGCCCTGGCCCCCGAGGCGCGCCAGGAGCAGGACCAGGACACGCCCCCCGAACCCGCCGACGGCGACGACGGGCACGCCCAGGGCCGCGAGGAGTTCGCCCGGGCCCTGGTGGCCGGGGTCTGGAGCCGCCGCCAGGACCTGGACGAAACCATCAACCGCTTCTCGCAGCACTGGAAGCTCGCACGCATCGCCCGCGTGGAGCTGACCATCCTGCGCGTGGCCCTGTACGAGATGCTCTACCTGGACGACATTCCGCTCAAGGTGGCCATCAACGAGGCGGTGGAGCTGGCCAAGCGCTACGGCGACGACAACTCCAAGAACTTCGTGAACGGCATCCTCGACGCCGTGGCCCGGGCCGTGGAACATGGTGAGCTTAGGGTTCGTTAAGGACGTTTCGCAGTGCCCGGCGGGAACGCCCCGGGTGGTGCTGGGCCGGGCCGCCCAGGGCGGGCCGGCCCTGCGCGCGTGGCGCGAACACCGCCGCCAGAGCGTGGAGCTGCGCTGGAACGTGGCCTGGGGCAGCGACCTCGGCCTGTGGGCCGGCGACATGGCCCAGGCCCTGGCCGATCTGCGCTGGCCCGCGTGGTGCATCGACGCCCAGGCCGTGGCCGACGCCACCGACGCGCCGGCCGGCCAGCGGCTCACGGCCTGGGGCCTGGCCTTCTGGGCCCACTACCGCAGCGGCGCCGACGTGTACCTGGCCATCGGCGAGGACGGGCGCCGGGCCGCCATGCGCAGCGTGGACGCCTGGACCCGGGACTTCGCCCATGTGACTTTCGCCCAGCGGCTCGACATCGACCTCCAGGTGAGGCAGAAAGCCGAGGAGTACAAGGACAAACCCGTGCGCAGGACGCTCAACCGGCTGTTCCCCGCGCTGTTCAACCGCCACTAGGCGCCCCAACGGGCGCAAGCAAGGAATCCGCATGTCCGAAAGCGTGTACGCCCCCGAGGCCCTCGAGGCCAAATGGCAGCAGATATGGGAAGAGCGCGGGACCTTCAAGGTCGGGATCGACCACGCCAAGCCCAAGCACTACGTCCTTGAGATGTTCCCCTACCCCTCGGGGCGCATCCACATGGGCCATGTGCGCAACTACTCCATCGGCGACGTGGTGGCGCGCTTCAAGCGCATGCAGGGCTTCAACGTCCTGCACCCCATCGGCTGGGACGCCTTCGGCCTGCCCGCCGAGAACGCCGCCGTCAAGCACGGCACCCACCCGGCCAAGTGGACCTACGAGAACATCGCCACCATGCGCACCCAGCTGCGCCGCCTGGGCTACTCCTACGACTGGGACCGCGAACTGGCCACCTGCCACCCCGGCTACTACCGCTGGGAGCAGCTCTATTTCCTGAAGCTCCTGGAAAAGGGGCTGGCCTACCGCAAGAAATCCCCGGTGAACTGGTGCCCGGACTGCCACACCGTGCTGGCCAACGAGCAGGTGGAGGACGGCCTGTGCTGGCGCTGCGACTCCCCCGTGGAGCAGCGCGAGCTGGAGCAGTGGTTCCTGCGCATCACCGACTACGCCGACGAGCTGCTCGACTGGCTGGACAAGCTGCCGGGCTGGCCCGAGCGCGTGCTGACCATGCAGCGCAACTGGATCGGCCGGAGCCACGGCTCCGAGCTGGAATTCCAGGTCGAGGGCCTGGACGAGCGCGTGGCCGTGTTCACCACCCGGCCCGACACCCTCCACGGCGCGACCTTCATGAGCCTGGCCGCGGAGCACCCGCTGGTGGAGACGCTCCTGGCCGCCTGCCCCGACGCCGCCCAGGCCGAACAGGCCCGGGCCTTCGTGCACAAGGTCCGCAACATGGACCGCATCGCGCGCGGCGCCGACGACCTGGAGAAGGAGGGCGTGTTCACCGGCGCCCACTGCGTGAACCCCGTCACCGGCGCGCGCATGCCCATCTGGATCGCCAATTTCGTGCTCATGGGCTACGGCACCGGCGCGGTCATGGCCGTGCCCGCCCACGACCAGCGCGACTTCGAGTTCGCCCGCAAGTACGGCCTGCCCATGCGCGTGGTCATCCAGCCCGAGGGCCAGCCCCTGGACCCCGCCGACATGGACGCCGCCTACACCGGGCCCGGCCTGCTGGTGAACTCCGGAGCCTTCGACGGCCAGCCCAACGAGGCCGCCAAGGCCGCCATCACCGAACACCTGGCCCTGAGCGGCCTGGGCAAGACCACCGTCAACTACCGCCTGCGCGACTGGAACGTCTCGCGCCAGCGCTACTGGGGCGCGCCCATCCCCGTGGTCTACTGCCAGGAGTGCGGGGTTGTGCCCGTGCCCGAGGCCGAGCTGCCCGTGCTCCTGCCGCTGGACGTGAAGACCCGCCCCGACGGCAAGAGCCCCCTGCCCGAGGCCGAAAGCTTCCTGGCCGCCACCTGCCCCCGCTGCGGCGGCCCCGCCCGGCGCGAAACCGACACCATGGACACCTTCATGGAGTCGTCGTGGTACTTCATGCGCTACGCCTGCGCCCGCGACGAGGCCCAGGGCCTGGACCCCGAGGCCCTGAAGTACTGGATGAACGTCGACCTCTACATCGGCGGCATCGAGCACGCCATCTTGCACCTGCTCTACTCGCGCTTCTATGTAAAGGCCCTGCGCGACCTGGGCGTGGTGGAGCTGGACGAGCCCTTCGCCAACCTGCTGACCCAGGGCATGGTGCTCATGGACGGGGCCAAGATGTCCAAATCCAAGGGCAACGTGGTCGACCCCGACGACATGATCCGCACCTACGGCGCGGACACCACGCGCCTGTTCTGCCTGTTCGCCGCGCCGCCGGAAAAGGACCTGGAGTGGAGCGAGCAGGGCGTCGAGGGCGCCTCGCGCTTCCTCAAGCGCCTGTGGCGGCTGGTGGACGAGCTGGCGCCCGTGCTCTCGCCCGTGGGCGCCTGCGCCCCCCTGGAGGGCCAGGCCCTGACCGGCGCCGCGCGCGACCTGCGCCGCAAGGAGCACCAGACGGTGCAAAAGGTCCAGCGCGACATCATGGCCAACTTCCAGTTCAACACGGCCATCGCGGCGGTGATGGAGCTGGTCAACGCCCTGTACCTGGCCAAGGACGAGCTGGGCGGAACCCCGGAGGGTGCCCGGGTGCTCTCCTCGGCCGTCAGCTCGGCCCTGACGGTGCTCTCGCCCGTGGCCCCGCACATCTGCGAGGAGCTGTGGCAGCGCATGGGCTACACCTCCCTGCTGGCCAGCGCGCCCTGGCCCGCCCACGACGAGGCCGCCCTGGCCGTGGACGAGATCACGGTCATCGTGCAGATCAACGGCAAGGTGCGCGGACGCGTGGCCGTGCCCGCCGGGGCCGACACCGGGCGGATGCAGGCCCTGGCCCTGGCCGAGCCCAACGTGGCCCGGCACCTGGAGGGCCACACCGTGCGCAAGGTCATCACCGTGCCCGACAAACTCGTGAACATCGTGGTGGGGTAAGCGTCATGCAGCGGGTCATCCACGCCCTGGCGGCCCTGGTCCTGGTCCTGTTCCTGGCGTCCTGCGCCGGCTACCGCAACTCGGCAGACCCCGGGGCGCCCCTGGCCCTGCCCGCGGACTGCCGCGCCCTGTTCCTGCGCACGGTGGTCAACCCGACCATGGAGCCCGGCCTGGAGGCCACCCTGCGCTCGGCCCTGCGCGACGAGATCACCCGCCGGGGCCGGATGGCCTGGGCCCCGCGCGAGGCCGCCACGGCCTATGTGGACGTGACCGTGCACCGCTTCACCTCCCACACCTCGCTCACCGGCTCCGACGACGAGACCCTGAAATCCAGCGCCGGCATCTCCCTGACCCTGGACGTGTTCCGCCGCTCGGACGGCGTCCAGGTCTGGACCTCCGGGCGCGTGGGCGCCAGCGAGTCCTACACCGGCAACGACAAGAACCAGGCCGAGGCCAACGTCCTCGACATGGCCGTGCGCCGCGCCGTGGACCGCATGGCCCAGGACTACTAGGCCGCCCCGTGGCCCAGCCCGCAGGCCGCCCCGGCTTCAGCTTCCTGCTCTGCCCCGACCCGGAGATGCTCCGCCAGCGCCTGGAGGCGCTGGTGGCCGAGCACGGGGGCGGCCGCCCCTGGGACCGGCGCGTCCACTGGGGCGACGAGGAGCTGCCCGGCGCCTTCTGGGCCGACCTCACCGTGCCCGACCTCATGGGCACGCCCCGGCTGGTGGTCGTCCGCCGGGCGCACAAGCTGCTCAAGGAAACCTGGGACAAGCTGACCCAGCCCCTGGGCAGCTTCAACGCCGCCATCTGGCCCGTGTTCTGCCTGGAGGCCGAGGCCGACCGCAAGGGCCCCAAGCCCCCGGCGGTGCTGGCCAAGACCAGGTTCTGGCCCGTGGCCGAAAAGCGGGGCTGGGTCTGGACCTCCCCGGGCCTCACACCCCAGGGCATGGAGGACTTCGTGCGCGCGCACATGGCCCGGGCCGGGCTGTCCGTGGCCCCCGACGCCCTGCGCGCCCTGTGCGCGGCCCTGCCCTGCGACGCCCTGGGCGCCAGGAACGAGCTGGACAAGATCGCCCTGGCCGTGGAGCCCGGCGGCACGGTGACCACCGGGCAGCTGGGCATCGTCTCCTTCGAGGCCGACATGGACATCTTCGCCTTCATCGCCGCCGTCATCCACGGCCGCAGCGGCGACAAGGTCTGGAAGAAGATCATGGACAACCGCCAGGCCAGCTCCAGCGACGACATCTTCTTCGCCTTCCTGGCCCTGCTCCAGCGCGAGGCCCGCCTGCTGTGGGAGCTGGCCAGCGGCGAGCCGCCCTCGGCCTGGATCCCCCCCGCCGCCCAGAAGTCCAAGGCCGAGCTGGCCCGCCGCGCGGGCCCCGCGGCCGCGGCCCGAATCTTCGAGCTGGCCCTGGAGGCCGAGTTCGGCATCAAGACCGGCCAGCGCACGCCCGAACAGGCCTTCGAGGCCCTGGTCATGGGCCTGCACTCGGCATTCGGCCCCAGGACCGCCCCTGCCCGGCGCTAGCCGCCCTGTTTCGGGTTGAACCCGCCCCTGCATGCGGATAGAACGGCCTTGCGGGCCGTTTTCCGGGCCCACGCCCGCCAACACCCCTTGCCAGCAGGCCGGGAAGTGCTCATATGAAGGATGAACCGCATTACACAGGCCACCGGGAGCGCCTGCGCGAGCGCCTGCGGCGCGATCCGCGCCAGCTCGCCGACTACGAGCTGCTGGAACTGATGCTGGGCCATGTGCTGCTGCGACGCGACACCAAGCCCCTGGCCAAGGCCCTGCTCGAACGCTTCGCCACCCTGGGCGGCGTCTTCGCGGCCCGGCCCGAGGAGCTGCGCCGCGTGCCCGGCTTCGGTCCGGCCCTGGAGGCATTCTGGGCCCTGTGGCGCGAGACCTGGGCCCGGCTTTCCGAAGGCCCCCTGCGCGAGCGCCAGGTGCTGGACAGCCCGGACGGCGTGGCGGCCATGGCCCGGGCCCGGCTGGCCCACAGGACCACCGAGGAACTCTGGCTGGCCCTGGTGGACGCCAGGAACAGGCTGGTGGGCTGGGAGCGCGTGGGCCAGGGCACGGTGGACGAGGTGAGCGTGCCCGTGCGCGAGGTGCTGCACGCGGCCCTGCGCTTCGAGGCCCACGGCGTCATCCTGGTGCACAACCACCCGGGCGGCGACCCCGAGCCCTCGGAGGGCGACAAGCGCTTCACCAGGCGCCTGGACGAGGCCGCCCGGGCCGTGGGCCTGCGGCTGCTCGACCATCTGGTGGTCGCCTCGGGCGGCTATGTGAGCTTCCGGTCCCGCGGGCTGCTGGACTGACCCGCCCCGGGGCCGACAAGGGACGAACGGGAACCAACAGGCGAACAAGCACCGGACACGCGGCGCCAACCCGCAAGGAGGACAGCCATGATCCGCAGCCTGCAATCCATCGTCACCGGCACGGTCCAGCGCGTGGGCCTGCGCTCCTGGATCCAGGGCCAGGCCCAGAGCCTGGGCGTCACCGGATGGGTCCGCAACCTGGGCGACGGCACCGTGGAGGTTCTGGCCCAGGGCGACGAGGCCGCCGTGACCGAACTGCGCGACCGGCTGCTGACCGGCTCGTCCCTGGCCCGCATCCAGGACGTGCGCTCCCAGTGGCTGGACTACGACAAGCGCCACGACCGCTTCGAAATCAGGTCCTGACCCGGGCCGCGCGCCCGAAGGGCCCCCCCGCCGCCCCGATCCGGGCGGCGCGCAACGAACGAAACGGCCCGGGCCGGGCCCCCACCCGGCCCAAAGGGCTTTGTACGCCCCAAAAAGGAACGCAATGAACGACAACACCCTGGAAAACGTCCTGGTGCTGGCCGACGGCGACTCCAAGGAAGACGACGGCCAGGACCAGAAGCCCAAAATTCCCGCGGAAGTCCCCGTGCTGCCCGTGCGCGACATCGTGGTCTTCAACTATATGATCCTGCCGCTCTTCGTGGGCCGCGAGAAGTCCGTGGCCGCCGTGGAGGCCGCCCTGGCCGGCGACAGGCACATCCTCATCCTGACCCAGAAGGACGAGAGCGTGGACGAGCCCGGGACCGGGGACCTCTACGAGGTCGGCACCGTGGGTCTGATCATGCGCATGCTCAAGATGCCCGACGGACGCCTGAAAATCCTCGTCCAGGGCCTGTCGCGGGCGCGGGCGGCGGAGTTCACCGCCCAGGAGCCCGCCCTGACCGCGCGCATCGAGCTCATCGAGGAGCCCCAGGTGGCCGAGCTGACCAGCGAGCACGAAGCCCTGGTGCGCGCCGCCAAGGAGCAGAGCGAGCAGATCATGAACCTGCGCGGCATCTCCTCGCCGGATATCATGGGCGTGCTCTCCAGCGTGGACGACCCCGGGCGGCTGGCCGACCTGGTGGCCTCCAACCTGCGCATGAAGGTGGCCGACGCCCAGGGCATCCTGGCCTGCGTCGACCCCATCGAGCGCCTGCGCCTGGTCAACACCCAGCTGGCCAAGGAGGTCGAGGTCGCCGCCATGCAGGCCAAGATCCAGGGCATGGCCAAGGAGGGCATGGACAAGGCCCAGAAGGACTACTTCCTGCGCGAGCAGATGAAGGCCATCCGCCGCGAGCTGGGCGACGGCGCCGACGACGCCGAGGAGCTGGACGAGTTGCGCGCCGCCCTGGCCAAGGCCGCCCCGCCCGAAGAGGTCATGCGCGAGGCCGAAAAACAGCTCAAGCGCCTGGCCTCCATGCACCAGGATTCCTCAGAGGCCACGGTCATCCGCACCTACCTGGACTGGATCGTCGAGCTGCCCTGGAACCGCCAGACCCGCGACCGCCTGGACATCGGCAAGGCCGAGAAAATCCTCGACGAGGACCACTACGACCTGTCCAAGGTCAAGGAGCGCATCCTCGAATACCTCTCGGTGCGCAAGCTCAACCCGAAGATGAAGGGCCCCATCCTGTGCTTCGTGGGCCCTCCCGGCGTGGGCAAGACATCCCTCGGGCGTTCCATCGCCCGGGCCCTGGGCCGCAAGTTCCACCGCATGAGCCTGGGCGGCATGCGCGACGAGGCCGAAATCCGCGGCCACCGCAGGACCTACATCGGCGCCATGCCCGGGCGCATCATCCAGGGCCTCAAGCAGACGGGCAGCCGCAACCCCGTGTTCATGCTCGACGAGATCGACAAGCTCGGGGCGGACTTCCGCGGCGACCCGTCCTCGGCGCTGCTGGAGGTGCTCGACCCCGAGCAGAACAACTCCTTCACCGACCACTACATGAACGCGCCCTTCGACCTGTCCAAGGTCATGTTCATCTGCACGGCCAACACCCTGGACACCGTGCCCGCGCCGCTGCTCGACCGCATGGAGACCATCCGCATCCCCGGCTACACCGAGCACGAGAAGATCAAGATCGCCCGGCGCTACCTGCTGCCGCGCCAGGCGGCGGAAAACGGCCTGCGCCTGCGCGAGCTGCAACTCTCGGACCCCGTGCTGGCCAAGATCGTGCGCGAGTACACCCGCGAGGCGGGCCTGCGCAACCTGGAGCGCGAGGTCGGCTCCATCTGCCGCAAGCTCGCCCGGCGCAAGGCCGAGGGCCAGAAGGGCCCCTTCCGCGTCACCGCCGCGGCCGTGGAGAAGTTCCTCGGCCCGCCGCGCATGCGCGACGACGCCCTGGAGGCCAGCCTGCCCCCCGGCGTGGCCCTGGGCCTGGCCTGGACGCCCTTTGGCGGCGAAATCCTGCACATCGAGGTCCAGGCCATGCCCGGCAAGGGCAAGCTGACCCTCACCGGCCAGCTCGGCGAGGTCATGAAGGAATCGGCCCAGGCCGCCCTGTCCTACGCCCGCGCCCGGGCCAGGCAGTTCGGCCTCGACCCCGAATTCACCGAGAAGATGGACATCCACATCCATGTGCCCGCCGGGGCGACGCCCAAGGACGGCCCCTCGGCGGGCGTGACCCTGGTCACCGCCCTGGTCTCGGCCCTCACCGACACCCCCGTGTGCGGCGACGTGTGCATGACCGGCGAGGTCACCCTGCGCGGGCGCGTGCTGCCCGTTGGCGGCATCAAGGAGAAGATCCTGGCCGCCGTCGCCCACGGCATGACCACCGTCATCATCCCCAAGGACAACGAGCACAACCTCGTGGACATCCCGGCCGAACTGCGCCGACGCATCACCGTGCGCCCCGTGGAGCTCATCGACGAGGTCTGGCCCCTGGCCTGCCGCAGCGAGCCCGGGGCCGAGGCCCCCGCCGCGCCCAAGGCCCCCGCAAAAACCAAGGCTCCCGCCAAGGCCGGGGCGAAACCCCGGGCCCAGCGCAAGCCCGCAGCCAGCTAGCACAAGGGCGGCCCCGCGCGGGGCCGCCCTTTTTTCACGGCCGGGGCATCCTTCGGCCGCCCGGCCCGCCGCGCGCAAAAAACGGCGGCCTCCCCCGGGGGGAGGCCGCCGTCTTCGGGCCGGGCGCCGCGGGGCCTACGCCTCTTCCAGCAGCCCCTGCTCGGCGGCGAAATCAACCAGCTCCACCACGGCGCGCTCGCTGTCCATGAACAGCTCCACCAGCTCCTCGCGGGGCCGGTCGGCGAGCCTGGCGGTGACGAAATGCTTGAGCCCCAGGGCCAGGGTCATCTCGAGCATCTCCGGGTATTCCCGGCCCTCGGTCACCAGCTCGAACAGCGCGCCCTCGAAGACCTCCAACAGCTCCTCGCGGGACAGCTCCTCAAGTTCGGCACGTTCGTCGCTCATGGTTCCTCCTGCGCCGGATCCGGCGGGTTTTCGCTTCCCTACGGCACCCGCCCCCGCCCGTCAAGAACCCCGGCCCGCACCCGGCCGGTTGACTTGCGCGCCCGCCCGGGCAACAACGGACACAGCCGCCAAGCCATCCCACCCGCGCAGCGCGCAGGAGCCGCCATGACCGACCGCCACCTTTGCATCCACGGCCATTTCTACCAGCCCCCCCGCGAGGACCCCTGGCTCGGCGCCGTGCTCCCCGAGGGCAGCGCCGCGCCCCGGCGCGACTGGAACGCGCGCATCACCCGCGAAAGCTACGCCCCGCTCTCCCGCGCCCGGCTGCTCGACGCCCAGGGCCGCATCCGCGCCCTGGTCAACGCCTACGAGTTCATCAGCTTCAATTTCGGCCCCACCCTGCTGGCCTGGATGGCCAGGGAGGCCCCCGAAACCTACGAGCTGGTCCTGGAGGCCGACCGCGCCTCGCGCGCGCGCCTGGGCTTCGGCAACGCCATGGCCCAGATCCGCCACCACACCATCATGCCCCTGGCCAGCGCCCAGGACAAACGCGTGGAAACCGCCTGGGCCGTGCAGGACTTCGAAAGCCGCTATGGCCGCAGCCCCGACGGTCTCTGGCTGCCCGAGGCCGCCGCCGACACCGCCAGCCTCGAAGCCCTGGCCGAGGCGGGCATCGCCTACACCGTCCTGGCCCCGCGCCAGGCCGCCGCCGTGGCCGACCCCGGCGGCCCCTGGCAGCCCGTGAGCGAGGCCACCCTGGACATCACCCGGCCCTATCGCGCCGAGCTGCCCTCGGGCCGCTCCATCGCCGTGTTCTTCTACCACGGCGCCCTGTCCCAGGCCGTGGCCTTCGAGCGGCTGCTCACCGACGGCGGCGCCTTCTGGAGCCGCCTGCGCGCCGCCGCCGCCCCGGGCCTGGTCTGCCTCGCGACGGACGGCGAAACCTACGGCCACCACTTCACCTTCGGCGAAATGGCCCTGGCCTGGTGCCTGGAGCAGGCCCAGGCCGACCCTTCGGTGCGCCTGACCAACTTCGCGGCCCACCTCGCGGCCCACCCGCCCGTGCGCCTCGTGCGCCTGCACGAGCCCTCCTCCTGGAGCTGCGCCCACGGCGTGGAGCGCTGGCGCGCCGACTGCGGCTGCCATACCGGCGACCACCCCGGCTGGAACCAGGCCTGGCGCGCCCCCCTGCGCGAGGCCCTCTGCGCCCTGAAGGAGCGCCTCGACGCCCACTACGCCCAAGCCGCCCCGGCCCTGCTGCGCGACCCGGACGCAGGCCTGCGCGACTACGGCCAGGTCATCGCCGACCCCGCCCGGCGCGACGCCTTTGCCGCCGCCCACCTGGCTCCCGGCCTGGACCCCGCCGCCCGCCAGCGGGCCTGGGACCTGCTGGCCATGCAGCGCCACGCCCTGGCTTCCTTTGCCAGCTGCGCCTGGTTCTTCGACGACCTGGACCGCATCGAGCCCGTCAACGCCCTGACCAACGCCCTGCGCGCCTGCGAGCTGGCCGGGCGCACCGAGGTTCCCGGCGGCGCCCAGGGCCTGGAGGCCGGCCTGGAGCAGGCCCTGGCCCAGGCCCGCTCCAACCCCTGCCCGCGCCATCCCCAGGGCCGCACCGGCGACGCCATCCTGCGCCAGGAGGCCCGCCCGCGCCACGGCACCCCCGCCAGCCTCGCCCTGCACGCGCTGCTCCTGGCCTGGGCCCAGAGCCCCGACCTGCCCCCCGGCTCCAGCCCCGTGGACCACGCCTGGCCCGACGTGCGCCTCGCCGTCCGCTGGGACGCCCCGGCCGCCGCCCCGGGCACGGCCCCGGGCACGGCCCTGGCGGGCACCGCGCGCATAACGCACACCCACGGCGAGGCCGCCGCCGAGCACGCCCTGCTCTGGGAGCCGCCCACCCCCGCGGCCCCCTGGGCCAGCCGTCTGCGCCTGGACGGCGGCCCCTGGCTCGTTGCCCGCGACCTGCCCTGGAACAAGCGCCAGGACATCGCCCTGGCCTTCGCCGCCGCCTCGGCAGACGCGCAGTGCGCCGCCCTGGCCGCCCGCGCCGCCACCGCCCGCGCCCTGACCCTGCCCCCGGCCGAGGCCCAGGCCACCCAGAACCAGGCCGACAGCTGGCAGCACCTGCTGCCCGCCCTGGCCCAGCAGTGGATCGCCAGCGACGCCGACGCGCCAGGGGACGAGACCCTGCGCGCCATGCTCGCGGCCAGCCCCTGGCCCCCCGCAGCCCGCGAGGAGCTTTCCCGCACCCTCAACCAGACGGCCCTGGCCCTGCTCGCCGCGCCCGAGCCCGACTGGCCCGCCCTGGGCCGACTGGCCGCCCGGGCCCAGGCCCTGGACGCCCAGCCCGACTGGTGGCCCACCCAGAACCGCATCTGGGCCCTCGCCCCGGGCACCCCCGAGGCCCGGGCCGCCGCCCGCCAGTTCGGCTTCGCCATGCCCTAGCGGCGCGCCCACACAACGCGGCAGCCCCTGGCGGCAGCCCGGCAAGCCGGGACAGGGCCCTGTGTCCCCAATGCCCCGGGCATGGCCCCTGAGGATGCCACACGGCCCGACCCCGACGCGCGCAAACGCGCCGGGGCCGGGCCCGTGGGCCGGGGCGCCTCCTGGCGCGAAAGGCCCCGGGCCAGCGAAGGCAAAACGCCCGGCGGCGCCGGAGGGACGGCGCGGGCGGAGGACGCCGCCCGCAAGGCCGGAGGGTGGAGAGATGGGGCCGACCGCAAGGCCGCAAGGCCGGAGGACGGAGGAAAAGGCCGACCGCAAAACGGAGGGCGGGGGACCGTGTGCCTGGGGCTGACCCGGCCGACGGGGCGGACCCTGCGCCTTGGCGAGCCCCGGGCGCGTTCGGGCAGGGGCTCCGGGCCCGGCTACCGGGCCACCTGGGCCATGCCGCCCAGCTGGAGCAGCAGCACGCCGCCGGGGCGTTCGAGCTCGGGCAGATCCTGGCCGGGTTCCAGGCTGGTGATGACCGTGGCGCCGAGGATATGCCGCCCTTCGGCCTTGCCCACGCGGGTGCGCACGCCCCAGGCGGCGTGGAGCACGGCGGGGCGGCCCTGCCATTGGCCGATGTAAAGGGCGATATGCCCGGGGCGCCAGAACAGGGTCAGCCAGGGCCGGGCCTCGGCCGCGATGACCCGCAGGCGGGCCTCGCGGTCCAGGTCGCCCAGGGGGGCCAGACCCCAGTGGCGCGCCTGGGCCCCGGAGTTGCGCGGCTGCCAGATGCCCAGGGGCGCGAAAAGATCCATGACCAGCGCCGAGCAGTCGCGGTTGCGGTACAGCCCGCCCCAGCCGTAGGGCTGGCCGAGCATCTCGTTGGCCAGCCGGGCGAAGCTGGCCGGGGTCGGGGCCAGGGGCCAGGGCGCGGCCACGTCCTCGCCCAGCCCGGCGGTGAGCAGCAGGGCCCGCCCCGAGGCGTCGCGCGCGGCGATGAGCACGTCCAGCGTCCCGGCTTCGCGCCCGGTCATGGGCAGGACCATGCCCACGCGGCCCATGAACCGGAACTGGCCGTAGCAGTCGACCACGGGCACGCGGTCGGCGGTGAGGGCGGCCAGGTGCACGGTGTTGAAGGCGTCCATGAACCCGGCGTCCACCAGGGCCAGGTCGCGGGTGGGCATCCATCCGGCTGCGGTGGAGGTCTCCACCAGGGCCCAGGCGCCGTCGGCCGAAGTGTGCAGCACCAGCAGCGGCGTCTGGGCCCAGACGGCGGAGTTCTGGTTGTAGTCGAAGGGAAAGCCCTCGCCCGCGAGATCGAAATTGTAGAACAGCGGCCGCACCGTGGGCAGGACGCGCAGGTCGGAGTTGGCCACGCTGATGGCCGGGCGCATGGTGTTGGGGAAGCTGTCGGGATCGGCCAGCCCGCGCATCTCGCGGGCGAAGCCGTCCGTCAGGGGCAGCCGGTTCTCGCCGTGGTAGCGGGCGGGGTCGAAGCCGTCCAGGAGCTTGAAGACCTCCTGGGGCCCGTGGGCCGGGACGGTGCGGCGCCAGGGGGAGAAGAAGCGCTGGCGGTAGTCGTCGGCCAGCTCCCGCTGCACGGCCGCGGGCAGCAGGGGCCGGGTGGCCGTGAGGGGGTCGATGTAGGCCGCGGCGTCCTGGGGCATGTCGCGCAGGTCGGCGATGACTGTGCCGGGCGGGGAAACGCGCGGGGCGCAGCCCGAGGCCAGCAGCAGCGCCGCCAGCAGCAGCGCGGCAAGACGGGGACGCAGGACGGGAAACGGGCCGGAGAACCGGCGCGGGATGGTCGGTCGCATGGGCCCTGGTGTATCCGCCCGCCGGGCGAAAGGCAACCGGGGCCGGGCGGGGCCGCGGGCAGGGCCCGGAGCGCTTTGCAAACGGCCCGGCCTCGCGTATACCCCGGCCCATGCGCCAGCTCGCCGGAAACAGGGACACCATCGCCGCCATCGCCACCCCGCCGGGGCGCGGGGGCGTGGGCATCGTGCGCGTGAGCGGACCCGGCGCGCGGGAGCTGGGCCAGCGGCTGTTCGAGTCGTCCAGCCCGGGTTTCGCGGGGCTGCGGCCCCGCCTGCTGCACCACGGCTGGGCCCGCGACGCGGCCGGGCGGCGGCTGGACGAGGTCCTGGCGGTCCTCATGCCCGGGCCGGGCTCCTACACCGGCGAGGACGTGCTCGAGCTCCAGGGCCACGGCGGCCCGGCGGTGTTGCGCGCGGTGCTGGCGGCGGCCCTGGCCTGCGGGGCGCGCATGGCCGAGCCCGGTGAGTTCACCTACCGCGCCTTTCGCAACGGGCGCATGGACCTGACCCAGGCCGAGGCCGTGGCCGAGCTCGTCGCCGCGCCCACTGCGGCGGGAGCGGCCCTGGCCCGGGCCCGCCTGGCCGGGGACCTGGGGCGCAGCGTGGCCGCCCTGCGCGCCCGGCTGGAGGAACTGCGCGCCCGGCTCTGCGTGGCCGTGGATTTCCCCGACGACGAGGTGGAATGCCTGGCCCCGGAGGAGTTCGCCGCCGGGGTGCGCGCGGTGCGCGGGGAGCTGGCGGCGCTGGTGCGCGGCTTCGAGCGGGGGCGGGTCTGGCGCGAGGGCGCGCTGTGCGTGCTGGCCGGGCGGGTCAACGCGGGCAAGTCCAGCCTGATGAACGCCCTGCTCGGACGCGAACGGGCCATCGTCACCGACGTTCCGGGCACCACGCGCGACTGGATCGAGGAGGCCCTGGACCTGGACGGGCTGCCCGTGCGGCTGGTGGACACGGCGGGCCTGCGCGAAACAGGCGACGCGGCCGAGCGCGCGGGGCTGGAGCGCGGGCGCGAGCTGGCGGCCCGGGCCGACGTGGTGCTGCTGGTGGTGGACCGGACCCTGCCCCTGGCCGGGGAAGACAGGGCCCTGGCTCGCGACCTGGGCCCCGGGCGCGCCCTGGCGGTGCTCAACAAGGCGGACCTGCCCCGGGAGCCGCAGGGCCCCGGCACGGACGCCGCCGCATGGTTCGCGCGGGAGGGCTTCGCGGCCCTGGACGTTTCGGCACGCACGGGCCAGGGGCTGGCGGCGCTGTGCGACGCCCTGCGCGCCCGCATCCTGGACGGCGAAGGCCGAGCAGGCCCCGGAGAGCTTGTGCCCAACATGCGCCAGGCCCGCGCCCTGGCCGCCGCGCAGGACGCCCTGGAGACCCTGGAAGCCGACATCGGCGCGGCCCTGCCTTACGATCTGCTGGGCGTCGGCCTGGAAACAGCCTGTACGCACCTGGCCGAAATCACCGGCGAAATCACCCCTTCCGAAGTGCTGGACAGCGCGTTCGGCGCCTTTTGCATCGGCAAGTAGCGCTCCGGCCGCATCGGCGGCTGCCCGCGCCGGACCGCCCGCCCCCCTGCCCCCTGCCCGGCCTGGGCCTGAGCGCCGCGCGGTACGCCGCGAACACCGATGCCAGTCAGGGGCATACCGGTTTGATGCCCTCGCCAGCGCAGCCGGACGCCGCGCACCCGCACCAGGGAGCCACCATGCTCCGCCGGGCCGCTCCCAGGACCCGGGCCGGGCGCCGCTGGCGACCGGGCCAGGATGCCGCACGACGCCTTCATCCAGAACCGCTCCCCCTTGTCAGCGACCGCCCCGCGCGGCCGCGCATTTTGCGCATCGCCCCCTGAGCTCGCTTTGCCTCGGCGCACGGCGCCGCACGGGTGCACCCCCGCCAACACAAGTCTAACGGTACGGATCACGGATCGAGAATCACGCGCCCCGCGCGGGCAACGCCGCTGGCCCTGTGCGCTGCCGCCGTGCCCGGGATGGCCGGGCCGCGCCCTGCCGTCGCGAGCCCCGTGGTGCGGCCGGGCCGGGGCCGAGCGCCTGGTGGGACGTTCCTGCACCAAGGCCATGCCGGACCCCGCCACCCCGGGGCCGGGCACAGGCGCGAGGTTTTTTCGCGGTTTCCCGATGCTGGTTCCGCCGGGCCCCGCCACCCGGGGCCGGGCCCTGCGCGACGGCACGGTCCCGGTGATTCCGGCGGGCCTGGGCGTGAGGACGCCCGCGCCCATGCGGCGACACGGGCCCTGGAGGACCGGAGAGCCGGAGGGGGCCGGAGAGACGGGAGAGACAGGAGAGGCAGAAGGGCCGGAACACCGGAGGGGGGCCGGAAACGGTCGTCGGCACCCGGCCCAAAGAGGACGCCCGGCGCGAATGCGCCGGGCGGGAGTGTGGGCCGGGCCGGGAGTGTATTGGGGGGTACTCCCGAACCGGAGAGGTGTCAGCGTCTGCCCGTGATCGCGGGGGCCGGTGCCGAAGCTTGCGCAAGACCCGGGAATATGTCTTGGCTGTGGCACTGGGGTGTTGCCCCTGGGCGATCCTTGCGGCGTAAACCGGCAAGGGGCCTGACTCGTGTGTGTCGCCGTCGCCTTTGGAGCGGTGCGGCAAGAAACATGTAATAAATTTCACATGACCCGGCAAGTGAAATTTCGAGAATTCCGATCTGATTTTTTTAAATCTTTAAAAACAGATGGTTATATTTATAAAAGTGCAAAAATACAGCCGCGGCAGGCTAGAACAAAAAATGCAAATATAATCGATGCATTATGCGCTCAAGGCCACTCACTGGAATAGAAAGTCCATCAATATATTGATCTTAAATTCACAATGCGCCCAGCCCGGCGAAGCAGCCCTTGCGGCGTCGCGATTCCCAGGCGGCCCCCCCTTCGGCCCTCCGTAAAGGAACGGCCAGGAAACCCGAAACAGAGGCTGCCCCGCCGGGCCGCCCGAGGGGGCGCCGCGCAGGCTCCGGGCACGGGATGCCCCGAAGGCGGCCCGGAACGGGGTCGCCCCTCCGGATGGAGGCCAGGGGTTCCAGGCCGACGCCCCCCGCCGAACGCACCACGGCCCCGGGCACAGAGGAAAACCGGCCCGCCCGGGGCCGGAGGCTGCCCCGCCTGCCCCGCCGGGCCGCCCAGGGGGGGGGCGCCGCGCAGGCTCCGGGCTCGGGATGCCCCGAAGACGGCCCGGGGCGGGGCCGCCCCTCCGGATGGAGGCCAGGGGTTCCAGGCCGACGCCCCCCGCCGAACGCACCACGGCCCCGGGCACAAAGGAAAACCGGCCCG
>NZ_JALNWM010000050.1 GCF_023230885.1 Desulfocurvus sp. | reverse complement strand
TGGGACTGGCCGGGCTGGAGCACGATGTCCACCGCCGGGCCCTGGCCGCCGTCCACGCGGGCGAAGATCCAGCAGGCCTCGCGCGCCGCGACCACCAGCCGCTGGGGGCCCTGGCGCTCCGGGGCGGCCGTGGGCGCGGGCTCGGGGCGGGCCGGGGCGGGCGCCGGGGCCGCCGGGCCGGGGGCCGGGGCCGCCAGGGCGGCCTGCGTGGCGGCGGGAGCGGCGGGGGCCGCAGGGGCGGCCCCGATGTCCTGCGAGCCCTGCGGCGCCGGGGCGGCCGTCCCGGCGCCCGGGGCGGAAGCGGGACCACCGCCGTCCGGGGCCGGGGCCGGCTCCTGGGCTCCGTCCTGGGCCGGGGCGGGCTCCCCGGCGTCCGGGGCGACGGGTTGTTCCGGGGCCGCCGCAGGCTGCTCCTGGGCTGCCGGGGCCTGTTCCTGGGTCGCCGGGGCCTGCTCCTGGCGGGGGGCCTCCTCGCGCGAGGTCAGCAGGAACACGCCCCCGGCCAGCAGGGCGATGGCCAGGATGCCCGCCAGGAACACGGCGAACCCCGAGCGGGAGCGCCCGCCGGGGGCGATCTCCAGCTCCGGCCCGTCCAGGGTGGGCTGGGGCGCGCTGACGTTGTCCTCGGCCACATAATTGGCGGCCATGATCGCCACGCAGCCCTCGGGGTCCAGCCCCAGCAGCCGGGCGTAGTTGCGCACGAAGCCCTTGGCGTACACCGGGTGGGGCAGGTTTTGCGGGTCGCCCGCCTCCAGGGCCAGCACGTTGGTCTTGCTGATCTTGGTACGCTGCACCACCTCGGCGATGGACAGGCCCTTGCGTTCGCGCTCGGCGCGGAATTGTTCTCCGAGTTCCTTCAGGTTCATTCCCGCTTTCTCCCGTGGCTGGGCCGCCGGACGGCCGTTAGAGCTTCATCTCGATGACGGCTTCGTCGCGCAGCGTCTGCATGTATTCGGAGAAGCGGGCCTCGGCCTGGATGCCGAAGAGCCTGTCGCGGATCTCCTCCTTGACCTCTTCCAGGGGCCGGGTCTCGCCCTCGCGCAGGTCGTCCAGACGCAGGATGGCCGTATGGCCGCGAAAATCGAAGGGCCTGGTCATCCCGCCGGGGGCGACGCCCTCCAGGGAGTCGCGCCAGTCCTGGGCCAGGTCGACCCAGGCCAGGCGGCCCAGGGAACCGCCCTGCCCCACCCCGGGGCCCCGGGAATAGAGGTCGGCCGCGTCGGCGAAGGCCAGCTCGCCGCCCGCGATGCGCCCGCGCAGGGCGTCGGCGTCCTCGGCCAGGGGCAGCAGGATCACCGACAGGGCGACCTCCTTGTCCTTGCGGAAGCTCTCGATGTGCTTCTCGTAGTAGGCCTTGACCTCCTCGTCGCTGACCACCACCTTGCGCCGGACCATGAAGCCGAGCAGGCGGTGCTTGAGGATGTCCTGGCGCACCTTCTGGGCGAACTCCTCGCGGGTCATGCCCTCCAGCAGCAGCTGCTTGTCGAAGTCCTCGGCGGTCATGCCGTTCTGCTTGTAGAAGCGCTCCACCGAGTTCTGGACCTCGACCTCGGTGGCCGAAAGCCCAAGCTTCTCCACCTGCTGGGTGATGAGCATGTCGTCGATGATCTTCTGCAACAGGTCGGTGCGCATCTTGGCGATGGCGGCCTTCTCCTGCATGGTCAGCTCGCGGCCCCGGAAACGGTCGAGCAGCGGGCGCATGTGCTGGTTCAGTTCGAACAGGGTCACGGCCTGGCCGTTGACCACGGCCACGATGCGGTCCACCACCTCGGCGCGCGCGGGGACGGCCGCCAGCAGGAGGCCCACGACGAGGGCAAGGCGCAGTATGGGCTTCAAATCAGGACTCCTTGCGTGAAGAGTGCTTTGGGGCGCCGCCGCGACGGGGCGGAGCCGCGCCGAGTGTTACAGGCATCGGCCGGGCTTGGCAACGTGCGGCCCGGGGGTCAGTTGCTTCCGGGCGCCCCGGGGGCCGGGCCCTCGACCCCGGGGGGCAGGACCTCGTCGCGCTCCTGCGGGGGGGTGTCGGCCTCGGGGGGCGTGTCGGCGTCGGGGCCGAGTTCCCCGTCGGCCGGGGTCTCGGGAACCTCCACGCCCGGGGCGGCCTCCTCGCCCTGGCGGTCTTCGGGCTCGATTTCCAAAAGCGGGGTGACGGCGATGTCCGCCGTGGCCATCTGGCCGTCCAGCCAGGCGCTGAAGGCCGCCACGAGCTTCTGGTCCAGCAGCTCGCGCTCGATGAGCGGGTAGGCCTGGGAGGCGTCCAGGGTCTGGGCGGGGATGACCTCGGAGAAGACCAGGGCCTCGAAACCCCGGCGGGCGGTGAGCACGGGGCTGGCCTCGCCGGGTTTCAGGCCGCCCAGGGCGTCGCTCCAGTCCTTGGTCAGCCGGTCGCGGCGCATGACGATCTCGCGGGTGCTGATCTGCTCGAAATCGGCGCTCACAGCCTCCAGGGAATCCCCGGCCTTGTAGGATTCCAGGGCGTTCTCCACCACGTCGCGGCTGGGGCCGCCAACGCGGACGAAGCGCACCCGCTCGGGCACATGGAAATCCTGGACATGGTCGCGGTAGTACCGCTCGGCCTCGCGGTAGTCGATGCTCACGCCCGGGCGCAGCACCTCGGCGAAGAACTTCTCCACCGCCAGGCGCGCGCGCAGCTCCTCGCGCCAGTAGTTCACGTCGATGTATTCCTCGACGAGCACCTCCTCGAAGGCGCCCTCGGGGTAGTCGGCGCGGATGTTGGCCTCGGCCGAGGCCAGTTCCTCGTCGGTCACGGCCAGCCCCTTGGCGGCCAGGGTCTGGGCGAGCAGCTCGCGGATGATCAGCTCGGACAGGGCCTGGCCGTACTCGCTCTTGAGCCGGGCCACCGAGGGGTTGGTCGCGGCGATGCCGAGCTGGTCGAAATCGTGCTTGAACTGGAGCTGGTGCAGGGAGATGGGGCGGCCGTTGACGCGGGCCACCACACCCTGCTCCTCCTGCTTGGGGTCGCAGGCCGCGAGGGTCGCGGCCACGCACAATGCCAGCAGGGCCGCCAGGGGCGAAAAACGGGGATGTCGCATGGGCTGTGAGCCTTAATTGTCCGCAGGGGTTGCGGTTTCGGGTGTTGTAGCTCCGGGGGCCAGCCCGGTCAATGCCTTTCGCATGGCCTCCAGGGCCTGGCGCACGCCGCCGCCCGCGTCCACGCGCAGCTCCAGGCGCCCGCCCTGGGGCAGCATCCGCGCGGCCTCGGCGTGCTGCTGGACCCAGGCCACCATGACCTCGGGCGGCACCGCCGTGGCCCGCTCCGCCCAGGACAGGACGATGCGCCCCGGGGCCACGTCGGCCCGGGCCACCTGGAGCCGCCCCAGCAGGCGCTTGAGCCGCAGCACGGCCAGGAAACGCTCCACGGCGGGGGGCAGGGTCCCGAAGCGGTCGCGCATCTCCAGGGCCAGGTCTTCCAGGGCGGCGCCGTCGCGCGCCGAGGACAGGGCCTTGTAGTAGCGCAGGCGCTCGCGGGTGTCGGGCACATATGCCTCGGGGATATGGGCCTCGAACAGGATGTTCAGCTCGGGGCTCGTTTCCTGCACCAGCTGCTCGCCGCGCTGGCGGCGGACCTCCTCCTCGAGCATCTCCAGGAACATGTCCAGGCCGACCTTGGCCATGGTCCCGGACTGGACCTCGCCCAGGATGTTGCCCGCCCCGCGCAGGCGCAGGTCCTCCATGGCCACCTGGAAGCCCGCGCCCAGGTAGTCCATGTCCAGGATGACCTGCAGGCGCTTGCGCGACAGCTCGGGCAGCCCGTCCAGGGAGGGGATGACGAAGTAGGCGTAAGCCTGGCGCGAGCTGCGCCCCACCCGGCCGCGCAGCTGGTAGAGCTGGCCCAGGCCGAAGTGCTGGGCGTTGTCCACCACCAGGGTGTTGGCGCGCGGAAAGTCCAGGCCCGACTCGATGATGGCCGTGCAGACCAGGATGTCCAGCTCGCCGTGCCAGAACTTGTGGATGGTCGATTCCAGCTCGCGCTCGGGCATCTGGCCGTGGGCCATGCCGATGCGCGCCTGCGGCGCCAGCTCGCGCACGAACTCCACCACCCGGGGCAGGCCCTGCACGCGGTTGTGGACCCAGAACACCTGGCCCTGGCGGTCCAGCTCGCGCTCCAGGATGGTCCGCAGCGGCCCCCGTTCGCGCTCCAGCAGCGAGGTCAGCACGGGCTTGCGGTCCAGGGGCGGGGTCTCCATGACCGAGAGCCCCCGCAGTCCCGACAGGGACAGTTGCAGCGTGCGCGGGATGGGCGTGGCCGTAAGCGCCAGCACGTCGATGTCCTTGCGCATCCGCTTCAGGCGTTCCTTGTGCTTCACGCCGAAACGCTGCTCCTCGTCGAGGATGAGCAGCCCCAGGCGCGGCAGGTCCACATCCTGCGAGAGCAGCCGGTGGGTGCCGATGAGGATGTCCACCTCGCCGCGCGCGGCGGCGGCGAGGATGGTCTTCTGGCGCGCGGGGGGCACGAAGCGGCTGAGCATGGCCACCTGGACCGGATAACCCTCCAGGCGGCGCTGGAAGTTCAGGAAATGCTGCTCGGCCAGCACGGTGGTCGGGCACAGCAGGGCCACCTGCCGCCCGGCCAGGGCCGCACGGAAGGCCGCGCGCAGGGCGACCTCGGTCTTGCCGAAGCCCACGTCGCCGCAGACCAGCCGGTCCATGGGCTCGGGGCGGTCCATGTCGGCCATGACATCGGTGATGGCCCGCTCCTGGTCCGGGGTCTCCTCGAAGCCGAAGCT
Organism: Desulfocurvus sp.; assembly: GCF_023230885.1. GTDB lineage: Bacteria > Desulfobacterota > Desulfovibrionia > Desulfovibrionales > Desulfovibrionaceae > Desulfocurvus. The sequence goes on along the minus strand of NZ_JALNWM010000050.1, from coordinate 12,575 downwards.
GGCCTCGAACTCGGCGTAGAGGTCGTCGGGCGGATCGTAGGCGTAGCCCTTGGCGATGCGCCGGTAGGCGTACATCTCCACCAGCTCCCCGGCGATTTTCTCGATGGCCTTGCGGGCCTTGGACTTGGAGCGCGCCCAGGCCGGGCCGCCCAGCTTGTCCAGCACGGGGCTTGCGCCCTCGGGGCCCTTGTAGCGCTGGACCACATCCAGCCGGTCCACGGGCAGGTAGAGCTTGTCGTCGCCGGAGTAGACCAGGAGCAGGTAGTCGTTGCCCACCCCGCCCAGATCCAGGCGGTGCAGCCCCTCGAAGCGCCCCAGGCCCCAGTCGCGGTGTACCAGCAGGTCGCCGGGGCTCAGCTCGTCGTAGGCGCGCAGGCCCTTGAACTCGCGCCCGGCCCCCGCGGCGCGCTCGCCGCGCACGGGCTGGAGCACGTCCTCGGAGAGCAGCAACGCCTGGTTCCAGGACAGCTCCACCCCGCCGCGCAGGGGCGAAACCAGGGCGAACAGGCCCCTGTCGCCGGGGCGCAGGGCCGTGGCCGGAACAACGCCCTCCTGCCCGGCCAGGGCCAGGAACTTCTTGCGCGACTGCTCGGTGCGAAAGCTGAGGATCACCTGCGGACGCTCGCGGGGCCAGCGCTTGAGGGCCTCCAGCAGGGTGTGCCACGGGCGGTCGCGCTCGGCGGGCTTCCAGAACAGGTCCTCGAAGGCGCGCAGCTCCTTTTCGGGCAGCTCCAGGCCGTCCTTCTTCTCGCCGATGGTCAGGTCCTCGAAATGGATCTGCTCGGCGTCCATCCAGGTGCCCCGGGCGCGCTCGGCGCTTTCCAGCACCTGGGCCCGGGGGGCCTTCCAGCCCTGCTGCCCGCCCTCCTCGTCCAGGCGGCCCGTCCAGGCCCATTCCAGCTCGTCCACCCGCGTGCGCAGGTTGCCCGCGCCGCACAGGAGGTACACCGCGCCCTGGGGCAGCCAGCGGCCCAGGGCCGTGGCCCGGGGGCCGTAGAACAGCCCGGGGCGGATGTCGCCGCGCAGGCCGTCGAGCCTGCGCAAAAGGTCCTGCTCGGCCTGGGCGGGCAGCTCGCCCACGGCGCGCAGCTTGCGCCAGCCCTGGCGGGCGGCCTCGCACAGGGCCGGGGCCAGCACCGCCGGGGCCGCAGGCAGGATCACCGCCTCCTCCAGGTCCTCGCGCGAGCGCTGGGTGTCGGGGTCGAAGGTGCGCAGGTCCTCCAGGGCGTCGCCGAACAGCTCCAGGCGCAGGGGCCGGGTGTAGCCGGGGGCGAACACGTCCAGGATGTCGCCGCGCATGGCCATCTCGCCGGCGCGCGAAACCACCGGCACCCGCTGGTAGCCCCACAGGGCGAGCTGCTCCAGGATGGACTCGGCCAGGATTTCCTCGCCCTTGGCCAGGCGCAGGTGGTGGGTGTCCAGCACGTCGCGGGCGGGCCAGCGGGGCAGCAGGTTGTCCACCGTCAGCAGCACGCCGCGCGGGCCCGAGCCCGAGGCCAGCCCGTAGAGGGCGGCCCAGCGCGCGGCCCAGCGCGACGGGTCCGAGGACTGCACGGGATACGGGGGAAAGACGACCCAGGGCGAATCGGGGAAGGGCCGCCCCCCGCCGGGGGTCAGCAATTCGAGCAGGGCCTTGAGTTGCAGCAGCTCGCGCGCGCCGGGCACGACGACGACGACGCTGCGCCCGCGCGCCAGCAGCCCGGCGGCCACGCAGGCCTGGGTGCCGGGGCCGGACTTGTACACGCGCACGCTGCGCGCCGCGCGCCCGGGGGCGGCGGCGGGCTCGGCGAACTGGCGCAGGGCCGGGGGAAAGATCACAGGGGCGCTCCTTGGGCGGCACAGCGAAAAGCCGCCGGATCCGCATGGGGCGGAGCGGCGGCTTCGCGGCCGCGCTGGCGGCCTTGGTACGGCACTTTGGCTTCGGAGTCTAGACCTGGGAGAGCACGTCCTTTTCCTCGCCGGAAAGCAGCCGGTCGAGGTCGAGCAGGATGAGCAGCCGATCCTCGAGCTTGCCCACGCCGCTGATGTACTCGGACTCCAGCCCGGCGACCACCGGCGGCGGCGGCTCCACCGTGTTGGCGGGTATGCGCAGCACCTCGGAGACCGAATCCACCACGAAACCGACGATCATGTTGTTGATCTCGATGACGATGATCCGGGTGTGCTTGTCGTGCGCGCGCGTCTCCAGGCCGAAGCGCTTGCGCAGGTCGATGATGGGAATGACGTTGCCGCGCAGGTTGATGACGCCTTCCACGAAGTCCGGCGCCTTGGGAACCCGGGTGATCTCCATGGTGCGGATGATCTCCTGCACCTTGAGGATGTCCACGCCGAACTCCTCCTCGCCGATGCTGAACGTCACGAGTTGTATCAGTTCGGCATCCTGTTTCTTCTTTTGTTCCATTTTTCGCGCTCCTTCCGGGAGAGTGCATCCAGGCGGCGGAAGCAGGACGTGCCCCCGCTCAATGCTCATGGTTACAACCAACCGGAGAGCGATGCAAGATTTTTCCGAAACAAACCTCTTCGCACAGCTACTGGTTGCGCTTCCGCCGCCGCTCCTGTAGGCTCCCGGAATCCGGCAGCGCGCCACCAGGACCCAGGAGGTCAGCACCGCATGGCGAATTTCATCCCCCAGGCCCACCACTTCCCCCTCGAGGAGCAGATCAAGACCCTCGGCGACGACGAATTGCTGGACTTCTGGGAGGAGACCCAATTCCTGGAGAAAATGCTCGGCGAGGAGTTCGACTCCGGCGAGGCGCCCACCCAGGAATACGAGCGCATCATATTGCAGGAGCTCCAGTTCCGCTCCTGCAAGCGCGGCCTGGGCGTGTAGCCCGGCCCGCGGGGCCCCCGCAAAGGCCCCGGCCCCCGTCGCACGGGGCCGGGGCCTTTGCGTTGCCTCCGGGCCGGGGCTGGTGTATCTGCGAGCATTGGCGAAAGGCCGCGCCCCGCACGGGCGGGCGCACCCCCCTGGCACGGCGAAACCCCGGACGGCATCCGCATGGGCATCGCATCCGACATCATCCTCGTGGTCGTGGCCGCGCTCTTCGGCGGCCTGGCGGCCCAGCGCCTGCGCCAGCCGCTGGTGCTGGGCTACATCCTGGCGGGCATCCTGGTCAGCCCCCACATGGGGCTGGTCACGCTGTCCAGCGTCCACGACATCGAGCTGCTGGCCGAGATCGGCGTGGCCCTGCTGCTCTTCGCCCTGGGCCTGGAGTTCTCCTTCGAGGATCTGCGCCCCGTGCGGCGCGTCGCCCTCATCGGCACCCCGATCCAGATCCTGCTGGTCACGGCCCTGGGCTACGGCATCGGCCGGGGCCTGGGCTGGGAGTGGCTGCCCTCGGTCTGGCTGGGGGCCATGCTTTCCCTGTCCAGCACGATGGTCATCCTGAAGACCCTGGAAAGCCAGGGCTGGATGGGCACCCTCTCCAGCCGGGTGATGATCGGCATCCTCGTGGTCCAGGACCTGGCCCTGGTGCCGCTGCTCATCATCCTGCCCCAGCTCGGGGCCCAGGACGGCGGGCTGGCGGCCCTGGGCTGGGCGGGGCTCAAGTCGGCCCTGTTCCTGGGGCTGATGGTCGTCGCGGGCACGCGGGTCTTCCCGTGGCTGCTGGGGCGCGTGGCCCGGGCGGGCTCGCGCGAGCTGTTCCTGCTGACCATCTGCGCCATCGGCCTGGGCGTGGGCTACGGCACCTACCTCTTCGGCCTGTCCTTCGCCTTCGGGGCCTTCGTGGCCGGCATGGTCCTTAGCGAGTCCGACTTCGGCTACCAGGCCCTGGCGGACATCCTGCCCCTGCGCGACGTGTTCGGCCTGCTGTTCTTCGCCTCGGTGGGCATGCTGCTGGACCCCGCCTTCCTGATGGAGAACCTGGGCATCGTCCTGCTGCTCACGGGGCTGGTCTTCCTGGGCAAGGGCACCATCATGGCCGGGCTGACCAGGGTCTTCGGCTACGGCAACGTCATTCCCCTGGCCGTGGGCCTGGGGCTGTTCCAGGTGGGCGAGCTGTCCTTCCTCATCGCCCGCGCGGGCCTGGAGTCCAAGGCCCTTGGCGCCGACCAGTATTCCCTGCTGCTGACCACCACCGTGATGACGATGATCCTGACCCCGTTCACCTCGCGGCTGACCGCCCCGCTCTACGCCCTGGTCCGCCGTTTCAACGGCCGCGCGCCCCTCGAAACCATCGACCTGCCCCGCTCGGAGCTGACCGACCACATCATCATCGTCGGCCACGGGCGCATCGGCGGCATGGTGGCCGGGGTGCTGCGCCGCCAGGGCATCGCCCATGTGGTCATCGAGTCCGCCCACAGGGCGATGGTCGACGCCAAGCAGGCCGGGGTGCCGGTGATCTACGGCGACGCGGCCCAGGAGATCGTCATGGAGGCCGCCAATCCCGACGAGGCCCGGCTCGTGCTGGTCACCCCGCCGGACTTCTCCTCGGCCCGGGCCGTGGTGGCGCGGCTCATGGAGCAGCACCCGGACCTGCCGGTCATCGTGCGCGCGGCAGGCCGCGAGCAGCAGCTGGCCCTGATGGAGATGGGCGTGCGCGAGATCATCCTGCCCGAGATGGAGGCCGGGGTGGAATTCGCCCGCCAGAGCCTGCTGCGCCTGGGCCTGCCGCCCACCGACGTGCAGCAGCTCGCCGACGAGCTGCACCGCGAGATGTACGCCGCGCTCTACGAACAGGTTCCGGCCTACGCGGCCACCGCGCGGCTGAGCGCCGCCCGCGACCTGCTGTCCGTGAGCTGGGTGCGCGTGGCCCCGGGCAGCCCGGTGGCCGGGCGGGCCATCAAGGACCTGGCCGTGCGCACGCGCACCGGGGCCTCCATCGTCGGCGTGCTGCGGCCGGAAGGCTTCACGGCCAACGTCGGCCCCGACGACGCCCTGCACCCCGGCGACATCGCCGCCGTCATCGGCACCCGCGAGCAGACCGGCGCCTTCCGGCACATGGCCGCCGCGCCCACCGGCGAACAGGCGGCCTGACCCCGCCGCGCCGCCCCGGGCGCAAGGCCGCTCAGCCGTCGGCGTCGCGCAGTTCGATGCCCAGGGGCCGCAGGACCCGGGGCAACAGCCCCTGGACCTTCGAAATGGCCACCCCGTAGTTGGTGATGGGCACGCCCCGGCGGCGGCACTCCCGGATCCGGCGCAGCATCTCGGTTCTGCCGATCATGCAGCCCCCGCAATGCACGGCCAGGCTGTATCCCTCCAGATCCTCCGGGAAATCGTGCCCGGCATAGAACTCGAAGCGCAGCTCCCGGCCCGTGTATTGGGAGAACCAACGGGGAATCTTGACCCGCCCGATGTCGTCGGCCACGGGATGATGGGAGCAGGCCTCGGCCACCAGCACCCGGTCCCCGTCCCGCAGGCTGTCGAGAGCCCCGGCTCCGGCGGCCAGTTCGGCCAGGTCGCCCTTGTAGCGGGCGAACAGCGTGGAAAAGGTGGTCAGCGGCACGGATTCAGGCACGTCTCCGGCCACCTTGAGCACCACCTGCGAATCGGTGATCACCAGGGCCGGGGGCCGGGACAGGCTGGTCAGGGCCGCCTCCAGCTCCCGCTCCTTGACCACCAGCCCCAGGGCGTCGTTGTCCAGGATGTCGCGCAGCACCTGGACCTGGGGCAGAATGAGCCGCCCCTTGGGCGCGGCCAGGTCGATGGGCACCACGCAGACCACGATGTCGCCCCCGCCCACGCAATCGCCCACCAGGGACGGATTCTGGCGGAACTCCTCCGGGGCCAGGGCCACCAGGGCCTGCTTCAACTCCTGCACGCCCCGGCCCGTGCGGGCCGAAACCGGCAGGAAAGGCACGCCGCGCTCCCGGCAGAAGGCGGCGTCCTCTTCCCGGGAGTGCGGGCCGCCGCCCGGCGGGCACAGGTCGGCCTTGTTGGCCGCCACGACCACGGGCAGACCCAGGGCGCGCAGTTCCTCCAGCATGGCGCGCCCCTCCCCGCCCAGCCCGGCCTGGCCGCAGACCAGCACGCACAGGTCCGCGCGCAGCAGCACCTTGCGGGTGGCCCTGACGCGCAAGGCCCCCAGGGCGCCCTCGTCGTCCAGCCCGGCGGTGTCGTAGAAGGTCACCGGCCCCAGGGGCAGAAGCTCGTAGTGCTTGGCCACCGGGTCGGTGGTGGTGCCGGGCGTCTCGGAAACGATGGCGATGTCCTGGCCGGTGAGGGCGTTAATCAGCGACGACTTGCCCGCGTTCCTGGCCCCCGCAATGGCCACGACCAGCCTGACTCCGCGCGGTGCCTGCTGCATTGGTGCTCCTTGGGGCGAACCCCGGGGCTGCGGAGGGGACGAATCCCTCCTGGTGGATGGCGGCCCTGACCTGGGACACGACCTGGCGCGCCCCGGCCTCGACCACGTTCTTGCCGGGATAGATCTCATAGCCCCGGCGGACGTCCCCGGGGGTCAGGGAGGGCATGATCACGTTGCACCCGGCGTGCAGCCCCCGGGCGCGGGCGTCGGGGCCCGCGCCCGCGCCGGGCAGGCTGTTCAGGGCGCTGGTGGCCGGAATGTTGCTGCGCGGGCTGAGGATGCGCAGCAGGGCCGTGACGCGCAGGGTCGTTTCCAGCCCGCCGCAAGGCTCCCCGCCCAGGGGGGTCTGGGGATGGGGCACGAAAGGACCGGCGGCCAGCATGTCCAGGTCCAGCTCGGCCAGGCGCAGCACGTCGCGGGCCAGGATGTCCCCGGTCATGCCCGGCAGGCCCACGATGATGCCCGAGCCCACCTCGTAGCCCAGGCGGCGCAGGGCCTCCACCCGGGCCAGGCGGTCCTCCAGGCGCTCGCCCGGGCGCAGGCGGGCGTAAAGCCCGGGGTCGGTGGTTTCCAGCTTGATGAGGTAGCGGTCCGCCCCGCTGTCGCGCAGGCGGGCCAGCTCGTCCAGGGGCCGGTCGCCCAGGGAGAGGGTCACGGCCAGGGTCGAGCGGTCCTTGATGGCGCGCACCATGTCGCAGAGGGTCCGCACGTCGTAGGAGTAGTCGTCGCCGGATTGCAGGACCACGGTGCCCAGGCCCAGCTCCGGGGCCAGCAGGGCGGCCTGGACCACGCGCTCCGGGGGCAGCCGGTAGCGCACGGCGCGGGCATTGGGCGCGCGCAGGCCGCAATAGAGGCAGCGCTTGCAGCAGTGGCTGGAAAACTCCACAATGCCGCGCAAATAGACCTGGCGGCCGAAAACGGCGTGCTTCACGGCCTCGGCCTCGGCGAACAGGGCCTGGTCGTCGCGGCCGCGCAGGTGGTCCAGCACCGTCTGGATGTTCATGGGGTCTCCGTGTCCTCGGCTTCGGGTTCCGCAACGCTGTCCGCCGGGCCCCGGGCGGCGGCACGCAGCCCGGCATACTCGCCGAGGCTGAAGCCGAGCTTGCGCATGCGCCGGGGTGACAGCAGTTCCTCGATGGTCCCGGCATCGGCCAGACCCATGTCCTGGACCGTTTGGGCCACGCTCGTCCCGCTGGCCTCGGCCCGCCGGAGCACGGCCTCCACCAGCTCGTAGCCCAGGGCGGGAACCAGCACCGTGGCCAGGGCCGCACTGCTGTCCACCAGCTCCCGGCAGCGCCGGGGCCGGGCCTGCAGGCCGCGCAGACATTTTTCCTCGAACACCCGGACCGCGTTGCGCAAAAGTCGCACCGAATCCAGGAACTCGTGGGCCAGCAGCGGCATGAGGTGATTCAGGTCGAGCTGGCCCAGGCCCGCGCACAGGGTCACGGTCTGCCCCGAGGCCATGACCTTGAGGGCCACCTGGGCCACGGCCTCGGGCAGCACGGGGTTGATCTTCCCGGCCATGATGCTGGACCCGGCCTGCAAGGGCGGCAGGTCGACCTCGCCCAGTCCGCAGTCCGGCCCGCTGGACAGCAGCCGGATGTCGTTGGCAATCTTGAGCAGATTGGCCGCCAGAGCCGAGAGCATGCCCATTGCCTCCACAAAGCAGTCCATGTTCTGGGTGGCGTCCACCAGGTTCTCGGCGCGGGACACGGGCAGACCCGTAACCCGCCCAAGATGCCCGACCACGCGCAGAACGTAGTCCCGGGGGGCGCCCAGGCCGGTACCCACGGCGGTGCCGCCCAGGTTGACCTGCTTGATCCGCTCGCGGCACTTGAAGATGCGCCAGCGGTCGCGGGCCACGGCCTCGGCGTAGGCCCCGAACTCCATGCCCAGAGTCATGGGCACGGCGTCGCGCAGTTGGGTCCGGCCCACCTTGAGCACATCGGCGAACGCCCTTTCCTTTTCCTGCATGGACTCCTGCAGGCGGGCCAGGGCCGCTTCCAGTTCGAGCAACAGCCGCAGCCCGGCGACCTTGAGGGCCGTGGGGAACACGTCGTTGGTGGACTGGTGCATGTTGACGTGGGCCAGGGGATGGACCGGGGCGTAGCTCCCCAGGGGCGCGCCCAGCATTTCGCTGGCCCGGTTGGCCAGCACCTCGTTGAGGTTCATGTTGGTGGAGGTGCCTGCCCCGCCCTGGAGCGGGTCCACAACCACATGCTCGTGCAGGGCGCCCGCCTCCATTTCCCGGCAGGCGGCGATCAGGGCCCCGGCCTGGGGCTCGGGCAGGTCGCCCCGCACGGCGTTGGTCTCGGCGCAGGCACGCTTGACCTGCGCCAGGGCCACAATGAACTCCCCGGGCCAGCGCAGCCCGGACAGGGGAAAGTTCTCCAGGGCCCGCAGGGTATGCACGCCCCAATAGACGCCCTGGGGGATTTCGCGCTCCCCCAGGGCGTCGGATTCAACGCGTATCGACATGGTGCTCCAAAGAAGCCAGCAGGCGCCGCAACCCGCCTTGTTCCGCCTTGCCGGGCAGCGCGCGCCCCCCGACGCCCACAAGCAGGGTCAGGCCCCGGCCCAGGGGATAGGCCAGGGCCAGGCCGCCGCAGCCGGCCGCCCCGGCACTGTCCGGCCCGGGGCAGACACAGCGGGTGTCCCGCCCGTCGCTGACCCAGATGCCACCGGTGTCATGGCTCCGGGCATACTCGGCAAGCCGGTCCAGGGCTCTGGCGTCCAGATGCAGACTCATGCGGCGCCTCCTTGCGGGGTCAGTAGTACAGATCCCGCTCGCCCTGGTGGATGCGCTCCAGCCGCCGCTGCAGGGAAGCCTTGCGCCCGGCGTCGGGGAAGGACTCAAGCTCCCGGGCGATCATGGCCTCGCCCGCCTCGCGGGTGCCCGGCGAGGCGTAGTCCTCCAGGTACTCCTTGAAGGTCAGCAGCCCGTTGGGCAGGCAGAACTGCTGGATGAAGCCCTTTTTGGCCAATTCCATGAAGTGCTCGCCGGTGCGCCCCAGGCGGTAGCAGGCCGTGCACCAGGAGGGCACGAAGCCGTGCTCCGTGACCACGGAGCGGATGACCTCGTCCAGGGAGCGGCTGTCGCCGACGCAGAACTGCTGCACTTCGGGCCGGTCGTAGTTCGGGTCCTGGTAGGCCCCGGGGTAGGTCCGCGATCCGGCGGACATCTGCGACACGCCCACCTCGATGAGCTCGGTGCGGAAGTCGGCCTTCTCGCGGGTGGTCAGGATCAGCCCGGTGTACGGCACGGCGATGCGCAGCACGGCCACGATCTTCTTGAACAGGTGATCCTGGACGGGGAACGGCGGGTTGTAGGCCATGTCGGAATTCAGGGCGGGCTCCATGCGCGGGAAGGAGATGGTGTGCGGGCCCACGCCATAGTCCTTTTCGAGCTGGGCGGCGTGGTGCAACAGCCCCAGAACCTCGAAGACCGGATCGAAAAGCCCGAACAGCGCCCCCAGGGCCACGTCGTCCACCCCGCCCTCCTGGGCCCGGTGCAGGGCGTTGAGCCGCCACTCAAAGTTGCGTTTGATTCCGCCAAGATGAACCTTGCGGTAGGTTTCCTTGTGGTAGGTTTCCTGGAAGCACTGGTAGGTGCCGATGCCCACCTCGTGCAACAGGCGGTAGCCCGCCACGTCCAGGGGGGCGCAGTTGATGTTCACGCGGCGGATCTCGCCGCTCTTCTCGGAGGTCACGTCGTAGACCGTGCGCACGGTCTCGGCGATCCACTGCGCCCCCAGCTTGGGGTGCTCGCCGTAGACGAGCAGCAGGCGCTTGTGGCCCAGGTCTTCCAGAACCTCCACCTCGCGGCGCAGCTCCTCCGGGGTCAGGGTGCGCCGCTCCAGGTCCTTGTTGTCGGCGTTGAACCCGCAGTAGGCGCAGCGGTTCTTGCACTCGTTGGTGACGTAGAGCGGGGCGAAAAGCACGATACGGTTGCCGTAGATGCCCTGCTTGATGCTCCGGGCGGCGGCGAATATCTCCTCGTCCAGCCCGGGGTCGGTGTTCTTGAGCAGTGCGGCGGCCTCGAAGGGCGTGATGCCCTTGCGCTCCAGGCCCTTGGCCAGGATTTCGCGTACCAGGGCCGGGGCCGGGTTCACGGCGCGTTTCATGGCGTCCCAGATGGCCGCCTCGTCGATGAAATTCCGCGATTCGTTGACGCTGTCCAGGGTGCTCATGCCGATTCCTCCGGATTACATGGTGTGGGAATGGACGGTGACGTTCTCCAGGGCCTCCAGGCGCCGGACCATGTCGGCCACCACCCCGCCCTCGCCGTCCACCACCAGGGCGACGACGCTGACGCCCCGCTGGTGGAACGGCAGGCCCACCCGCCCGACGATAATGTCCGGATGGCAGGCCAGGATATCGTTCACCCGCAGGGCGGCCTGGGCGAGGTTGGTGATGAACAGGGCGACGACCCCGAGTTGTGCGGCCATGACGTTCTCCTCCTGTGGTTCAAGAGAAGACGGCCAAAGGCGGGGCACCGTGCCCCGGAGGAAGGGAGGAAGGAACGAGACGGGAGAGAGCGACCGGGCCCGCAGGATGGGCGAGTTCTGTCGTTCTCGCCCTGAGGTTCAGGAATCCCCTTCCCGCAGGCTGCTTCTCTCGAAAGAAGTGGTTCGGGGCACCCTAGCGCCCGCCCCCGGGCGCGTCAAGCGCTGTTCATTAAAACCAAGCACTAATTTTAAATTAATAGCACCAATGACAAAGCACAAGGCTCTTCCCCATGCCCGCGCCACCGCGCATTCTGGCCGGGCAGCCCGGGGAAAAGCAGGGACTTCAAAATTTAAGTTATAAATATTGGAAAGTTAAGAATACAAGAACAGCAGCCACGGCGCCCCGTCGGCTTTCATCAGGCTGGCAATCAGGGGCAAGGCAGTGGCAAGGCGTCCTTTTCCTCTTGGAGCAATCTAATCAATTTTTGCTATTATATTTAAAAAAGTGCTACCAAAGGCATATGCTTTTTGCTACGCTTCAACCAGGATTCCGCTTCGCCCCTTCGCCGGGGCAGCCGGACCGGGGCGGAGCAGTCGCGGCGCCACGCCGCAAAACCCAAGGAGGCCGACACGTTGCAAGACGGCACGAGGCGAGTTTTCCTGGAACCTGTTCACGGAGGCTGTGATACATGAACCGTATCGAAATGGAAAAGATCTTCTACGAGGATCAGGCTCCCGACCCCAAGGCCAATCCGGACGAACTGTTCTTCATACAGATCGACCCGGACAAATGCATCGGCTGCGACACCTGCCAGCAGTACTGCCCGACAGGCGCAATCTTCGGCGAAAGCGGGGATCCCCACACCATCCCCCACGAGGAGCTGTGCATCAACTGCGGCCAGTGCCTGACCCACTGCCCCGTGGGTGCGATCTACGAGGTCCAGTCCTGGGTCAGCGAAATCGCCAGGAAGATCAAGGACCCCGAGATCAAGGTCATCGCCATGCCCGCACCGGCCGTGCGCTACGGCCTGGGCGACTGTTTCGGTATGCCCGTGGGCTCCGTCACCACCGGCAAGATGCTCAGCGCGCTCAAGCAGCTGGGCTTCGACCATGTCTGGGACAATGAATTCACCGCCGACGTGACCATCTGGGAAGAAGGCACCGAATTCGTGAAGCGGCTGACCAAGCAGATCGACAAACCCCTGCCGCAGTTCACTTCCTGTTGCCCCGGGTGGCACAAGTATGTGGAAACATTCTACCCCGAACTGTTCCCGCACCTGTCCACCTGCAAGTCTCCCATCGGCATGATGGGCGCCCTGGCCAAGACCTACGGCCCCGACACCATGAAATACGACCGGTCCAAGGTCTACACCGTTTCGATCATGCCCTGCACGGCCAAGAAATACGAGGGCATGCGCGCCGACCTCTGGTCCAGCGGCTATAAGGACATCGACGCGACCATCGACACCCGCGAACTCGCCTACATGATCAAGCAGGCAGGCATCGACTTCGGCAGCCTGCCCGACGGCCAGCGCGACGCCCTCATGGGCGACTCCACCGGCGGCGCGACCATCTTCGGCGTCACCGGCGGCGTGATGGAAGCCGCCCTGCGCTACGCTTACCAGGCCGTCACCGGCCAGCCTCCCGCCAGCTGGGACTTCAAGATGGTCCGCGGCCTGGACGGGCTCAAGGAGGGCACGGTCACCGTGGGCGACGTCAAGGTCAACGTTGCCGTGCTGCACGGGGCCAAACGCTTCCGCGAGGTCTGCGAAATGCTCAAGACCGGCAAGAGCCCCTGGCACTTCATCGAATTCATGGCCTGCCCGGGCGGCTGCGTGTGCGGCGGCGGGCAGCCCATCATGCCCGGCGTGCTTGAGGC
>NZ_JALNWM010000049.1 GCF_023230885.1 Desulfocurvus sp. | reverse complement strand
GACTTCGCCCCCGACGAGCAGGAGGCCGAATACATGGCCCTGCACGGCCTGACCCCGGGCCAGGTGGCCTGGCGCCGGGCCAAGATCGCCGAGCTCAAGGACGAGCGGCTCTTCCGCCAGGAATATCCGGCCACGCCCGCCGAGGCATTCCAGACAACGGGCCTGGACCCGTTCATCGATCCGCTGCTGGTCCTGCGCGCGCGCCGGGCCGCCGAGAGCGGACACGGCCCGGTGGTGGCGGGGGTGGACCCCGCGCGGTTTGGCGACGACGCCACGGCGGCCGTCTTCCGCCAGGGCCGCAAGGCCTTCGGCCTGCGCTCCTGGCGCGGCTGCGACACCATGCAGGTGGCCGGGCTGTGCCGGCGGATGCTGGAGTCCGAAAGCCCGCGCGTGGAGAGGCTGTTCGTGGACGTGGGCGGCCTGGGCGCCGGGGTGGTGGACCGCCTGCGCGAGATGGGCTTCGAGCGCCGGGTGACCCCGGTGAACTTCGGCGCGCGGCCCCTGCGCCCCGAGCGATACCGCAACAAGCGCGCCGAGATGTGGGGCCTGTTGCGCGACTGGCTGGCCGACGAGCCCCAGGCCGACCTGCCCGACGACGACGCGCTGCACGCCGACCTCACCGCGCCGTCCTACAGCTGGGACAGCGCCTCGCGCCTGGTGCTCGAGCCCAAGGAGCAGATGCGCGCCCGGGGCCTGCGCAGCCCGGACCTGGCCGATGCCCTGGCCCTGACCTTCGCCGCGCCCGTGCGCGGGGCCGCCCCGGCCCAGCGCTACGCCGACGGCGCCAACCGCAGCTTCGGCCCCCGGCCCGGTGCCGGGGCCCTGGAGGACTGATGCGCCACGCACCGCAGCCCGTTTCGTCCCCGCGCGCCCGCCGCGCCCGGCCCCGCGCCGTCCCAGCCCTGGGGGTGCTGGACATCCGCGCCCACCCCGGCGGGCTGGACGCCATCGACCTGGAGGCCCTGTGGGAGCGCCTGGAGGACGACGGCCTCGCGCGCCACGTCTTCTTCGACGGCGCGGTGACCGACGCCCGGGGTTTCGTCGCCTTCGCCGGGGAGCCCGGACGGGCCTTCTATGCCGTCTACGCCGACGGCGACCCGGCGGCCCTGTTCTGGCTCGACGGCCGCTGCGGGCGCTCGGCGCGCATCCATTTCGCCGTGCTGCGCGACTATTTCGGCAGCCCGGCGCGGATCATCGGCTTCTACGTCACCGACTGGCTGCTGTCCGTGGCCGGGTCCGACGGACGGCCGCTCATCGAGGTGCTGGTGGGCGTGACCCCGCGCACCAACGGGGCGGCCCTGGGCCTGGTGCGCGACCTGGGCTTCACCGTGCTGGGGACAGTCCCCCACGGCGCGCCCCTGGCCGGAGGCCGCAGCGTGGGCGCGGTGGTTTCCTATCTGACCCGCAACAAGGAGGAATGAGCAATGGGTGGATCGTCGATCTTCGGCGGGGGCGGCGGGGGCAAGGGTTCGGTGCAGGCGCCGCCGCCCGCGCCCGTGCCCCAGCCCGAGGACACGGGCGGCGAGGACGCCGCGCGGATGCAGGAGGCCCGGCGCCGCGAGGCCGAGCGGCTGCGCCGCCTGGCCGGGGCCACGGTGGCCACCACCGGGGACGGGGTGCTCGGATCGGCCCGAGTGGGCCGCAAAACGCTGGGGTAGCCATGCACGAACACGACACGCATCACGCCGCGCCCGCGGCGCGGCAGGCCGGGGCCGGGCCCGACGCCCCCGGGGCGCGCGGCACCGACGCCCGCGAGCTGGCCCGCGCCACGCGCCAGCGCTTCGAGGAGCTGCAACGGGCCCGCCAGCCCTTCGACTCCATCTGGGAGGAGGTGGCCGAGCACATGGGCCCGGCCTATGCGGGGTTTTCCGGCGAGCCCGGGCACCCCCGGCGGCGCCGCGAAGACCTGGTGGACTCCACCGCCAGGCGCGCGGCCAACATCTTCGCCGCCGGGATGCTGGCCGGGGCGTCCTCGCCGTCCCAGCGCTGGTTCGCCCTGGGCCTGGAAGACCGCGACCTGGCGGCCAGCCCCCGGGTGCGCGCCTGGCTCCAGGAGGCCGAGGACCGCCTCTACGCCGCCCTGGAGCGCTGCGGATACTACCCGCAGCAGGTGCTGGGCTACCACCAGTCCGGGTTGTTCGGCTGGCAGTGCCTCTTCGTGGACGAGGACCCGGCCGTGCCCGACGCGGGCATCCGCTTCCGGGCCCTGCCCCTGCACGAGGTCTACATCGACGAGAACCACCTGGGCGAGGTGGATACCGTGCTGCGCCGCTTCCGGCTCACGCCGCGCCAGGCCGCGGCCCGCTGGGGCGAGGAGCGGCTGTCCCCGGCGCTGCGGCGCGCCCTGGGGCCCGGGCGCGGCGCGGGCCGCCCCGTGGAGTTCCTGCACGCCGTGACCCCCGTCCGGAGCGGGGGCGGCGCCCGGCGCCCGGGGCTGGCCTGGCGCTCGGTCTACATGGAGCTGGGGGACGGGCACGTCCTGTCCGTGGGCGGCTACGCCGAGCTGCCCTATGTGGTCGCCCGGGCCCACCGCCTGCCGGGCACGGCCTACAGCTACAGCCCCGGAACCGAGGCCCTGGCCGACGCCAAGATGATCAACGAGATGAAGCGGCTGATCCTGGAGGCCGGGCAGCTGGCCGTGGCGCCGCCCTACCTTGTGCCCGACGACGGCTTTGTGGGCCGCTTCAGCTTCGAGCCCCGGGCCATGAACTACTACCGCCGCGCCGAGGGCAACAGCCTGGCGGACTTCGGGCCCCTGTCCGTGGGCGGCGACCCGCGCTTCTCCCTGGAGATGCTCGCCGCCACCAGGCAGGACATCAACGAGGCCTTCTTCGTGGACCTGTTCCTGGCCGTGAGCCAGCGCGTGCGCAACGGCGGCACGCCCACGGCCCTGGAGGTGGCCGAGCTGGCCTCCGAGCGCATGTTCCTGCTCGGGCCGCTGCTGGTCAACCAGCAGCGCGAGAACTTCCAGCGCCTGTTCGACCGCCTGTTCCGGCTCATGTCGCGGCGCGGGGAGCTGCCGCCCGCGCCGCCCGAGGCCGCCGGGCACGGGCTGCGCGTGGACTATGTGAGCCCGCTCATGCTGGCCCAGCGCGAGTCCCAGGCGCGCTCGGTGCTGCGCACCTACGCGGAGATCGCGCCCATCGTGGCCGTGGCGCCCCAGGTTCTCGACCTGTTCCGCCACGACGAGAACGTGCGCCGGGTCATGGAGCAGCGCGGCTTCCCGCAGACCGGCGTGCGCCCTGCGGCCGAGGTGGAGGCCCTGCGCCAGGGGCGCGAGCTGGAGGCCCTGGCCCGGGGCCTGGGCGCCGCGGGGATTCCGGGCGCGGGCCCCGCCCCCGGGGCCGGGGAGGCGGGCTGATGGAGCCGCAAGCCATGAGCGAACGCGAGCTGCACGGGCACATCCACGCGGCCCTGGCCACGCCATCGGGGCGCGTGCTGCGCGAGTTCCTGCGCACGCACTGCTTCATGCGCCCGGCCCCGGCCCCCGGGCCCTGGCGCGGGGGCGAGCAGGTGGAGTTCCGCTACGGCCGGATGACCCTGTTCCAGTTGGTGGAATATTTCGAAAACCCTGAGAATTTCAAAGTAAAGGAGTAGAGGGACCATGACGCAGGAAGCCTCGATTGCCCCCGCTGACGGACACGGCGCGCAGACACCTTCCCCGACTGCTCGACACTGGCTGGAGGAGGCCATTCCCGACACCGAAACATGGGACCTGGACGGCCGGACGGTGCCCCTGTCGGCGCATCCCGCCCTGCGCAAGTACGCCGGGGTGCGCGACATGGCCCGGGCCCTGGCCAGCGCCCAGGCGCTCATCGGGCGCAAGACCGTTGGCCTTGCGCCCCTGCCCGGGGACGCCAGCGACGACGACCGCGCCCGGTTCGACGCCGAGCTGCGGCGCCTGACGGGCGTGCCCGCCGGGCCCGAGGGCTACGACATCGCCCTGCCCGAGGGCCAGCAGGCCGACGCCCGGCTCATGGGCTGGTTCCGTGCGGCGGCCCACGAGCTGGGCCTGTCGCCCGGCCAGGCCCAGGGCCTTTCGGACCGCTACAACGAGCTGGCCGCGCGCACGGCGCGCGAGTTCGAGGCCCAGCGCGGGCAGCGGCGGGCCGAGACCCTGGGCGTGCTGGAGCAGCTGTGGGGCGAGGACGCCCGGGGCAACACGGAGATCGCCCGGCGGGGCTTCGAGGCCGTGGCCGGCCGCGCGGGGCTCGACCCCGCCGAGACCCGGCGCATCCTCGACGCCCACGGCGACGACCCGGTTCTGGTCCGCCTGTTTCACGAGATCGGGAAGGCCAACCAGGAGGACGGCTTCGTCGGGGGGATCGGTGGTCCCGCACCCCGCGGCCAGGCCATGACTCCCGAACGCTTCTTCGCCGAAGTCGTCTTCGGCGGCAAAGGAGAATAGCAGATGAGCACCGCTTCGACCCTGCGCGACCTGAGCGCCCGCTTCGCCACCCGCCAGCCCGACCAGGTCGACTGGCTGACCGAGGAAACCCCCGTGCTGGACGTGATCCCCTTCGAGGAGGCCTCCCACGCCCTGTGGAACGTCTACGACGAGGTCTCCGACGTGACCGGCGGCGGCTTCGTGGACATGGACGCGCCCCTGGGCACCATCGACGTGGGCACCCGGCTGAAGAAGGTCGACCTGTCCATCCTCGGGGCCAGGATGTTCCTGCCCGAGGACAAGGCCAAGGCCATGGGCGGGCGCGACGCCTACTTCGCCAAGAAGCTGCCCAAGGCCCTGCGCAAGCTCGGCGTGGACGCCGAAAAGGCCATCGTCTACGGCAACCTGCGCAAGTACGCCCAGGACGCCGGGCGGCTCATGGACGCCGGGGGCGTCGGCGACCAGGGCTACAGCCTGCTGGCCGTGCGCTTCGTGCCCGGCGAGACCACGGGCCTGTATTCCAGCAACACCTTCCGCCAGGGCGGCATCCTCGACGTGCGCCCCGTCGGCGGCGGCACGCTCTACGAGGACGAGCGCGGCGTGCTGGGCTACGGCGTGCGCCTCAAGGGCTACTTCGGCATCCAGATCGCCAACCCCCGGACCGTGGCGGCCCTGGTGAACATCACCCCCGCCACCCCGCCCACGGCCATGCAGGTGGACAACCTGCTCGACATGGTCCGCGGCGGGGCGGGCACCTTCCTGTTCTGCCACCGCAAGGTCATGAGCATCCTGGCCGAGGCGGGCAAGGGCGCCGCCTTCCAGATGACCGCCTCCGAGCGCAACGTGGACCGGCGCATCGCCGAATGGAACGGCGTGCCCATCGTCACCAGCTACAACTTCGCCGACGCCACCGAGGCGACGGTCGCCTTCAACTAGGAGGACGCGCAGCATGTACGACCACATCCTCAAGGTCCACGACGAGTATCTGGCCAAGGCCCAGCCCCTGCCCCAGAACGCCAGCGCCCCGGGCAACGGCCGCGTGCTGTGCTTTGCCGGGGCCCTGGGCTCCCAGGAGGTGGTGGCCCAGGCCGACACCGACCTGGCCCTGGCCGCCGGGGCCAGCCTGGGCGTGACCCTGGAGCAGCGCGACGCGGGCGGCGCCTGGGAGCCCCTGGGCACCGTGTGCGCCCTGGCCGGGCCCCTGGCCCTGGCGGCCGGGGCCGTGCTTGGCCGCTTCATCCCGCCCAGCGACACCCGCGCCGAGACCCGCGCCGTGCTGGCCAGCACCGACCCCGCCGCCCAGGGCAGCCTGTCGGTGTATCCGCACTACCTGGCGCGCTAGCCGACGGCCGCCGCCGTCCGGGCGGGGAGGGGCCGCGCGCGCCTTCCCGCCCCCCGGCCGGTCGCGACCAACGGACACCCGCGGCGGGGCCCCGGCCCCGCCGCGCAAAACCCCGAGCAAGGAGAATACCATGCAGACCCCGACCATCATGGAACAGCGGCACAAGGGCATCGTCGTGACCCTGGACGCCCAGACCCTGCCCGCCCTGGGCCTGGCCCAGGCCCCCGAGCCCGGCGCGGCCTTCACCCTCGTCGGCGAGGCCCGCGCCCGCGACGCCTATCCCGGCGACCAGCAGGGCCCGGCCCAGGTGAGCTTCGAGCTGTATCCCGAGCGCCTGGAGCCGCGCGCGGCCCAGGGGGCGCCCGCGATCCAGGCTCCGGCCCCCGGCGGGGCGGACGGCGGCCAGAAGCGGCGCGAGGCCTTCTTCCGCAGCCTCTTCCAGGGGGACGACTAGACCATGAGCGTGGAGATCCTCTCCGGGGCGCTCATCGAGCTGGGCGAGGACCGCATCGCCTCGGCGGACCAGGACACCGAGCGCGCCCGGCTGGCCCGGGCGGTGTACGAGGTGGAGCGCGACGCCATGCTGGAGGAGCACCCCTGGAAGTTCGCCATCCGCCGCGTGGACCTGGCCCGGCTGGCCGAGGCCCCGGCCTTCGGCTACGGCCGGGCCTTCCGCCTGCCCGCCGACTGCCTGCACGTCATCGGCTGCGAGCCCGAGGTGTCCTACGCCATCGAGGGCGGGGCCCTGCTGTGCGACCTGGAGGCCGTGGCCGTGCGCTATGTGCGCCGGGTGGAGAACCCGGCCGAGATGCCGCCGACCTTCCGCGTGGCGCTGGCCGCGCGGGTGGCCGCGCGCCTGGCGCGCAAGATCACCGGCTCCAGCGCCGAGAAGGAGCGCCTGGAGGCCCTGTACCGCGAGCGCCTGCGCACGGCCAAGGGCCGCGACGCCCGGGGCGGCGGCACCCCCGAAGCCAACCGGCCCGACCTGCTGCAACGGGCCAGGAGGTAGACCATGAGCGTTTCCGCATCGCCGATCATCAACGCCTTCACGGGCGGCGAGCTGTCGCCGCACCTGGACGGGCGCACGGACCACGAGAAGTACTACACCGGCTGCCGCAGGCTGGAGAACTTCATCCCCAGGCCCCACGGCAGCGTCTGCAAGCGGTCGGGAACGCGCTTCATCGCCCTGGCCGGGGCCCAGGGCTCGGCGGCGCGTCTGGTGTCCTTCGACTTCAACGGCACCCAGAGCCAGAGCTATGTCATCGAGATGGGCGACGGCTTCCTGCGCTTCTTCACCGGCGGGGGCGTCGTGCTCAAGTCCGCCGCCCCCGCCTGGGAGGCGGGGGCGGCATACGGCCCGGGAGACTACGCGGGCCGCTCCGGGGTCGTGTATCGCTGCCTCGCGGCCCACGACGCCGTGCCGGACAACGAGCCCGGCGCGGGCGCCTGGGCCGGGCTCTGGACCGCCGATCCGGTCTACCGCATCCAGAGCCCCTGGGGCGCCGCGGCCGTCTGGGGCGTTGATCACGTCCAGAGCTGCGACGTGCTCTACCTTGTCCATCCCGACACGGCCCCGCGCAAGCTCGTGCGCCGGGCCCACGACGACTGGAGCCTGGAGGAGCTGGACTACCGCATGCCCGGCCACGACCTGGCCGCCACGGCGCCGGGGGGCACGGGGCCGGTCTGCGCCGAGGCGGGCGCGGCGCGGCTGGCCCTGCCCGCCGGGCGGACCTTCGAGGTCGCCACCATCGTCCGCGCCCTGGACCCCCAGGGCGCCCCGGGCTGGTACATGTACAAGGGCCCGGGGGTCTACCTGGCCGAGGGCGCGGGCCTGGAGCTGGCCTTCGCGGCCTCGCCGGTCCACGCCCGCGACCAGATCGAGTCCATGTACGCGGGCGGGGAGCTGCGGGGCGAATTCTGGAAGCTCCTGGAGCGCGCGGATTCCATGCCCGAGGCCTTCGGCCCCGGGGAGCAGGGCGGGGCGCCCCGGTGGCCCTCCGTGGTCGGGCTCTACGAGGACCGCCTCGTGCTGGGCGCCACCCGGGCCAGGCCGCTGACCCTGTGGATGTCGCGCACCGGCGCCCACGAGGACTTCCGCATGAACACGGCGGCCTTCGTGGACGGCGTGCAGGACAGGCCCCTGGACGACGACGCCATCGAGATCACCCTGTCCGGCTCGCGGGTCAATCCCATCCGCTGGATCGCCGACCAGGAGGAGCTGCTTGTGGGCACCAATGCGGGCGAGCTGAAGGTCTGGTCCGGCCTGGAGGGCGAGGGCATGACCCCGGCCAAGGTCCAGCGCAAGCGCCAGAGCTCCCACGGCAGCGCGGCGGTGCGGCCCGAGCCGGTGTCCGGGGCGGTGCTCTTCGTCTCGCGCAGCGGGCGCAAGGTGCGCGAAATGGCCTACGATATCGCCAGCTACAGGTATGCCTCGCCGGAGCTGACCCTGCTGGCCGAACACATCACCGGCCCGGGCATCCGCGACATGGCCTTCGCCCGCGAGCCCGACGGGGTGCTGTGGGCCGTGCGCCACGACGGGGTGCTGGCGGCCTGCACCTACCTGCGCGAGCAGGGCGTGGTGGCCTGGCACCGCCATCTGCTGGGCGGGGACGGCCGCTGCGAGAGCGTGGCCACCGTGCCGGGCCCCTGGGGCGACGAGGTCTGGATGCTCGTGCGCCGCACGGCCGGGGACGGCGCCACGCTGCGCACCGTGGAGCGGCTGGATCCCGTCTTCGACGCCGGGGAGCGCGCGGGCGGCCCGGCCCCCCGCGCCCGGGACGCCGCCGGGGGCTTCTTCATGGACTGCGGCCTGTCCAACTGCGCGCGGGTGGAGGCCGTGGAGACCCTCGCGGACACGGGGCGGGTGCGCGTGTGCGCCCCGGGGCTTTGCGCTCGCGACGGCGACCAGGTGCTCCTGGAGGGCCTGGCCGGACTGGATGCCTTGTGCGGCGTGCCCCTGACCGTGGGCGGGGCCGAGCCGGACGCGGGCAGCTTCCTGCTCCTGGCCGACGGGGCCTGGGTGGACGGCGCGGGCCTGCCCGTCCACCAGGGCGGGGGCCTCTGCTGGCGGCGGCTGCCCGCCGGGCCCCTGACCGGGCTGGATCACCTGGAGGGCCGCGAGGTGTCCGTGCTCCTGGACGGCGCGCTGCAGGAGCCCCGGCGCGTGCAGGGCGGGGCCGTGGCCCTGCCCCGGGCGGCCTGGAAGGTCCACGCCGGCCTGCCCTACAGCGCCGTGCTCCAGCCCATGCGCCTGGAGGTGGGCGGCGCGGCGGGCACCTCGCAGACCCGGCGCAAGCGGATCATGGGCGTCACCGTGCGCCTGCGCCAGACCGTGGGCGGGCGCGTGTGCCCGGGCGACGACGTGGCCGACAAGTACGAGCGCCTGCTGCCCCACGCCGCGCCCGTGCGCGCGGGCACGGCCCCGCCGCTGCTGGACGGCGACCGCGAGGTGCGCCTGGCCAGCGGCTATGACCGCGACGGCCTGTTCACCATCCGCCAGGACGATCCGCTGCCCATGACCGTGGTCTGCTGCGTGCCGCAGGTGCAGGGGGAGGGCTGAGCATGCGCGTGATCCCCTTCGAGGTGGCCCATGTGCGGCGCCTGGAGCTGCGCCCGGCCGACCGTCTCGGCTTTGCCGCGCGCGGCGGCCGCCGGGGGCTTCTGGCCCTGGCGGCCATGTACCGCGCAAGCGGCCCGTGCTGGACGCTCCTGCACGCGGGGGCGGTGGTGGCCTGCGGCGGGGTGGGCATACAGCCCGGGGCCACGGGCAACGCCTGGGCCCTGACCAGCGCCCTGGTGGAGGCCCACCCCGTGGCCTGTGCCCGCCTGGCCCGGCGCTGCCTGGAGGCCGCCGAAAGCGGGCTGGGCCTGACGCGCATCCAGACCACGGTGCACGTCCGGCATTCCGCGCGGGCCAAATGGTTCGGGTTCCTTGGTTTCGAGCGCGAGGCCCTGCTGCGCAGGCTCGTGGGCGACGACAACTACTATCTCTACGCGAGGGTACGCTGATGGGTGCTGATCCTGTTACCGCCGGGCTTCTGGGGCTGGGTATCGTCAACACCGTCATGGGCGGCGTGGCCCAGGGGCGCCAGGCCCAGGCCCAGGCCCGGGCCGCCGGGCGCCAGGCCGAGGTCGCCCGGGCCGAGGCCGCGCGCCAGGCCGGTGAAATAAAGCGCCAGGCCGCGCGGGACCGGGAGCGCGCCGGGGCGGAGCTGCGCCGCCGGCTGGCGGCGGCGCGGGTGGGGGCCGTGGGCGCGGGCATCGACGCCGGGTCCGGCTCGGCGCTGGAGGTGCTGGCGGGCACGGCGGGCCTGGGCGCCCTGGACCTGGCGGCCATCGAGCGCGAGGGCGGGCTGCGCGCGGCCCAGGCGCTGCAACGCGGCCGCGAGGCGGCCTACGGCTATTCCGGCTCGGCGGCGGCGGCCCGGGCGCGGGGCTCCGACGCCCTGCTGCGCACGGGCCTGACCCTGGGCGGCACGGTGCTCGGCCAGGGCGCGCGCGTCTGGTGACGGGTCCTGCCGACGCGGTGGTTGACGGGCGCCTCAAGGCCCGTTACAGGCAGCCCCCTGCGTGGTATGATCGCGGGCGCGGTGGGGCTCCCCCCGCCGCGCCCGCGCCACGCCAAAACCGGAGGCCGCCGTGCACCTGTTCCTTAGCGTGTTCATCAAGTTCTTCTTTTTGCTGACGCCTTTCTTCGTCCTGACCATGTTCCTGGCGCTGACCAAGGGCATGGACCCGCGCGGGCGGCGGCTGACCGCCCTGCGCGTGACCCTGGCCGTGGCCGTGGTCACGCTGGTGCTGTTCCATTTCGGGAACCTGATCTTCGAGGTCTTCGGCATCACGGTGGACAGCTTCCGCATCGGGGCGGGGGTGCTGCTGTTCCTGTCGGCGGTGTCCCTGGTGCGCGGCCGGGCCGGGGACGAGGCGGGCCAGAGCGAGGGCGACATCAGCGTTGTGCCCCTGGCCATTCCCATCGCCGTGGGCCCGGCCACCACGGGCGCGCTGCTGGTCATGGGCGCGGCCATGCCCGCCCAGGACCGGCTGGTGGGCAGCGGGGCGCTCATGGCCGCCGTGGCCTGCCTGGGGATCGTGCTGGTGCTCTCGGCCCATGTGCGCCGTCTGCTGGGGCGCCTGGGCATCGAGGTGCTGACCAAGCTCACCGGGCTGATCCTCTCGGCCCTGGCGGCCCAGATAATCTTCACCGGCGTGCGCAATTTCCTGGGGCTGGGCGGGAGCTAGCCGCGCAGGCGCTCCAGGGCCCAGGCCATGTTGCGGCCCAGGGTCTGCATGGTCTGGAGGCCCTCGGTGTCGTCGTCCACGTCGCCCCGGTTCAGGCCGATGCCCATGTTCCAGTAGCTCGACCCGACCACCACCATCTGGCCGATGAGGAAAAAGGCGTTCAGGGCGTTGAAGACCTGGATGGCCCCGCCCCGGCGCACGGCCACCACCGCGGCGCCCACCTTGCGCGCGAACATGTCGCCGTTGGCCTTGGCCACCATGCCCGCGCGGTCGATGAGCGCCTTCATCTCGGCGGAAACGTTGGCGAAGTAGGTGGGTGATGCCAGGATTATGCCGTCGGCCCCGAGCATTTTCTCCACGCAGTCGTTCACGAAGTCCACGTCCACGGCGCAGCGCTTGTCCTGGTTGGTGAAGCATTTGAGGCAGGCCACGCAGCCGCGCAGGGGGTGCCCGGCCAGGGAGACGCTTTCGGTCTCGACGCCCCGGGCGGCCAGTTCCCGCAGGGCGTGGTCGACGAGGTGCTGGGTGTTGCCCTTGCGGCGGGCGCTGCCGTTGAATGCCACGACCTTCATGGGGACCTCCGGGAGGGACGGGGGTTTCGGGGGCGGCGCGGGAGGGGGCCGTTGGGCGCGGGCGCCAGAAACGGCTTTTCCCTGGCCTGGGCCTGGGGTATACACCAACTCACGGGATTTCGCCATGCGCGCGGCGGCGCCCGCGCCGGGGCCGGACGCGGCTTTCGTGGCGCCCGCAACAAAGGAGTGCGAACATGGCCGAACCGGCCAGGAACATGGTGGAACTTGTGGACGTGCGCCTGACGCTGACCGGCGGCGCGGGGCCCGTTGAGGTGCTGCGCGGGGTGGACCTGGCCGTGGAGGCCGGGCAGACCCTGAGCGTTGCCGGGCCCTCGGGCGCGGGCAAGACGACCATGCTCATGGTCATGGCCGGGCTGGAGCGGGCCTCCTCGGGGCGTGTGGTGGTCGACGGGCAGGACCTGCGCGCCCTGGACGAAGACGGGCTGGCGCGCTTCCGGCGCGGGGCGGTGGGGGTGGTTTTCCAGGCCTTCCACCTTGTGCCGACCATGACCGCCCTGGAGAACGTGGCCCTGCCCCTGGAGTTCGCCGGCAACCCCGACGCCTGGGACCGGGCCCGGGAGAGCCTGGCCGCCGTGGGCCTGGAGGCCCGCGCCGGGCACTATCCCGCCGAGCTGTCCGGCGGCGAGCAGCAGCGGGTGGCCATTGCCCGGGCCTTCGCCCCGGGCCCGCGCCTGCTGCTGGCCGACGAGCCCACGGGCAACCTGGACGAGGACACCGGCGCCCGGGTGGCCGATCTGCTTTTCGACCTGCGCGAGCGGCGCGGCGTGACCCTGGTGCTCATCACCCACGACATGGCCCTGGCCGGGCGCTGTTCCCGCACGGTGCACATGCACGGCGGCCGCCTGGGCCAGGGCCAGGGGCCGGGCGCATGACCCCTGCGGCGCAGCTGCGCCTGGTCCTGCGGCTGGCCCGGCGCGAGATGCGCGGCGGCGCGCGGGGGCTTGGCGTGTTCCTGGCCTGCCTGGCCCTGGGCGTGGCGGCCATCGCCGCCGTGGGCACCTTCGCCGCCGGAATCGGCGGCGGGCTGGCCTCCGAGGCCCGGGCCGTGCTGGGCGGGGACGTGCAGCTCATGCGCTCCCACGTTCCGGTGGACTCCGCCGTGGCCCGCGCCCTGGAGGCCCGGGGCGAGCTTTCGCGCCAGGTGGACATGCGGGTCATGGTCCGTCCGCGCAAGGGCGGGGGCTCGGCCCTGGCCGAGCTCAAGGCCGTGGACGGCGCCTACCCCCTCTACGGGCGCTTCAGCCTCATGGGCGGCTTCGGGCTGGCCCAGGCCCTGGCCGGGCGCGACGGCCTGCCGGGCGCCGTGGCCGAACAGGCGCTCCTGGAGCGCCTGGACCTGCTCCTGGGCGACGTGGTGCGCGTGGGCGGGGCCGAATTCGTACTCACGGGCATCATCCGCCAGGAGCCCGACCGCGTGGGCCAGTTCTGGGCCCTCGGGCCCCGGCTCATCGTCGGGCTGGAGGCCCTGGCCGCCTCGGGGGTGGTCCGCCCCGGCACCCTGGCCCGCTATGTGTACAACCTGCGCCTGCCCAAGGAGCACAGGGGCCCCGCCGAGGCCGACGCCCTGGCCGCCGAGCTGCTGGCCGCCCATCCCGACGGCGGGTTTCGCGTGCGCACCTTTCACAAGGCCGCCACGCGGCTGACCTGGCTCCTGGACGACGTGGCCCAGTACCTGACCCTGGTGGGCCTGGCCACGCTGCTTGTGGGCGGCATCGGCGTGGCCGGGGCGGTGCGCGCGTTCCTGGCCGGGCGCCAGCGGTCCATCGCCGTGATGAAGGCCCTGGGCGCCTCGCGGCGGCTGGTGAGCGGCATCTATTTCGTGCAGGTCATGGCCCTGGCCCTGGCGGGCAGCGCCGCCGGGGCCCTGGCCGGCTGGCTGGTGGTCTGGGCCGGGGCCGAGCCCCTGGCCCTGCGCCTGGGTGTGCCCGTGCTGCGGCACACGCCGCAGCTCCCGGCGCTGCTGGCGGTGGCCTACGGGCTGCTCACGGCCTTGGCTTTTTCGCTGTGGCCGCTGTCCGCCGCGGGGCTGACATCCCCCGCGCGGCTGTTCCGGGGCTACGCCGACACCGGGGACCGCCGCCCGGGCCGGGGCACCGTGGCTGCCTGCGCCCTGGCGGTCCTCGCGTTGACGGGGCTTTTGCTGGCCACCAGCGACGACCGGGGCGTGGCCCTGGGGTTCGCGGCGGGGGCCCTGGGCAGCGTGGCCGTGCTGCGGGCCTGGGCCGCCCTGGTGCGGCGTCTGGCCGCGCGCCTGCCGCGCCCGGCCGGGCCGCGCCTGCGCCAGGCCCTGGCGAACCTGCACCGCCCGGGCGCGGCAACGGCCAGCGTCGTCTTCTCCCTGGGCCTGGGGCTCACCGTGCTGGTGGCCGTGGCCCTGTCCGAGGGCAACATCCGCGACATCATCGCCCGCCAGACCCCGAGCACGGCGCCGTCGTTCTTCTTCATCGACATCCCGCGCGGGGCCATGCAGGCCCTGGAGCGCACGGCCCTGGCCGTTCCGGGAGTCTCGCGCGTGGAGAAGCAGCCCTCCATCCGGGGGCGCATCGTGGAGATCGCCGGGCGCGAGGCCGACGCGGTGGACGTGGACCCCGACGTGGCCTGGGCCCTGCGCTCGGACCGGGGGCTGACCTTCGCCGGGCCCATGCCCGGGGGCCTGGAGCTGACCCAGGGCCGCTGGTGGGCGCCGGATTACGCGGGGCCGCCGCTCATCTGCCTGGACGAGCGCGTCTGCCGCGGCTTCGGCATGACCGTGGGCGACACGCTGACGGTGAACGTGCTCGGGCGGCGCATCACGGGTACCGTGGCCTGCACCCGGCGCATCGACTGGACCTCCGGCGGCCTGAACCACACCATCATCTTCTCCCCCGGGGTGCTGGACGGCGCGCCCTACACCTGGATCGCCACGGCCTACGCCGACCGCGAGCACGAGGCGGCCCTGTTCCGCGCCGTGACCGGGGCCTTTCCCGAGGTGGTGGCCATCTCCATGCGCGAGGTGCTGGAGAACCTGGGGCGGCTGGTGGACGAGGTGGGGCTGGCCGTGGGCGCGGCGGCGGCCCTGGCCCTTGTGGCCGGGCTGCTGGTGCTGGCCGAGGCCCTGCGCGCCAACCTGCGCGCGCGCCACTACGACGCCGTGGTCTTCAAGGTGCTGGGGGCCACCCGGCGCGACATCATGGCCGCCCTGGTGCTGGAGTTCGCCATCCTGGGTGCGGCGGCGGCGGCCCTGGCGGCCCTGCTGGGCATGGCGGGCTCGTGGGCCTTCGTGGCCGGGGCGCTGAACCGCAGCTGGGTCTTCCTGCCCCTGCCCCTGGCGGCGATCACCGTCGGCGGGGTGGCTGCCACGGTCCTGCTGGGGCTGCTCGGCGTGCGCCGGGCCCTGCGCGGCAGCGCCTGGGGCGTACTGCGCAACGAGTAGGGCGCCCGCACGGGGCCCGGCGCGGCGGCGCAAAAACCGACGCCCCCGCGCGGCCTCGCGCACGGGGGCGTCGGTTTTTTCGTCGGGGCCGGCCGCTAGGGCCGGGCCGCCGCCAGGACCAGCTCGCGTACCCGGGGCAGCAGGGCCCGGGCGATGACCTCCACCCCGCGCTTGTTGGGGTGGATGCCGTCGTCCTGGTTCAGGGCCGGGTCCAGCGCCACGCCTTCCAGCAGGAAGGGATGCAGGGGCACCCCGTGGCGCCCGGCCACGCGGGGAAACACCGCGTCGAAGCGGGCGGCGTAGTCCGCTCCGTAGTTCTCCAGGGCGCGCATGCCGATGAGCAGCACGGGCACGCCCCGGGCCGCGAACAACTCCAGCATGGCGTCCAGGTTGGCCTCCATGCGTTGCGGGTCCTGGCCGCGCAGCCCGTCGTTGGCCCCCAGCTCCAGCCAGGCGCAGTCCGGGGGCTCCTCCAGCAGCCAGGGCAGCCGGGCCAGCCCGCCCGCCGTGGTGTCGCCGGACACGCCCGCGTTGACGACGCGCACGTCCAGGCCCTCCTGGCGCAGCAGGGCTTCGATCACGGCGGGCAGCGCGGCGGAGGCGGGCAGGCCGTAGCCCGCCGTGAGGCTGTCGCCCACGGCCAGGAGCGTCACGGGGCGGGGAAGGGACACGGGGGCCTCCTGATGGGCCGGGCGCGCGCCGCCTGGCTCCGCCGCGCGGGCGGCTCCCGGCGCCAGGGCCAGCGGGACCACGGCCAGGGCCAGAAGGGCCGCGCGGCGCAAGGCGCGCGCCGCGCGGATGCAAAGGGCGGTCACGGCCTCAGCCGATGGCCATCAGTTCGATCTCGAAGGTCAGGTCCTGGCCTGCCAGGGGGTGGTTGGCGTCCAGGGTCACGGTGCCCTCGTCCACGGCGGTGACGTTCAGGCGGAAGGGCTGGCCGTCGGGCCCCTGGGCCTCCAGGGCCATGCCCGGCGCGGGCTCCACGCCCTCGGGCAGCTCGGCGCGGTCCACCACATAGATCAGTTCCGCGTTGTGCTCGCCGTAGGCCTCGGCGCAGGGGATGGTGAATTTCTTGGACTGCCCGACGCTCATGCCCAGGGCGGCCTTCTCGAAGCCGGGGATCACCATGCCCGAGCCGAGGGTGAATTCCAGGGGCTCGCGCTGGCGCGATGTGTCGAACAGGGTGCCGTCGTCCAGGGTGCCGGTGTAGTGGATGCGCACGCTGTCGCCGTCTTTGGCTTGGGACATGGAATCTCCTGGGCTCCCGGAGTCTTCCGGGTGCCGGGGCCGGGGGGCGCCCGGGCTTGGGGGGGCCGGTATGGCCGGTGCGCGGGCGGCGCGCCGCCCGGCGTACATGAATCCGCCATTCGCAGCCTACAGGTTTTGCCCCTGGCGGGCAACCGGCGCCTGGGCGGACCGTCCGGCCCGCCGCCCTGCACGCCGCCCGGGCCGCCATCCTGCACAAGGCGGAACCCGCCCGCAGGCGCCGCCCGGGACGAGCCCGGCCCAAGGCGGCCCCGTCTCGAAACGGTTCCCCGGGCGGAATCCGGCCGGGACCGGACCTTGGATTGCGCCCGCCGGAGGCGCGGCGCTGGGCGGGGCCGCGGCCTGCGCCGTCCGGGCCTGCCCCCGGCGCGGCGCCTGGCCGGGGCCGGTTCCCCGCCCTGCGCCGTCCGGGTCCGCTTTGCCCGGAACGTCGTGGTGAAGCGCTTTTTCCCCCGCCCCGCGTCGTCCGGGCCGCCCCGGCGCGGCCCGCAGCGCCGGGCCCGGGGATCTTCCGGCCTCGCAAGGGGTTTCTTTACAACCCCGGCCCCCTTGCCTATGCTGTGCGCCCTGCGGAGGGGTGGCCGAGCGGTCGAAGGCGGCGGTCTTGAAAACCGCTGGCGGGGCAACCTGTCCGGGGGTTCGAATCCCTCCCCCTCCGCCACAGGCTTTCCCCCGGGGCCCTTGATGGAGAAGACCGTCGGGGCCCTCGGTTTTTGGTTTTGGGGCCCGTCGATGTCCCCTGGCGTCTGTTGGCATCCGCAACACGCCGGGGGCGTTTCGGGGGCCGCACTGCTTGCCCCCGGTGCGGGCGGCCGGTGGTTGCGGCCCGCGCCGGGCCCCCGCGAGGCCACGACCTCCCCCACTTCGGGTTGCACTGTCCGGGACGGCCCGGCTCTTCGGAACGGAGAACCGCATGTCCTGGTTCCTGCTTGTCTGCGCGGGCGTCCTTGAGGTCGTCTGGGCCTATTTCCTGAAGCAATCCCACGGATTCTCGCGCCTGGGCCCCTCGGCGGCGACCCTGGCGGCGATGGGCGTCAGTTTCTTCCTGCTGGCGCTGGCCATGCGTTCCCTGCCCCTGGGCACGGCCTATATGGTCTGGACGGGAATCGGCGCCGTGGGGGCGTTCGCGGTGGGCGTCCTGGTCCTGGGCGAACAGGCCGGGGGCCTGCGCCTGCTGGCGGCGGGGCTCATCGTCGCCGGGCTGGTGCTCATGAAGCTCGCCGACGGGCGCTAGCCGGGGCCGCCCCGGGGCG
>NZ_JALNWM010000048.1 GCF_023230885.1 Desulfocurvus sp. | reverse complement strand
CGCATCCGTGGACGTTGTGGTCTGAAGCGGCGAGGGCGGGGAGCGGTGCCCATGCGGCATGAACGGGGCGGGCCTTGGCAAGGTCCGCCCCGCTTCCTTTGGGCGCCCGGCTGCTACCAGACCCCGGCCACGGGCTGGCCGCATCCGGGGCAGCGGCCGCGCTGCTGGCCGTGGCCCAGGAAATCATCGCGCACCGCAAAGCCCGTGCGGCGCAGCAGCAGGGCGCCGCAGTCCGGACAGCGGGTGGACTCGGCGTCGTGCCCGGGCACGTTGCCGGGATAGACGAAGCGCAGCCCCGCGTCGCGGCCCAGGCGCCAGGCGCGCTCCAGGGTCGCCACCGGCGTGGCGGGCACCCCGCGCAGGCGGTGGTCCGGATGGAAGCGCGATACATGCCAGGGCACGTCGGGCCCCAGCTCCGTGGCGATGAACCGCGCCAGGGCCGCCAGCTCGGCGTCGGAATCGTTGAGGCCCGGAATGACCAGGGTGGTCACCTCCAGCCACCAGCCAAGGGCCCTGATGTGGCGCAGGTTGTCCAGCACGGGCCCCAGGCGCGCGCCGCAGAGCTCGCGGTAGAAATCCTCGGAGAAGGCCTTGAGATCGATGTTGGCCGCCTGGATGAGCGGCCCCAGGGCCTCCAGGCACTCGGGGCTCATGAAGCCGTTGGAGACCAGGATGTTGTCCAGCCCCAGGGCCCGGGCGGCCTGGGCCGTGGCCCGGGCCAGCTCGAAGAACACCGTGGGCTCGGAGTAGGTGTAGGACAGGCTGGCGCAGCCGTGCTCCCGCGCGGCCAGGGCCAGGGCCGCCGGGTCGGCCGGGCGGCCCTGCACGGGCTCCCCCGAGCGCGGCCCTTGGGAGAGGCTCGCGTTCTGGCAGAAGGCGCAGCTCATGTTGCAGCCCACGGTCGCCAGGCTGAGGGTCGTGGTCCCGGGGCGGAAGTGGAACAGGGGCTTCTTTTCCACCGGGTCCGCAGCCAGGGCCGCCACCCGGTCGGCCACCAGGGTGAACAGGGCGCCGCCGTCGTTGATGCGCACGGCGCATTGGCCCCGCTGGCCGTCGGCCAGCACGCAGAAATGGGCGCACAGGCGGCACTGGACCTTGCCGCCCGCCAAGGGTTTCCAGAGTTGGGCCGGATGCATGCGCCCTCCTGGCGGATCGCGGGCCGGGGCCCGGGCTATTTTTTCTTGGGCGGCCAGTGGATTTCCGGGCGGACCTCCACGGGCGGCACATCGTAGCGGGGCTCCTCCCGGGGCGCGGGGGTCACGCGGATGACCTCGGCCCCGGTCGCGGGGTCGCGGCCGACCTGGATATCCCCGCTCCCGGTGCCGAAGCTCCTGGGCCCGGGGGCGGGCCGGACGCTTTGCGCCGGGGCGCCGCCCTCGCCCGTGGCGTTGGCCGTCGGGGCCGGGCCGGGGGCCAGGGCCGCCGCCAGGGCCGCCGCCAGGGCCAGGGCCCGCCAGGGCCCGCCAGACGCGAAAAAGCCGTGATTATTCATGAAAATACTCCCTTGAAGATTGGGCGCGAAACACTTATAACGCACCCCTCGACGCCCGTGCGTCCCGATCTTTCCCTGCAAGGAGCGTTCCCATGACCGACAGGAGCAAGGCCTACACCGAAGCCGGAGTGAACATCGGCGCGGGCAACGCCTTTGTCTCGCGTATCAAGAGCATGGTCGCCTCGACCTTCACCGGCGGCGTCATCACCGACATCGGCGGATTCGGCGGCCTGTTCAAGCTCGACACCACGGCCATGGAAGAGCCCGTGCTGGTGGCCTCCACCGACGGCGTGGGCACCAAGCTCAAGCTGGCCTTCGAGTACGATGTCCATGATACCATCGGTATCGACCTGGTGGCCATGAGTGTCAACGACATTCTGGTCCAGGGGGCCAAGCCTCTCTTCTTCTTGGACTATTTTGCGACGGGCAAGCTGGACGTGGACCGCGCGGCCAAGGTGCTCGAAGGCGTGGTCGAGGGCTGCAAGCAGGGCGAATGCGCGCTTCTGGGCGGCGAAACCGCCGAGATGCCCGATTTCTACAACCCCGGCGAATACGACCTGTCCGGCTTCTGCGTGGGCGTGGTGGACAACGCGCGCATCGTGGACGGCTCCACCGTGCGCCCCGGCGACAAGCTCGTGGGGCTGGCCTCCTCGGGGGTCCACTCCAACGGGTACTCCCTGGTGCGCAAGCTGGCCGCGGCCGCAGGGCTCAAGGGTCAGGACCCCTTCCCCGGGCAGCCGGAGTCCACGGTGGCCCAGGTGCTCCTGGCGCCGACCAAGATCTATGTGAGCACCGTGCGCGCCCTGATGCGCGAGCTGGAAGTGCGCGGCATGTGCCACGTCACGGGCGGCGGATTCTACGACAACATCCCGCGCGTGCTGCCCCGGGGCGTTGCGGCGCATATCGATTTCGGCGCCTGGGACATCCCCCCGGTGTTCCGCTGGCTGCGCGAGGCCGGGAGCATGACCTGGCCGGAGATGCTCCAGATCTTCAACTGCGGCATCGGCTACATCCTCATCGTGCCCGAGGACGCGGCCCTGGACGTGGTGTCCCGCGCCGAGGGCATGCAGGAGCGCGCCTGGGTCATCGGCACGGTGGAGCGCATGGGCAAGGACGACGCCGAGCAGGTGGTGGTCCATTTCCCCGAGTCCTGCTGACGGCGCGGCGCGCGCTGCGCGAAAAAGCCCCGGGAGGTCTTGCCTTCCGGGGCTTTTTCATGCGCCGCGACCGGGACGCCGGGCCTACGGCGCCCCCGGGGCCTCGCGCTCGCCCAGGTAGGGGTTGAAATAGCCGAATTCCAGCCAGGGGCAGTGCTTTTTCAGGCGCTTCCTGAAGTTGGCCAGGCCCATGCTCGGGCCGCCCACGAAGGGCGCGGCCAGCTCCAGGTACAGCTCGGGGTCCAGGTTCAGGTTGCGCAGCTGGATGAAGTCCACCCGCAGATCGTGGACCCAGGCCGCCAGGCGCTCCAGCTCGCCCTCGGTGTCCGTCACGCCGGGGAAGAACAGCAGGTTCAGGGACACGAACAGCCCGTGGGCCTTGGCCTGGCCCACGGTCTGGCGCACGGCGGCCAGCCCGTCGTAGCCCTGGGGCCGGTAGTAGGCGGCATAGAGCCCGGGGTCGGCGCTGTTCATGGACACGCGGATGGAATCCACCCCCGCGCGGGCCAGGGGCTCCACGGTTTCGGGCAGGCTGGCGTTGGTGTTCACGTTCACCGTGCCGCGTCCGCCGCCCGCGCGGAAGCGGGTTACGGCCTCGGCGATGGTCCGCGCCTCGGTCAGCGGCTCGCCCTCGCAGCCCTGGCCGAAGGAGTACACCGGGCGGCGCCGCTCGCGCCGGGCGTGCTCGGCCATGACCTCCACGATCTCCGCCGGGCTGGGACGGAAGGTGATGCGGCCCTGGGGCGAGGGGAAGCCCGAGTCCTCGGGCTGGTGGGAGATGCAGCCCACGCAGCGGGCGTTGCAGGTCCGCGCCGTGGGCAGCGGAGCCTCGAAGCGGCCCAGGGCCAGGTTCTTGGCCGCCGGGCAGCAGAATGTCAGGGCGCAGCGGCCCAGGTGGGCCACCAGCCGGTTCTTGGGGTATTTGGCCAGGAGGTTGCGGGCGCCCTGGGCGATGCGCTCCTCGGGGATGCCGCTGAACACCTGGCGGCGGTCCTCGTCCACCCGCTTGGCGCAGACCCAGAAGCGGCCCTCGGCGAAGCCCACGGCGGCGTAGGCCATGAGCGGCAGGCGCGGGGCGCCCTGGTCGGTGGCATAGGCGGCCACGCCGGTGACGGTATGCGCCGGGCAGACGAAGGCCGCCACGGCGTTCTCCTCCAGGGCCAGGGCCTGCCCTGTTTCAGGGTCCAGGCCCACGGCGCGCCGCCCGGGCAGCAGGAACACGTCGCTGCCCTCGGGCAGGGGGGTCAGGTCCTGGGGCCGGGGCTGGGCCAGCTCGTCGCCCCGGCGGCACAGCAGCAGCAGGTCCGGGTCGTCGTAGATGGTGCCCTTGGCGTCGGCGAACAGCAGCCGGGGCTGGACCTTGGTTCCGGTGGACATGGCGCCTCCGAGGGGTGGGGGCCGCCGGGCGGCGGAGCGGGCCGCCCGGGGCCAAAGCGAAGGGCGGGCCTGCAAAGCGCAAGCCCGCCCGGAAGAGCACCGCGTGAGAACCGATCCTAGCGCTTGGAGTACTGGAACCGGGCGCGGGCGCCGCGCTGGCCGTACTTCTTACGCTCTTTCTTGCGGGCGTCGCGGGTGACCAGCCCGGCCTTCTTCAGGGAGGGGCGCAGGCCGCCGTCGAACTCCATGAGGGCGCGGGTGATGCCGTGGCGCACGGCCTGGGCCTGGCCGGCGATGCCGCCGCCGTCGACGTTGATCTTGATGTCGAACTTGCCCAGGGTCTTGGTCAGGTTCAGGGGCTGGCGGATGATCATCTGCAGGGTGGCCCGGGGGAAGTACTCCTCGTAGGGGCGACCGTTGACGATGATGCGGCCTGTCCCGCCCTGGTAGATGCGGGTCCGGGCGACGGAGGTCTTCCGCTTGCCGGTACCGTAGAAGAATTCGCTCATTGTCTCACTCCTTGCGGTGCGTGCTAGATGTCAAGCGGCTTGGGGCCTTGCGCGCCGTGGGGATGCTCGCCGCCCGCGTAGATTTTCAGCTTCTTGAGCATGGCCCGGCCCATGCGGTTCTTGGGCAGCATGCCGCGCACGGCCTTGCGGATGACCTCTTCGGGCTTTTTGGCCAGCAGGTCCTTGAGGGCGATCTCGCGGATGCCGCCGACATAGCCGGAGTGGCTGTAGTATTTCTTCTGTTCCAGCTTGGCGCCGGTGACCTTGATCTTCTCGGCGTTGACCACCACGACGAAGTCGCCGGTGTCCATGTGCGGGGCGTACTCGGGCTTGTGCTTGCCGCGCAGCCGCGTGGCGATCTGGGTGGCCAGGCGGCCCAGGATTTTGTCCTGCGCGTCGACCACGAACCACTCGCGGGCGATTTCGCCCTGCTTGGGGCTATATGTCTTCATAGGAAGCTCCTCGGGTCATGAAGTCGGAAACAAAGCTCCTTAAGAGCTTTGCACCGGGCTGTCAATCGAAATTGTATACGGCGCGAAACGTAACAGGGACCGGAA
The DNA here is from genome assembly GCF_023230885.1 of Desulfocurvus sp. Classification (GTDB taxonomy): domain Bacteria; phylum Desulfobacterota; class Desulfovibrionia; order Desulfovibrionales; family Desulfovibrionaceae; genus Desulfocurvus. The sequence continues at coordinate 12,805 of NZ_JALNWM010000048.1, read as the reverse complement.
ACCTACCCGAAAAATTTCCGCTTGGGAAGCCCCTGGAGGGCCTTTTTCGCGGGGCGGGGCGTCGGGCCCCGGCCCGCGCGGGCTGCGCCCCTGCCAGCCCGGCACGGGGATCCCGCCCGGGGCACCGGCGATCCGCGCTGGCGAGTTGCGGTGAACGCTGGCGGGGAGCCTCCGCGCGGGGGGGGCGCCAATATGCGCGCGGCCATGCGGCCATGTCCGCACCCGGAGCCCGCGCGCGGCGCCTCGGCAGCGAGCCAGTTATGCCGTCCACGTCCACGACCGGAGCCCGCGCCTGGGCGCCTGCCCGGCGCCCGTCGCGGGGCCCCTGCGGCGGCGCCGTCGGCCTTGAGCTTTGCCCGCCTGCGGGATAGGGTGGGGCCCATAACGGGAGCCGCCATGCCGATCATCCGCAAGAGCCTGCTGCAATTCATTTTCTCCGGCACGACCATGAAGCGCTGGAACGACAAGCTGCGTCCGGTGGAACTGCTGGAAGTGGACAAGCAGGCCCACAAGATGATGGCCGCCTGGATGCTCTTCATGCTCAACTCGCGGGACATGACGCCCGCCCGGCGCCGCGAGCTGGGCGACGCCGTGGTCGAGGGCGGCCTGTTCGACTATTTCTACCGCCTGGTCATAACCGACATCAAGCCGCCCATCTTCTACAAGATCAAGGAGAATCCCGAGCACCACCGCCAGCTCACGGCCTGGGTCCTCGACCAGCTCGAACCCCTGCTGCTGCCCGTGGGCCGCGAGTTCTGGGACCGCTTCCGGGCCCGGTTGTCCCTGCCCCAGGGCCAGGCCGGGCTGGCCGGGCGCATCCTCGACGCCGCCCACCTCTACGCCTCGAGCTGGGAGTTCAACCTCATCAAGGACCTGGGCCCCTGGGACGACGAAAAGGCCGGCATCGAGCAGTCCTTCGTCGACGGGCTGGGCCGCTTCACCGACCTGCGCGGCGTGGGCGACCTGCTGGCCGGGCCCGAGTCCGTTCTGGGCCGCTTCGCCCACCTGTGCGGCCAGCTGCGCTTCCAGACGCGCTGGTCCCAGACCCCGCGCATCCCCGAAACCTCCGTGCTGGGCCACCTGTTCATCGTCGCGGCCTATGCCTGGTTCTTCAGCCTGTCCGTGGGCGCCTGCCCGGCGCGCAGGCAGAACAACTTCTTCGCCGGGCTGTTCCACGACCTGCCCGAGGTGCTCACCCGCGACATCATCTCGCCGGTGAAAAAATCCGTGCGCACCATCGGCGACCTCATCCGCCAGTACGAGGAGAGCGAGCTGGCCCGGCGGGTCTACGGGCCCCTGGAGGCCGGGGGCTTTGCCGACCTGTCCGCGCGGCTGGGCTATTTCCTCGGCCGCGAGACGGGCTCGGAGTTCCAGGCCGTGGCCGTGCGGGACGGCGCGGTCCGCCCCGTGACCTGGGAGGAGCTTCAGGGGCCCGCCAACCGCGACGACCAGGACCCCAAGGACGGCGAGCTGATCAAGGTCTGCGACAGCCTGGCGGCCTTCGTGGAGGCATATTCCGCCCTGCGCAACGGCATCTCGTCCGACCAGCTCCAGCAGGCCGTCTGGCGCCTGCGCCAGCAGTACCAGACCTACGCCCTGGGCGACGAGCTGCACGTCGGCGCCCTGCTGGCCGACTTCGACTAGGGCCGCCGCGCCGCGCGCCCTCCCGTGTCTTTCGCCGCGCCGCTGCTTTGACCTCCTGCCGCGACGATTGTATAAAAGGCGAACCGCCGCCGCGCCGAGAGGAGGTGCCGCCGTGAAAGTGACCGTATGGGGCTGCCGCGGATCGCTGCCCGTGTCCACCACCGCCCCGACCATCCGCCGCAAGGTGGCCCGGGCCCTGCGGGCTGCGGCGCGCAAGGGCCTTGGCCCCGGCGCCGACGTGGACGCCTTCATCGACTCCGAGCTGCCGTTTTCCGTGTGGGGCACCTACGGTTCCAACACCTGCTGCGTGCAGGTGGACGGCGGCGGCGAGGGCGTGGTTGTGGTGGACTGCGGCTCCGGCCTGCGCGACCTGGGCCTTGCCGTCCTGGCCACGCGCGGTCCCTCGGGCGGGCGCTACGACTTCATCATGACCCACCTGCACTGGGACCACCTCATGGGTTTCCCGTTCTTCACCCCGGCCTATGTGCCCGGCAACGTGATCCGCTTCCACGGCTGCCACGAGGCCCTGGAGCGCGCCCTGCGCACCCAGCAGTCCCCGCCGTTCTTCCCCGTGAACTTCGACGACCTGGGCGCGGACATCGGCTTCGAGACCCTGGCCCCGGGCCGCAGCGTCGAGATCGGCGGCATGGCCGTGACCCCCTTCGCCCAGAACCACCCCGGGGGCTCATACGGCTACCGCTTCGAGGCCCGGGGCAAGTGCTTCGTCATGTCCACCGACAGCGAGCACCGCGAGGACGCCGAGGCCGCGGACTACCCGTTCCTGGAGCATATCCGCGGCGCCGACCTGCTTGTCTTCGACGCCCAGTACACCTTCCAGGCCGCCAGCACGAGCAAGCGCGACTGGGGCCACTCCTCCAACATCGCGGGGGTGGAGCTGGCCAAGCGCGCCGGAGTGCGCGCCCTGTGCCTCTTCCACCAGGAACCCACCCTGGACGACGCCTCCATCGAGGCCTTCCACGACGAAACCTGCCGCTACGCCCGGCTGTTCATGCCCGAAACCCCCCTGGAAGTGCTCATGGCCCGCGACGGCATGGTCGTGGAACTGTGAGCCGGACCTCGAATCCTCCCGGCCCGGCCGGGCAAGGAGCCGCCATGCATGCGTCCCAAACCGACCTGGGCGAGACCCTGCTCCTGCTCAACTTCGCCTCGCGGATGCTGGCCCAGGCATCGGACCGCGACACCGTCGCCGACATGGCCCTGGAAACCCTGGCCGATTTCGCCGCCGCGCCGCGCGCGGCCCTGTGGACCCTGGCTTCCGACGGTGCCACCCTGACCCTGGACCGCGTTTTTTCCGGCAACGCCTCGGCCCGTCCGGAGCTGACCGTGCCCGTGGCGGAAGGGGCCTTCGGGCGCGTGTTCGCCGAAAAGCGCGACATGGCCTTCGACGCGCTGCCCGGCGCCCCGGCTCCGCTGCCCGCCGGGCCCGCCCCCGGCCAGGGCTGCCTGGTGCTGCCCGTGGTGGCCTCCAGCGGGCTGATCCTTGGCGCCCTGACCCTGGATGCCGCCTCCGCCGCCCCCGATGTCCTGGCCTCCCTGCGGCTGGTGGCCACGGTGCTGGCCGTGAGCCTGGACAACGCCCGGCTCTTCGAGCTGGCCATGGTCGACGGCCTCACCGGGCTGTACATGCGCCGCTTCTACGACGCGCGCATGGCCGAGGAACTGGCCGCCCTGCGCCCCGGGGCCAGCCTGTGCCTTGTGGTTTTCGACATCGACCACTTCAAGCGCGTCAACGACACCTGGGGCCACGCCACGGGCGACCTCGTGCTGCGCGAGTTCGCCCGCACCGTGCGCCGGGGCGTGCGCCCCGGGCACGACCTCGCCTGCCGCTATGGCGGCGAGGAGTTCACCCTGATCATGCCCGCCACGGCGAGCGCCCGGGCCCTGGAGATCGTCGAAGGCGTGCGCCACGCGGCCGCGGCCATGACCTTTCCGGGCATCGAGCCGCCCCTGCGCATCACCGTGAGCGCGGGCATCGCCCAGGCCGACGGCCCCGGGCAGGCCGCCGAGAGCCTCTTCGCCCGCGCCGACGCCGCCCTCTATGCCGCCAAGGAGGGCGGGCGCGACCGGGCCGTGGTGGCCGGGTAGCGCGGCTTCTGCGGGGCGGCGCCCCTGGCCGCCCCCCGCCACCGGCATGGCGCCCGGACGGCGCCGCGCCCGGGACGGCGGCGCCATGAACGGACAGGCCGGATTCCATATGGAATCCGGCCTGTCCGTTCATGGCGCCTGGGGCCTGTCTGAGCGGGAGTTCTTCCCCTCCCCGGCGCCTTTCCGGCGGGGGGCGCTGTGCCGGGGGGCCCGGCCCGGGTGCCGCAGGCGCGGCGGCGCCGCGTGCCCGCGCCCGGAGGGCGCCGTGCCGGGCGCCTGGCTTGCCCCCGGGAGCGGCTGCCCCCGGCGGCGCTCCCTGGCGCCGCATCCCCAAAGCCCCGCCCCACCGGGGCACGGTGAGCATCGGCGTGCGACTGTCCGCTGGCGCCGCCCCCCAAAGCTTCGCCCCCGGAAGCCGGGGCCTGGCCCGGGCGCGGGTTCCGGGCGCCCCGGGGCGCGGCGGCGGGGGCTAGTCGAAGAACTTGTCGATGGCGTTCTGGTCCATCTTTTCCTGCTTGGGGCCCGGGGCGGGCTCGGGGGCGGCGGCCTTGGCCTCGGGGGCCTCGGGGGGCTTGGCCTTGGCGTCGGGGGCCTTGGCGGCCACCTCCTTGCCCACGGCCACCTCCTGGGCGCGCACGAAGCAGACCTCCACCACCAGGTCGCCGTCGGGGGTGGTGAAGGGGATGGTCAGGATGGGCCCCGAGGCCGGATGCGCCACGCGCAGGCCCTTGCCGATGACCACCGAGGGCGTGGAGGCCCGGAAGTTCAGGCCCAGGACGGACAGGTTCTGGCGGGCCTGCCCGGCGATCATGTTGGTCAGCTCGCCCACGGCGTCGGCGATGTCGTTGTTCAGGTCGGTGTATTCCTCGCCGATCATGTTGCCGACGATGCGCAGGATGGCGCCCTTGGACAGGGACAGGGCGATGGTGCCCTCGGCGTGGCCGGTGATGCCGATGAGCCCGGTCACGTCGCACTGGGAGGTACGCCGGGTGTTGATATACGGGCGCCCGGGCGTGGCGGAGACCATGGCCATGGTGGAGAGCACGTTGATGACGGCTTCCAGGAAGGGGTTGATGAACGCGACGTTGTATTTGATGGTCATGGCCGCCTGGCTTTGCTGTTGACTGGGGGCGGGCGGAACCGTCCCGGCCCGGTGCGGCCCGGTGGGGGCGGGGACCACTGCGCCCGCCATGAGGCGGGCGCATTTGAAATTATAGTCGCTCGGTGCCGCGAAGGCAAGCCCGCAACCGGGGGCCCGCCCTAGAGGAAGGTTTCGGTGACCTCCTCGATGTGCAGGTCGTACAGCTCCATGAGCGGCTCGATGGAGTCGGGCCCCAGGCCGAGCAGCTCCCAGGCCCCGGGGGCGAGCCCGGGCAGTACGAACTTGCCGCCGGCCGGGATTTCGGCGGCGTTGGCCAGGTTGTCGGCCACCTGGACGATGGCGGCGTCCAGCGGGATGGGCGCCTGCATGGGCGTGTGGTGGAAGCGCACCAGGTCGGTCATCTCCTGGGGGAAGTTCCAGGCCGCCAGCAGGGTCTGGCCCACGTTGGTGTGGTCGTAGCCGAACACGTCTGTCTCGGCGTCGACCACGGGCAGCATGTTGGAGCGCGCGTGGATCAATGCCTGGGTGGAGGCGTAGGGCAGCTTCTTGAACAGGATGAGCCGCCCCACGTCGTGCAGCAGCCCGGCGGTGAACAGCCGCTCGGTGTTGGCCCCGCGCACCCGGGCGGCCAGGAGCTTGGAGAAGATGCCCACGCTGAGGGAATGCTTCCAGAAGGTGCGCATGTCGATCAGCTCGGGCGGGATGTCCTTGAAGAAATTGATGGTCGAGATGCCCAGGGCGAGGTTGGATACCTCGCGCACGCCCAGCAGGGACACGGCGTGGGACACGGAGTCGATGGGCTCGGCGAAGGCGTAGAGCGGGCTGTTCACCAGCTTGAGCAGCTTGGCCGTCAGGGCCACGTCGGTGCCGACCACGTCGGCCACGTCGTCGGCGGAGCTGGTGGGCCGGTCGAGCACCTCGCGCAGGCGGAAGTACACGTCGGGGAAGGAGGCGATCTTGGTCTCGGCGTCGACCATCTCGCGGGCGCCGCCCTGCTGCTCCTGGTAGAACATGTCGCGCAGGTGCTCCACGTTGCGCGGCATGAGCTGGTCGATGGTCGGGAAGGCCCAGCCCGCGCGCAGGGCCGCCAGCGTCCTGGCCACGGTCACGCGGTACAGGGCGACCATGGCCTCGTGGTCCGGGTCCACATAGAGGAAGAACCCGCGCACATAGTCGTCGGCTTCCGGGAAATTCGCGGCGCTGGTGTCGATCTGGTACACGCCTGTCCTCCGTATCTGTGTGGCGCGGCGCGGGGCCGGCCATGCTCTTTTTCCTCGTCCGGGGGCTGCCCGCCGCCCGGGGCCTAGGCCTTGACGTAGGCGATGCCGCCCGGCTTGAACACGGGGCGGAACGCCGTGGACAGCTTGTGGATGCTCTCCGAGTGCCCCAGGAACAGGTGCCCCCCGGGCACGAGGTTGTCGTAGAACGACGAGACGACCTGCTTTTTCATCACATCGTCGAAATAGATGATCACGTTGCGGCAGAACACGATCTGCGAGGGCGGCACGCGCCGCACCTGGGCGCGGTCCGACAGGTTGATGGGCCCGAAGCTGACCAGCTTCTGGACCTTGGACTTGATTTTGAACTCGCCGCCGCCCACGTCGTCGAAATACTTGGTCAGCATGCCCTTGGGCGTGGTGCGCAAGGCGTAGTCGCCATAGACTCCCCGGCGGCATTTTTCCAGCATGGCCGGCGAGAGGTCGTTGGCCGTGATGCGGATGCGCCAGCCGATGATGGACATGCCAAGGACCTCATGCAGCATGATGGCCAGGGTGTAGGGCTCCTCGCCCGACGAGCACCCGGCGGACCAGATGGACAGCTCCTTGCGCCCGGCCTGTTCCTGGCGTTCGATGGTCTCGCGCAGGATGTGGTCCTTGAACATGGTCAGCTGCTTGATGTCGCGGAAGAAGCTCGTCTCGTTGGTGGTGATGCGCTCGCACAGCGCGTCCATCTCCCTGGTCCTGTTGGCGTCCAGGCGCAGGTAGTCGTAGTAGTCCTTGAACGAGGCGAGGTTCAGCTCCTGCAGCCGGGTGCCCAGGCGGTTTTCCAGCAGGTATTTGCGCTTGTCCGGGATGCTGATGCCGGTCTTGTCGTAGATGAAATCGCGCAGCTGCGCGAACTCGGTGTCGCTGATTTTCGGCTGCTTGCGCAGGGTGAGCGAGCTGCCCAGAACTCCCATGGATGTCTCTCCTTCCAGTCGGATACGATGCTCCAGTGGCACCCAAAGTACCACAGCCGGGGCACCTGGGGAAGCCCGCCAGCGTAAAAAAAGCCCTGCCCGCGCAAGAAGCGGGGCAGGGCCGCGCAAAACGGGGATTGCGGCGGGATCAGCGGCCGGCGGCCGCGGCCCGCGCCCGGGGCGGGGCGGCCGGTTCCGGCTCCGCGCGCGGGGCCCAGCGCAGCAGCAGGGTGGAGTTGAGCACGACCAGCACCGAGCCCGCGTTGTGCACCAGGGCTCCGGCCACCGGCCCCATGAGCCCCTGCATGGACAGGACCGTGGCCACGGCGTTCAGGAGCATGGCCAGGGCCATGTTCAGGTGGATGGTGCGCATCATCCGCCGGGCGAGGGCCACCACATGGGGCAGGGGCGCGAGGTCGTCGCCCACCAGGACCATGTCCGCCGCGTCCACGGCGATGTCGCTGCCCACGCCGCCCATGGCCACGCCCACATGGGCCCGGCGCAGGGCCGGGGCGTCGTTGATCCCGTCGCCGAGCATGGCCACGGGCTGGCCGCGGTCCTGGTAGTGGTCGATGAGGGCCAGCTTGTCCTCGGGCAGGCACCCGGGCTGGACCTCGGCGATGCCCGCCTGCCGGGCGATGTGGAGCGCGGCCTGCTCGTGGTCGCCCGTGAGCAGCACGGGGGTGAGCCCCAGGGCCCGCACGTCGCGGATCATGGCCGGGGCGGCCTCGCGCAGGGTGTCGGCCAGGGCCACGAGGCCCACGGCCCGGCCGTCCACGGCCAGGAGCACCGCCGTGGCGCCCTCGGCTGCGTGGCGGCGCACGGCCTCGGCCAGGGCCGGGGGCAGGGCCGCGCCGTGCTCCTCCAGGAGCCTGGCGTTGCCCGCCAGCACGCGCGCGCCGTCCACCAGGGCCCGCACGCCCCGGCCCGGGAGCATGGCGAAATCCTCGGGCTCGCGCGGGGGCTGGCGGCCCTGGGCCAGCCAGTGGGCCACGACGGCCCGGCCCAGGGGGTGCTCCGAGCGCAACTCCGCCGAGGCCGCCAGGGCCAGCAGGGCTCCGGGCCCCAGGGCGGGGTCCAGGCTTTCCACGGCCGTGACCTGCGGCGCGCCGTGGGTCAGGGTGCCGGTCTTGTCCAGGGCCAGGCGGCGCACGGAGGCCAGGCGCTCCAGGGCGTCGCCCTGGCGCACGAGCACGCCGTGGCGCGTGGCGTTGCCGATGGCGGCCATGATGGCCGTCGGCGTGGCCAGCACCAGGGCGCAGGGGCAGAAGACCACCAGGATGGTCACGGCGCGGATGACCTCGCCGGTGACCAGCCAGGTGCCCCCGGCGCAGGCCAGGGCCAGGGCCACGATCCAGGTCGCCCAGCGGTCGGCGGCGGCCACGATGCGCGCCTTGCCCGCGTCGGCCGACTCCACCAGGCGGATCATGCGTTGCAGGGCGCTGTCCTGCCCGACCCGCTCGGCGCGCATGTCGAAGGATCCGAACTGGTTCACCGTGCCGCTGAAGACCTCGTCGCCGGGCCCCTTGTCCACGGGCAGGGACTCGCCGGTCATCACCGACTGGTCGATGGCCGTCCGCCCGGCGGTGATCACGCCGTCCACGGCCACGGCCTCCCCGGGCTGCACGCGCAGAACCTGGCCCACGCGGACCTCCTCGGCGGGCACCACGCGCCCGGCGCCGCCATCGACCACCCGCGCCGTGCGCGGGGTCAGGCGCACCAGGCGCTCGATGCCCGCCCGCGCCTTGGCCACGGTGCGTTCCTCCAGCAGCGAGCCCAGGCGCATGATGCAGGCTATTTCCCCGGCGGCGAACACCTCGCCGATGGCCACCGCGGCGACGAGCGCCAGGGAGACCAGCACGTCGGCCTTGATGTCGAGCCGTGTGAACAGCCCCGTGGCGGCCTCCTTGATGATCGGCGCGCCGCAGAGCACCACGGCCGCCCAGGCCGGGTCCGCGGCCAGGGCCTCCCCGGCCAGGAAGCTGGCCCCCAGGGCCAGCCCCGAAACGGCCAGCAGCAGGATTTCCAGCCGGTTGTCCTTGTCGAGAAAGGCGAGCAGACGGTGCAAGGTGGCGTCCCTCCTGTTTTAGATACCCATAGGGGGTATGGGTATGCCTGGAGGGGCGGGCCTGTCAACGCCAAAAAAAGCCGCCCGGGCGGAGCCGGGCGGCTGGCTGGGGCAGGGGGAGGGCGCGCGGGGGCGGCGTTCGCGCGCGGCGCAGGGGCGGGGGAGCAAGAGCGGCAGTCGCCATGCCCGGCGCGGGCGCGCGCGTGCGGCGTTCAGGACAGGCGCGAGAAGTGTTCCACGGCCTTGGCGAAGCGTTCGATGGTCTTGTCGGCGTCGCCGTGCTCGATGCCGTCGCGCACGCAGTGGCTGAGGTGCCCTTCGAGGATGATCTGCCCGACCTTGTGCAGGGCGCTCTTGGCGGCGTTGACCTGGATGAGGACCTCCTCGCAGGGCACGTCCTGGTCGATCATCTTGCCGATGGCGTTGAGCTGGCCGGTTATCTTGTTCAGCCGACGGTGCAGGTTGGCGGAATCCATGCATTTTCGCATCGCGGGCCTCCGGTGCGGCGGTTGCCCCGGCGCCTACCCGCCGGGGTATGCCCAAACCTTGCCCGGGGGGCGCGCGCTGTCAAGGAAAACAGCCCTCCCGGGGGCGCGGCGCGGGAAATATGCGCCCCCCGCCGCTCCCGGGCGCCGGAGCTCTTGAAATCCTGGGCGGTTTGCGTATCAGTGGAAGGTCACGCGCCACGCAAGCAAGGAGAAGCCCATGCCCGCCAGCAACGCCATCGCCTCGGTCCACTCCGCCCTGGAGCGGGTGCGCGCCGAGCGGCCCCTGGTGCACAACATCACCAATTTCGTGGTCATGAACGTCACGGCCAACGCCCTGCTGGCCCTGGGCGCCTCGCCGGTCATGGCCCACGCCCCCGAGGAAGTGGAGGAGCTGGCGGCCCTGGCCGGAGCCCTGGTGCTCAACATCGGCACCCTGAGCGGCCCGTGGGTCGGCAGCATGCTTCTGGCCGGGCGCGCGGCGGCCGGGCGCGGGGTGCCCGTGGTGCTCGACCCCGTGGGCGCCGGAGCCTCGCGCATGCGCACCCGCACGACCCTGGACCTGCTGCACGAGGTCCGCCCGGCCATCCTGCGCGGCAACGCCTCGGAGATCCTGGCCGTGGCCGGGGCCCTGGACGCCGTGGACTCCGCGCGCCTGGAGGCGATCATGGCCGGCGCGGGGGCCACGCGCGGTGTGGACAGCGCCCACTCCGGGCGCGGCGTGGAGGAGGTGGCCCGGGCCGTGGCGCGGGCCGCGGGCTGCGTGGTGGTGGTCAGCGGGGCGGTGGACACCGTGGCCGACGCGCGGCGCACGGCCTTTGTTTCCGGCGGCAGCGAGCTCATGACCCTGGTCACGGGCATGGGCTGCACGGCTACGGCCCTGACGGGGGCCTTCGCCGCCGTGGTGCCCGATCCCTTCGAGGCCGCCGTGGCGGGCATGGCCGTGATGTCCGCCGCCGGGGGCGCGGCCGCCGCCCGCTCCCAGGGGCCGGGCGGCATGCAGGCGCAGTTCCTGGATACCCTCTACACCCTGGACCGCGCCGACCTGGAGGCCCAGGTGCGCGTGGAGGGGTGATGGGCCGCCCGGCGCCGGACTACACGGTCTACCTGGTCACCGACGCGGCCCAGTGCGCGGGGCGGGGCGTGGTCGCCACGGCGCGCCTGGCCGTGGCCGGGGGCGCGCGGGTGGTCCAGCTGCGCGAGAAGACCCTGGGCACCCGGGCCTTCGTGGCCCTGGCCCGCGAGGTGCTCGCCGCCCTGGAGGGCAGCGGCGCCCTGGTGCTGGTCAACGACCGGGTGGACGTGGCCCTGGCGGCCGGGGCCCACGGGGTCCATGTTGGCCAGGGCGACATGCACCCGGACGACGCCCGGCGCCTGCTGGGGCCGCAGGCCGTGATCGGCCTGTCGGTGGAGACCCCGGCCCAGGCCGAGGCCGCCCGGGGGCTGGACGTGGACTACTACGGCGTGAGCCCCGTGTTCGCCACGCCGACCAAGACCGACACCGGCCCGGCCTGGGGCCTGGAGGGCCTGGCCCGGCTGCGCGCCGCCACGGCCCGGCCCCTGGTGGCCATCGGCGGCATCGGCCCGGCCAACGCCGCCGACGTGCTGCGCGCCGGGGCCGACGGGCTGGCCGTGGTGTCGGCCATCTGCCGCGCGTCCGACCCCCGGCGCGCGGCGGCAGATTTGCGAGCCGCTGCGGACGCGGCGCGCTGAAACCGCCGTTCCCGCACGGCGCAACCAGAACCTTCCTCCCGAAGGAGCCTTGGCCCATGTCTTCTCCCTTTGCCGCACGGATGAGCTCCGTGCACCGTTCGTTCATCCGCGAAATCCTCAAGGTCACCGCCGACCCGCAGGTCATTTCCTTCGCCGGGGGCCTGCCCAACCCGGGCCTGTTCCCCATGCGCGAGCTGGCCGAGGCCGCCGCGCACGTCATCGGCGAGGAGGGCCGCACCACCCTGCAATACTCCACCACCGAGGGCCACGCGCCCCTGCGCGAGTGGATCGCCGCGCGCTACCGCGAGCGCAAGGGCCTGGACGTGACCGCCGACGACATCCTGGTCACCACCGGCTCCCAGCAGGCCCTGGATCTGATGGGCAAGGTGCTCATCGACAAGGGTTCGCCCGTGCTCATGGAGGCCCCGGGCTACCTGGGCGCCATCCAGGCATTCTCGGTCTTCGAGCCCGAGTTCCGCACCGTGCCCCTGGAGGACGACGGGCCGGACCTGGAGGTCCTGGAGCGCGAGCTTGCGCGCGGCGTCAAGGCCTTCTACGCCGTGACCAATTTCCAGAACCCCTCGGGGCTGACCTACGGCCCGGCCAAGCGCCGCGCCGTGGCCGAGCTCCTGGCGGGCACGGACACCTTCTTCGCCGAGGACGACCCCTACGGCGAGCTGCGCTTCGCCGGGGAGCACCAGCCCCCTGTCTACGCCCTGCGGCCCGAGAACAGCGTACTCACCGGCTCCTTCTCCAAGGTCTGCGCCCCGGGTTTTCGCATCGGCTGGATCGTGGCCCGGGGTCCGCTGCGCGACGCCCTGGTGCGCGTGAAGCAGGCCAGCGACCTGCACACCAGCACCGTGACCCAGCGCATCGTGTACCGCTACCTGGAAACCAACGACCTGGACGCGCACATCGCGCGCATCCGCGAGTGCTACGGCAGGCAGTGCCGGGCCATGCAGGAGGCCGCCGCGCGGCACCTGCCCCCGGAGGTGCGCCTGACGCGCGCCGAGGGCGGCATGTTCCTCTGGGCGGTGATGCCCGAGGGCTATTCGTCCATGGAGCTGTTCGAGCGGGCCATCCGCTGCAAGGTGGCCTTCGTGCCCGGGCGGCCGTTCTATGTGGATGGCAGCGGCGACAACACCCTGCGCCTGAACTACACCAACTCCGAGCCCGAGCGTATCGAGGAGGGCATGCGCCGCCTGGGGCGCTGCCTGGAGGAATACCTGGCGGCGCGCCAGGGCGGCTGCGGCCCGTGCGCGGCCACGGCCTGACCCTGGGCCCCGGGCGGGCGCGGGACCTGGACGCCCTGCACGCCCTGTGGCTGGCCGCCGTGCGCGCCACCCACGACTTCCTCGCCCCCGGGGACCTGGAGTTCTATTCGCGGCTGGTGCGCCGGGAATACCTGCCCGGCGCGGCCCTGACCGTGGCCCGCGACGCGGACGGCGCGCCCCTGGGCTTCATGGGCCTGACCACGGAGGAGGGCGCCCCGCCCGCCGCCCCGGGCT